>JAHFHG010000022.1 GCA_023247035.1 Candidatus Omnitrophota bacterium
CTTCTGTGACCCCTCCTGGGGTCGCACCCGATAACGATATTTCGTTGTCCAAACCAAGGGGTATTGACAATCGTAAACCGTATGCGAACTCTTCCGGTAGCGCTGATATCCCCTAGTACCTCGTCAAGTTTAAAATTGTCATTCCCGAATGACAAAAATAAAATTGACACCGTACTAGCTCCTCCGGAGTTGTTGACCTGAAAGCCTTCGCCTGCAGGCGAGGCATATCCTGCCCCGACCAGAAAATGAAATTATAGAACAGCCGGGAATTCCACGCAATTTAATTGACGTCACCTGGATCATTTTAACTCTTCAACCGCCTTGCGCAGCATCCGGCAATAGAGATCAAACCCGACGGCATGAATAAATCCGCTTTGCTCGTGGCCTAAGAGATTGCCCGCCCCGCGGATTTCCAAATCCTCCAGCGCGATTTTAAAACCCGATCCCAGGTCCGTGAACCTTTCAATGGCCGCCAGGCGTTTTTCCGCTTCCTGAGTGAGCCTCCAGTTCCGCGGGACCAGAAAATAAGCGTAAGCCTGTCTTTTTTCGTGATATCTTCCCACCCGCCCGCGAAGCTGATAAAGGTCCGAAAGGCCGAAAAGGTCCGAGCGGTTCACAAGAATGGTGTTCACGTTAGGAATATCAATCCCGGACTCAATGATATTGGTCGCGATCAAGCAGTCCACGCGCCGCTCCATAAAGGCCTCCATCACGGTTTCAAGCTCTCCGCTCGTCATTTGCCCGTGGGCGACGCTGAAATGAACGCGCGGAAGAATCTCTTGGAGGCGAGCGCGGATTTTCTCGATCGAATGGATTCTATTGTGGATGAAATAAACCTGCCCTCCGCGCGCCAGTTCCTTCTCAATCGCCTCTTTGACTTTTTGATCGTCGTATTCCACGACATAGGTCTCGATCGGAAGGCGCATTTGGGGCGGGGTATTAATCGCCGACATATCGCGGATCCCGACCAGCGACATATAAAGCGTGCGCGGAATCGGCGTGGCCGTCAGGGTCAGAATATCCACTTCTTCGCGCAGCTGCTTCAGCTTTTCTTTATGCTTGACGCCGAAACGCTGCTCTTCGTCGATGATTAAAAGGCCAAGATTTTTAAATTGAATGTCCTTGGAAAGAAGGCGGTGGGTGCCGATCACAATATCGGTCGTGCCTTGTTTTAAAGAAGCGACAACTCCTGTTTGCTCGCTTTTTTCCCGGAACCGGGAAAGGACCTCCACCGTAACGGGAAAATTTTGCAGCCGGTTTTTGAAAACATAAAAATGCTGCTCCGCAAGGATGGTGGTCGGCACAAGGATCGCGACCTGGCGGCCGCTGGTGACCGCTTTGAAAGCGGCCCGTGCCGCCACTTCGGTTTTTCCGTAGCCCACGTCGCCCGCAAGGAGCCTGTCCATAGGCCGCGCGTTTTCCATATCCTTTTTGACTTCGTCCGTCGCTTTCCTTTGATCCGGAGTTTCCTGGAACCGGAACTGGGCCTCAAATTCTTTCTGCCACGGATGATCAGAGGGAAAGGCGAATCCTTTTCCAAGGCTTCGCTTGGCCTGAATCTCAATCATTTCCTTGGCGACGCCGGCGACCGCGCGGCGGGTTTTTTCTTTGATCCTTTCCCATTCTTTGCCGTGGAGCTTGGTCAGTTTAGGCGGCCGTCCTTGTCCGCCCACGTAACGTTCCATCGGTTCGCTCGTCTCCAAATAAAGAATCTCGCGATCCGCATATTCAATGGCAATATGCCTGCGCTTCTCGCCTTTGATTTGCAGAAATTTTGTCCCGAGAAACCGGCCGATCCCGTATTTGAGGTGGACCACAAAATCCCCCGGCCGCAGGGCCTTGACCTTGGCCAGAGGCTTGAAGTTTTCAAATTCATCGGCCGCGCGCGCGATTTTTCTGGAAAAAATTTCACTGAGCGGGATTAAAAAAATCTCCTCGAAATGCGCCAGGGACTCGCCGTCGATCGGCGAGAAATCCCGAATCGAGGCAAGGGCGTCTCCTTCGAACTCAAGCCTCATCGGCGAGCGGTAAGTGACGGGATAAATATCAAAAACACCTCCCCGCCTTGCGTATTCCCCGGGCCGCGAGACAAAATCTTTTTTTTGATAGTGCAATTCGTTTAAAAGATCTTGGAGCTCGTCCCTTTCAAGAGCCTGTCCGACTTTTATTTTTTCGACGTAGGATTTCATTTGGATTTATTGTAGCTGTAAAGGCGTGAGAGACGCCATAGACTTCTTCAAGCGGGAATCCTGCTTTTCAATTTTCAGTTTGAGGATGAAGGAAAAAATAAATTTAAAAAAATCTGAAGAAACGCGTGGGATGAAAAAAATCTACCGCTTCTTCAACCAGGCGGAAATTCTGCGGCTTGCTTCTTCGAGATTTTTTTCTGAAGCGGCAAAACTCAACCGAATGTGGGAATCGCTTCCGAAAGGTTTGCCGGGGACCACGGCCACCAAGGCTTCTTCAAGCAGTTTTTCTGAGATCTCAAGGGAGCTCAGCCCCGTATCGCGGATATTCACAAAAAGATAAAAAGCGCCTTGCGCGCGGAAGGGCTTGAGCTTAGGAATCACGGCGATTTGCTGATAAAAAAGATCGCGCCTTGCCTCGAAAACCTTGCACATTTTCGCGGCGTCCTCTTCTCCTTTTTCCAATGCCGCCACGCCGCCGGCCTGGGCAAAGGAGGTAGGATTGGAAGTGGAGTGGCTTTGAATACTTCCCACGGCTTCGGACAATTCGGTATGGGGGCACGCTGCGTAGCCGAGGCGCCAGCCGGTCATTGAATACGCCTTGCTCAAGCCATTGATGATCACCGTTCGTTTTGCGATCTCAGGATCGAGTGAGGCCATCGAATAATGTTTCCGGCCGTCGAATATAAGTTTCTCATAAATTTCATCGCTTAAGATGAGGACTTGGGGGAAATCCCGCAAAACTTCGATAAGCCCTAAAAGTTCCTCGCGGGAATAAACGGCGCCGGTCGGATTCGAAGGAGAATTTAAAATTAAAATTTTGGTTTTTGAATGAACGGCTTTCTTCAAAGCCTCAGGCGTCAGCTTAAACTCGGTGATTTCCGTAGTCTGGATAAAGACAGGCCGTCCCCCAAGGACTGTGACCATTTCAGGGTAGCTTAACCAATAAGGAGAAGGGATTAAAACCTCGTCGCCCGGATTCAACAACGCAAAGAGGACGTTGAAAATGGCGTGTTTGGCTCCGGTAGAAACAACGATTTGATTCGGCGAAAACGTTAAGCCCTGATCCCGGCGGAGTTTGGCGGCAACGGCTCTGCGCAGCTCAGGCGTGCCGCTTACGGGCGTGTATTTTGTAAAGCCTTGCTGAAGGGCTGCAATGGCGGCGTCTTTGATGTGTCCGGGGGTATCGAAATCAGGCTCGCCTGCGCTCAAGGAAACAACGTCCAATCCTTTGGCTTGCATTTCCTTGGCCTTGGCCGCGATCGCCAAGGTTACGGAAGGAGAAACGGAAAGCGCCCTCTGCGCAAGGGGGATCTTAATGGGATTCTTCGTCCCCTTTAAGGAATTTACGGAGGGCATTGAGAAAGCCGCCTTTCTTTTCTGATTCTTTTTTGGGAGCCGCCGGCTTTTTTTCTTTCTCCTGAGCGGCTTCAGAGACAGGCGTTTCCTTTTCCTTCTTGGACTTTTCCGTTGAGACTTCAGGCCGCGATTCTTTTTCCTTTTCCCTCTTCGCCTTTTTGGGTTTTTTGGATTTTTCAGGCGCTTCCATGATTGCGGTAAATTCCAAAAGGGCCATTTGACTTCCGTCCCCCACCCGCCAAGGACTGAGATGAAGAACGCGCGTGTATCCTCCGTGCCTCTCCTTAAAATGAGGCGCGATTTGATCCACCAGAAGCCGCGCGGTTTGCGGGCACCCCAACCGGGAAATCAAAAGACGGCGGGAATGCAGATCGCCTTTTTTTGCAAGCTCCACCATCCGATCGGCAAACGAGCACGCCGCCTTGGCCTTGGCCAGAGTCGTCTTGATCCGCTTATGGATCACAAGATTCCGCACCAGGTTCCTTAAAAGCGCCTTGCGGTGCTTCGTTTTAACGCCCAGCCTTCCTCTTAATCTCTGATGTCGCATAATAAAGTTCCCTTAAGGCCTTTGGTCAGGTTTATCAAGCATTCTGCTGAGAAGTCCCAACCGCCGATGCACCGGACGCCGCTGAAGCCTTTTTGCCTTTTAACCGTTCGTCAATATTCATCCCGAGAGCAAGCCCCATGCCGGAAAGAATGCTCTGAATTTCGGTCAGTGATTTTTTCCCGAAGTTTTTATATTTGAGCATTTGAGCCTCGGTCTTTTGAACTAAATCGCCGATGGTTTTAATATTAGCGGCTTCAAGGCAATTTGCGCTGCGCACCGAAAGCTCCAGCTCACTGATCGGCTTTGTGACGATCTCTTTAAAAGCCAAATCCTCTTCTTCCTCTTCTTCCTCTTCAACGGGCAATTCCCCGTAATTGACAAAAATATCTAAATGCCGCTGGAGGATGTTCGAGGCGTAGAGAAGGGCTTCCTCGGGGATAATGGCGGCGTTTGTCCAAATCTCAAGAATGAGCCGGTCGTAATCCGTCATCTGGCCGACACGGGTGTCTTCAACGGTAAAATTGACCTTGAGAATGGGAGAAAAAATGGAATCCACAGGGATCACACCGATCTCCGAGCCTTCTTGTTTATTTTTTTCAGCGGGGACATAACCACGTCCCCGGCCAACTTCCATCTCAATCCGCAAGGGAATATCCTTAGTCAAGTTGCAAATGATGAGATCCGGATTGACAATTTCAATCGTCTCATCGGCCTGGATATCACGGGCGGCGACCGGGCCTTTCTTTTTCACGTCAATGCGGATTTTTTTCGATCCTTTGCCGTGATATTTGAGGACAAGCTTCTTGATGTTTAAAACAATCTGCGCGCCGTCCTCAAAGACGCCGTCCAAGGTCGAGAATTCGTGAAGCATTCCTTCAATTTTAATGCCGGTCACGGCCGCGCCCTCAATCGACGAAATCAAAATGCGGCGAAGGGCATTGCCTACAGTTGTCCCGTATCCTCTTTCAAAAGGCTCGGCCGCGAATTTGCCGTACGTCGGCGTTAGGGTTGCTTTTTCCGCCTCAAGACGCTTTGGCATTTCAAAAGTTTTCCATCGTATTCCCATAATTTAATCCTCCCTTGGAAAAAATCCTACTTGCAAAGACAAACCCCTTTGGGGCCGTAAAATTTGATTTACTTTGAATACAATTCAACGATCAGCGATTCCTCGACAGGAAGAGCGGCATCCGCTTTCGTCGGCAGGCGGACGACCTGAGCTTCCAAACTGTCGCGATGAAGGCTCAGCCAGCCCGGGACCTGAAGATCCTGCCATTTCTCCAGAGCCGCTTTCACCCGGTTCACCGTCGCCTCTTTCTTTCTCACGCTGATTTTATCGCCTTCTTTGACCAGATAAGACGAAATATTCACCGGCTGATGATTTACAAAAATAAGTCCGTGGCTTACCATCTGCCTTGCTTCCCGGCGCGTAGAGGCGAAAAGGAGCCGGTAAACGACATTGTCAAGCCTCCGCTCGAGAAGCTGGATTAAGGTTTCCCCTGTGACTCCTCTTTTTTTAACGGCCCGAGCAAAAAATACGCGAAACTGGCGTTCGAGCATTCCGTAAATCCGTTTTACCTTTTGCTTTTCACGCAGCTGCACCCCGTAATCGGAAAGTTTCTGACGATTTTTGCCGTGCTGGCCCGGGGGCTGGCCTATCCTTTTTTCATATTTTTCATCCGTGCTTCGTCTGCCCTTGAGAGCGAGGTTCACTCCTTCGCGCCGGTTGAGACGAATCACAGGCCCAGTGTATCTTCCCATTTAAACCCTCCTTCGCTTAGGCGGCCGGCATCCATTGTGAGGAATGGGCGTAACATCGCGGATAGCGCTGACTTGCAATCCTGCGGCCTGCAACGCCCGGATGGCCGACTCGCGTCCGGCTCCCGGGCCTTTAATGTAAACTTGAACTTCTTTCATCCCAAACTCGAGCGCCTTTTTTGCAGCTTGTTCGGATGCAATTTGCGCCGCGAAAGGCGTGGACTTCTTGGATCCTTTAAAACCCGCAGCGCCCGAGGATGCCCAGCAAACCGTGTTCCCTTGGAGATCGGTAATCGTCACGACCGTATTATTGAAACTCGCCAGAATATGCGCGACTCCGTGAGTGACCTGCTTGACTTTCTTTTTTTTTGCCATTTGATTTTCCTCTCTTGCGACTTTTTTTTGAGCCGAAAAATTATTTAGGTGAAGGCGGTTTTTTATTCAGCCCGCCGACGGATTTGCGGGGCCCCTTGCGCGTCCTCGCGTTGGTCCTGGATCTCTGACCCCGGACAGGAAGCCCTTTTAAGTGGCGTGTCCCCCGGTAGCAGCGGATGTCCATAAGACGCTTGATATTCATCTGAACCTCCCGCCTGAGATCCCCTTCGACTTTTGTATTTTTCTGAATGACCAAGGTAATCGCGGAAATTTCTTTTTCCGTCAAATCTTTCGCGCGCTTATGAAGATCCACCTGGGCCTCGGCAAGGATTTCCTTGGAATTGGATTTTCCAATCCCGTAAAGATAGGCCAGCGCAAATTCAATTTTCTTTTCTCTGGGAATATCAACCCCTAAAATACGTGGCATATCGGCTCCTTAAATTAAGTTGTAAGATAAGCGTTAAGTCGTAAGAAAATCATCTGATCCAGACCGCGTGTCTTTTCTATACTTAACACTTAGGACTTATAACGTGTTCTTCTTTTCATCCCTGCCGCTGCTTATGTTTCGGATTGCTGCAGATCACGTAAACAATGCGTTTGCGGCGGACAATCTTGCAATTTTCACAAATTCTTTTAACCGAACTTCGAACTTTCATTTAAAGCGCCCTCTTAAGTGAACGCTACTGTTTCACTCTGAACGTGATTCTGCCCCGCGCCAAATCATAAGGGGACAGTTCTACTTTCACTTTGTCGCCCGGAAGGATCCGGATATAGTGCATCCGCATTTTTCCGGAAATATGCGCCAGCACCTTGTGACCGTTTCCCAGCTCAATCCGGAACATCGCATTGGGTAAGGGCTCGATCACCGTTCCTTCCACTTCAATGGCGTCTTCTTTCGGCATTGAATGACTTTCATTCTCCAGTCAGATTGATATAACTCTTTTCCGTAAAAACAAGCGTGTCTTCGTAATGACTTGAAAGTTTTCTATCTTTGGTGACGACCGTCCAATGATCTTCGAGTGTTTCGACCTGATAATTCCCTTCTGTCACCATCGGCTCAATCGCCAATACAAGTCCGGCTTCGATTTTTGGGCCCTGGCCCGGCCGGCCGTAATTGGGGACCTGCGGATCTTCGTGAAGCGCCCGGCCGATCCCATGTCCTACATAATCACGAACCACTTGATACCCCTCTGCCTCAATAAACGTTTGGATGGCAGCGGACAGATCCCCGATCCTGCAGCCGGGCCGGTAAGCAGCCAGGCCCGCCTGAAAAGCTCCCCGGGCCGTTTCGATAAGTTTTTTTTTATTTTCATCCAAATTCCCAACGCCCCAGGTGCGGGCCGCATCGGCATAATAGCCGTCGACTTTTGCGCCGATATCAAAACTCACGAGATCGCCGTCTTTTAAGCGTCTTTTTCCGGGGATCCCGTGCACCACTTCTTCATTCAGGGAAATGCACGCCGTTTTCGGAAAACCGCGGTATCCCTTGAATGCCGGCTCTCCTCCGGCTTTCCTTATCACCGCTTCCGCCAAGGCATCAAGCTCCTCGGTGGAAACGCCCGCCTTCACAGCCGGCTTGACTTTCGCAAATATCTTTTTCAAAACTTCAGCGGCTTCCCGGATCATTTGGATTTCGCGCGCGGACTTAAGCGAAATCATTTCACGAGCTTTAATTCATCAAAGAACGATGCTAATTCAGCCTGCAGTTCCGGGACGTCATAATCACCCGGGACATCCTTCAGCAAATTCCTTTTTGCATAAAAATCAATAAGCGGCTTGGTTTCGCTCTCGTACATCCGAAGCCGATGCTTAATCGTCTCGGGCTCATCATCTTTACGCTGAGTCAGTTTTTCGCCGCACGAATCGCAAATCCCGGCTTTTTTCGGCGGGATATTTCGAATATGATAATTGGCGCCGCACTTCGGGCATACCCGCCGCCCCGACAAGCGGTCAATAATCACCTTCTCGGAGGTCTGGAAATTCAAAACCGTATCAGGCTTTGTTTTCTCCTCAGCTAAAAAATCTTCCAACGCCTCAGCTTGGCCGAGCGTCCTGGGGAATCCGTCCAAAATAAACCCGCCTTCAGTCCCTATCCGCCCCATTACCTGAAACATCATTGCATTGACGATCTGATCCGGGACCAGGCCTCCCTTTTCTATGATGTCCTTTGCCTTCCGTCCAAGCGGGGTCTTCTCACGGATCTGCTGCCTCAATATTTCCCCTGTCGCCAAATGAGGCGCGTGATACTTTTCACTCAAAATCCGTGCGTGCGTCCCTTTCCCTGCGCCCGGCGGCCCCAAAAGGATCAGCTTCATGATGCCCTGCGAGCTTTGAGCTTTCCCCTTCGGATAAATCCTTCATAATGCCGCATGAGAAGCTGCGATTCAATCGCCTGCATCGAATCCAGCACCACGCCGACAATAATTAAAAGTCCGGTGCCTCCGAAAAAACTGGCCACGAGAAAGGGAATATTCAGGATCCTGGGCGAAGAAACAAAATTAGGGAAAAGAGCAATGATCGCCAGAAATACGGCCCCGCTTGCCGCAATCCGGGTCATGACGTAATCGAGATATTCGGCCGTATTTTTTCCCGGCCGGATGCCCGGCAAAAAGCCTCCGAACTTTTGAAGATTGTCACTGACTTCGATAGGATTAAAAGTAATCGCCGTATAAAAAAAGGTGAAAAAGAAAATTAAAAGCGCATAAAGCACGGAGTAAGTCAGCGTTCCGTGCGTTAAATGCCGCGCCGCCGCGGTGAGCGCGCCCGCTTTGGGGAAAAAACCCGCAATCGTGGCAGGAAAAAGAATGACCGACTGCGCAAAAATGATCGGGATCACTCCGGCCTGATTGACTTTCAGCGGGAGATAAGTGCTCTGTCCTCCATAAACCCGGTGCCCGCGGATTTGTTTTGCATATTGAACGGGAATCTTGCGCTGGCCCTGAATGATCAGGATCACCCCGACGACCGTCCCGATAAAAAGGGCGATCATCAGACCAAATTTCCACCACGCCAGCTGCTGGTGGGTAGGATCAAAAGGCGAAAGCAGAAGATAGGTCTGCCAAAGCGCCGTGGGAATCGATTCAATAATTCCTGCCGTGATGATAATGGACATTCCGTTTCCGATTCCGTACTGGTCAATCTGTTCCCCGAGCCACATAATAAACGCCGTGCCTGTGGTCAGCGTCAGCATGGTCATAAAACGAAAACCCCAGCCGGGATTCGGAACAATGACCATTCCATTAAACGCATTCGGGTTTTCAAGCCAGAGCGCGATAAAAAAAGTCTGAATGATCGAAAGAACGATGGTCCCGTACCGTGTGTATTGGATAATTTTCCGCCGGCCTTCCTCGCCGCCTTCTTTAGCCATCTTTTCAAGCTGGGGAATGACAACCGTCAGCAATTGCAAAATAATGGAAGATGAAACGTAAGGCATGATCCCGAGCGCAAAAATCGTGGCCTTCTGGAGCGCGCCGCCGGAAAACATCCCCATAATCCCAAAAAGCTGGCCGCCCGCGGTACGGGCAATGGAGGCGAAAAATCTTGCCAGCGCCACCCCGTCAATGCCCGGAGTCGGAAGGTAGGCCCCAATCCTGTAAATGATGATAATCAATAAGGTAAACAAAACTTTTTTTCGCAGTTCCGGAACTTTAAAGATATTGCCGAAGGCTTGAAGCATAATCTTAAAGGAGAACGACCTTTCCTCCTGCTTTTTCGATTTTCGTTTTTGCCGAAGCGCTGAAACGGTGAGCTTTCACGGTCACCGGTCTTGCGAGCTGGCCTTCGCCCAGGACTTTCAGCCCTGTCTTAAATTTTTTGACAACTCCCTTAGCTTGAAGAAGTTCAGGCGTGATTTCTGTTTCCTCTAATTTGGCAATGTCCTCTAAATTCACAATCGAAAGTTCACGGCGGAAGGCATTATTGTTGAACCCCCGCTTGGGAAGCCTGCGATAAAGGGGAGTCTGGCCGCCTTCAAAACCGGGCCGCAGAGAATACCCGGATCTGGCCTTCTGTCCTTTGTGGCCCTTCGTGGACGTCTTACCGTGTCCTGAACCAATGCCGCAGCCCAGCCTTTTCCTTTTCTTTTTGAATGGAAATTTAGCCCTCATGAAGACGCCTGCCCTTCCTCATTACGAACTTTTGAACTGACAAGCTGGGCGAGCCCGTCGAGAGCCGCTTTAAGCACATTCACGGCATTGTCGCTCCCCAAACTTTTGGTCAAAATATCTTTGATCCCGCAGGATTCACAGACCGCGCGCACGGACCCGCCGGCGATAATTCCTGTGCCCGGCGCCGCCGGCTTCAAGAGAACCTTTGCAGCGCCGTAGCGGCCGATCACCTCGTGAGGGATCGTTGTGCCTTTTAGAGGAAATTTCTTTTTATTTTTATCCGCCGCGGCCAGGCCTTTGCGGATGGCATCGGCGACCTCGTTGGCTTTGCCCAAGGCATACCCCACTTCTCCCACTCCGTTGCCGACCACCACCAAAGCACTAAAATGAAAACGCCTGCCGCCTTTAACCACCTTTGCGCACCGGTTGACTTGAATCACCTTTTCATACCGGCTAGCGGGAAGCGCTGCCCTGACTCTTACCTCAGGACTCAAAGGTTGAGCCGTGGGTTGAGTCGTTGTGACCTTTTCTTGTTCCGTCCCCTCCAAATGAATATCTCCTTTCTCTTATCCTAATATGGACTGGCCTAAAATTGGATGGCCGCTTGCCGCAGGCCATCCGCCAGCGCCTTGATTCGGCCGTGATATTTATAACCGCCGCGGTCAAAAGAAATTTTCTGAATCCCTTTTTCCTTTAATTTGACCCCCAAGAGCTCGCCGAGCTTGGCGGATTGGGTTACTTTCCCTGACCTAGGCGCGCTTTTTAAAAAATCTTTCTGAAGGGTGGAAAACGAAAGAAGGGTGCTCGATTTCGTATCATCGACAACCTGAACATGAAGATGATTCAAAGAACGGTGCACGCTGAGCCGGGGGCGCTCCGGCGTGCCGAAGAGTTTCTTGCGGATCCTTCCGTGTCTTTTGAGCCTGCCTAATTCTTTTTTGTTTGACATAAATGATCCTTACCCTACGGTCTTGCCTTGCTTGCGGCGAATGACCTCGCCCACATAATGGATCCCTTTGCCCTTATACGGTTCGGGCTCATAAAAGCCCCGGATCTCTGCCGCGGCCTGCCCTACCTTTTGTTTATCCATACCGCTGACAACAACGCGGGTCGGGTTGGGGCACTTGATCTCAATCCCGTCGGGGATGACGTAATCGATAGGATGGGTAAAACCTAAGGATAAATTAAAAATTTTGCCTTTCACCTGCCCCTTAAACCCGACTCCCACGATCTCAAGCTCTTTGACAAAACCCTGGGTGACTCCTGCCACCATATTTTGAACCAAACTCCGGGTGAGGCCGTGAAGGGCCCGGTCGGTGCGGATATTCGTCGGCCTTGTGATCTCAATTTGGCCGTCTTTCAGGACGACTCCAAGACGCGGATGAATGGCCATCTCAAGCTTTCCTTTCGGCCCCTGGAGACTCAGATGTTTCCCTGAAAGGTCTGCCTTTACGGCATTCGGAACCGTTACGGGTTTTTTTCCAATGCGTGACATAAATTCCTCGATTTTTGAAAGTTAAAACGAAAAAGTAAAAGGGAAAAAATTTGGACTCGCTCCGCGATATTCCACCGTCCCGAAGGGACGCATACCTTTTTCATTTTTCGTTTTTCCTTTTAATTTTTCTTCTACCAAACCGTGCACAAAAGCTCTCCGCCCATCTTCGTCTTTCTTGCACTCTGGTCGGTGACAACTCCCTTAGAGGTCGAAAGAATAGCTACGCCTAACCCCCCCTGAACGCGGGGGATTTCCTGATAGCCCAGATACCTGCGGCGGCCAGGCTTGGAAATACGGCGCAATCCTTGGATTGCCGGCTTCTTGCCGCAGATATACTTGAGATGAATCCGGACAAAGCGTTTGTTGTCTTCGGAAAAAGCCTTCGTGCTTTCTATAAAACCTTCCTCTTTGAGGATCTCGGCAATTCTGACGGTCATATTCGAAGCGGGCAGCGTGACCTTTTCTTTTCTCGCCCGGGACGCATTGCGAATGACCGTTAAAAAATCCCCTACAAAATCGGTGACCGGCATAGGACGCTCCTGTTTACCAGCTGGACTTCATGACGCCGGGAATAATTCCCTGGTTGGCCAATTCGCGAAAACAAATGCGGCACAATGCAAACTTTCGGATAAATCCCCGCGGACGGCCGCAATTTTTACATCTGTGATACTTTTGGACTTTAAATTTCGGTTCGCGCTGCTGCTTAACGATCAAACAAGTCTTTGCCATAGCCCTTCCTTAAGTTTAGCTTTTTTTGAACGGCAGCCCTAGGAGTTCAAGAAGACGCCTGCCTTCTTTACCGGTTTTCGCCGTGGTCACAAAGGTAATGTCCATTCCCTTCACCTTTTTAACTTTGTCGAACTCCACCTCCGGAAAAACGGTGTGCTCCTGAAGCCCGAGGGTGTAATTTCCCCTGTCATCAAAACTGCTTTCCGAGTATCCGCGGAAATCCCGGATACGCGGCATAGCCACATTAAAAAGCCTTTCAATGAATTCGTACATCCGTCTGCGGCGCAGAGTGACCTTAAGGCCGATCGGAGAGCCCTGCCGCAATTTAAACGCGGAAATCGATTTTTTGGCGCGCGTCATGAGAGGCTTCTGGCCCGTGATTTGAGCTAATTCCTGGGATAACTGCTCGATAATCTTAATGTCCTCCTGCCCCTCTTTGACCCCCATATTCACAACAACTTTTTGAAGCCTCGGGACCTCCATAATATTTCTATAATGGAATTCCTCTTTCATGAGCGAAAGGGCCTTGGTGCGGTACCTTTCCAAAAGTCGCGGCAAAGGAGCGGTTTTGCTCATTCTTATTCTCCTAAAATCTCATGACATTTCTTGCAAGAACGCTGCCTTGTACCGTCGGCTAAAATCGTGTATGCAATCCGTGTGGGCTTGGAGCAGCGCGGGCAAATCATCTGAACATTCGAAATAGGGATCGATCCTTCCATTTCCACAATCCCCCCTTTGGGATTGGCTTGGGTCTTGCGAACGGCGACTTTCCGGTAGTTCACCTTTTCAATCAAAAGACGCCCTTCTTGAGGATAGACTTTCATCACGCGGCCTTTTTTCCCCCGATCTTTTCCCGAAATCACTGCGACTTGATCATCTTTACGAATACGCATTACACCACCTCAGGAGCAAGAGAGAGAATTTTCGTGAACTCGCAGTCCCGGAGTTCACGGGCTACGGGACCGAAAATGCGCGTCCCGCGCGGATTCTTCTGATTATCGATCAAAACAATGGCATTGGATGAAAACCGAACCGAAGACCCGTCCTTGCGGTGAATCGGAGAGCGCGTGCGCACAATGACCGCCTTGACGACTTCCCCTTTTTTCACGTTGCTCTCCGGCAGGGCTTCCTTCACATTGGCCGTAATAATATCCCCCACGTGGGCGATACGCTTGCCGTGACGCCCGATGACTCCGATCATAGAGGCTTTTTTTGCCCCGCTGTTATCTGCAATATCTAAAATCGTGCGCAACTGAATCATTGAGGCAATACCTTCACCAGCCGCCACCGTTTTGTTTTCGAAAGAGGCTTGGTCTCTACAATTCTCACCTTGTCGCCGGCCTTGGATTCATTCTTCTCGTCGTGGACCGCATATTTCACCTTCCGGCGGATAATTTTTTTAAATCGCGGGTGTTCGACAAGACGGGTCACTTCCACGATACGCGTCTTTTGCATTTTATCGCTGACCACGCAACCTTCCCGCATTCTTTTGCGGATCTTTACTGCTTCCGTTTCAGTCATGACTTGGCCTCTTTTTTCTTTTCATTCATCACCGTAAGGATCCTGGCCACGTCGCGTTTCGTTTCCTGGATCACCGATTGCCGTTCGAGCTTTCCCGTTTTCGCCTGAAAGCGGTGCTTCATCAACTCATGTTTTAATTTATTGGCTTTATCTTGAAGTTCTTCAGCGCTCAAGGCCCTCAATTCCGCCGCTCCCAACATTTTTTAGGCCCCCATCCGTTTTACAAATTTCGTCCTGAAGGAGAGTTTGTGCGCGCAAAGACGCAGGGCGGATTTGGCAAGGGCCTCGGGGATCCCGCCCATTTCAAAAAGAATCCGGCCGGGCTTTACAACCGCCACGTAATATTCGGGCGCTCCCTTTCCTTTGCCCATTCGGGTTTCGGCGGGCTTTTTGGAATAAGCCTTGTCGGGAAAAATCCGCATCCAGATTTTCCCGCCCCGTTTCACGTGCCGCGTAAGCGCGACACGAGCCGCTTCAAGCTGAATGGCGGTAACCCAGGCGCAGTCGATCGCTTTCAACCCATAATCTCCAAAGGATAATTTGCTTCCCCGGGTGGCGATACCGTTCATCCATCCGCGCTGCTGTTTGCGGTATTTAACTCGTTTAGGCATTAAGGGCATAACGCACCTGCTCCGATTGACTTATCTTTCAGGGGAAGACTGTGGAGCTTTTGGGGTTTTCTCTTCCAAGACCGCTTCGGAACTTTCCGGTTTTGGAGAAACCCCACGACTCAAGCGTGAACTCTTGCCCGAAGTTTTCTTTGCTTCCTTGTCTTCTGTCCCCGCTTCTTGTTTTTGACTCAGAAGCTGCTGCTGCTGCAATTCCCGCTCGCGTTTTTGCGCCGCTTCCTCTTTTTTAACCAAAATATCCCCTTTATAAATCCAGACTTTAACGCCGATCGTTCCATAAGTCGTAAAGGCCACGGCAAATCCATAATCCACATCGGCGCGGAAGGTATTCAAGGGAACTTTTCCTTCCCGGTATTTTTCGTCGCGGGCTATTTCCGCTCCGCCAAGCCTTCCCTTGCAGAGGATCTTAATGCCGAGCGCGCCTTTGGCCATTGCCATCTGCACGGCTTTTTTCATGACGCGTCGGAATCCCACCCGTTTTTCAAGCTGCAGCGCGACATTCTCCGCAACAAGCTGGGCGTCGGTCTGCGGCGTTTTAATTTCTTTAATATCCACAAAAAGTTCGCTTTGCGTGAGACTCGCCAACTCTTCTTTGACTTTATCGATTTCCTGGCCCCGCCGCCCGATGATGACGCCGGGCCTTGCCGTAAAAATGCGCACCCTGACACGGCCGCTTGAGCGCTCAATCTCGATATTGGAAATGCCGGCGAAGCTGAGTTTCTCTTTCAAAAACTTCCGCAGCTTCAAGTCTTCGTGAAGGTAATTGCTGAATTCTTTAGAAGCGAACCACCGCGCTTTCCAAGATCTAATGTAACCCAGTCTTAATCCGTAAGGATGCGCTTTCTGACCCAAAATATCCTCCTCTTATTCAACTCACAGCCGCGGCGGCCTTTTTCTTTTCCCGGCCGAACGGCAGTTTCATTTTTGATTTTTTCCCTTTTTCTTTTCCTTCAGCCTCAGCGGAATCGGCCATTCCCCCGGCCGGCGCTGACGCCGATTTTTCATTCCCTTCTTTCAAGACAATAGAGAGGTGCGTGGATCTTTTCAGAATCCTGTCCGACCGGCCCATCGAACGCGACATAAACCGTTTCATCGACGGCCCGCCGTCGGCGCGGATGTCTGAAATATAAAGCCGGTCTTCCTGCATTCCTAAAACCTTGGCGTTGGCCGCAGCGCTTTTTAAAACCTTCTCCGTAATGCGGGCCGCTTTATTGCTTAAAGCCATCAAGAGATAAAGCGCCTCCTGAACGCCGCGGCGGCGAATGGCATTAATGACGGGCCGCACCTTGCGAGGCGAAATTCTTACAAAACGAAGGAGCGATTTTGCGCTAAGGGCGGCCGGCTCGGTTAAAATAGTTTCGTTTTTTTCCGTTTTCATATTCTCTATCCGTTACGTCTTCGCGCCGGACGCCAAGGCCTTGGCCTTATCCTGAGAAGTGCTGTGTTTCTTGAACGTTCGCGTCGGAGAAAACTCTCCCAATTTATGCCCCACCATATTCTCCGTGACGAAAACATTGTGAAATATTTTTCCATTGTGAACGGATAAGGTCACGCCCACGAAATCCGGAGTCACGGTGGAGCGCCTCGACCAAGTCTTGATGGGGCGGCGGTCATTTTTTTGTTTGGCCGCTTGGACTTTCCCAAGAAGCTTTTCGTCGACGTAGACACCTTTTTTGGAAGAGCGGCTCATTTTCTTCGATCCTTCACAATATATTTGTTCGAGGGTTTGTTTTTCTTGCGTGTTTTTAATCCTTTAGACTGCTGGCCCCACGGGCTCTGCGGATGGTTCCCGCCTTTGGATTTGCCCTCGCCCCCGCCCATCGGATGATCGACCGGGTTCTTTGCAACACCGCGCGAAGCAGGGCGGACACCCAGCCAGCGGTGGCGTCCGGCTTTTCCCAAAGAAATATTTTCATGATCTATGTTGGAACATTGCCCCACGGTGGCGTAGGATTCAAGCGGAATCATCCGGACCTCGCCTGAGGGAAGTTTGATATGCGCGTATTTGTTTTCCTTTGAAAGGATCTGGGCGCTCGCGCCGCCTGAACGCACCAATTGTCCTCCGCGTCCCGGATAAAGTTCGACATTATGAATCGGCGTCCCTTCAGGGATGGCCTTCAGAGGCAAATGATTTCCCATTTTGACTTCCGCCGCCTCCCCGCTCATCACGGTCTGGCCGACCAAAAGCCCTTCCGGACAGAGGATATAGCTTTTTTGCCCATCTTGATATTCGATCAGGGCGATTCGCGCGCTTCGATTCGGATCATATTCGACGGTTAAAACCTTAGCCGGAACTCCAAAACGACTGCGCCTAAAATCAAGAAGCCGTATTCGGCGTTTATGCCCGCCACCGCGGCGCCGGGCCGTAATATGGCCGTTAGCATTGCGCCCGCCGGTCCTTTTGCGGATCTCGGTAAGGGGTTTATACGGACGGTCCGTCGTGATTTCGGAAAAATCAGAAACGTTTCCGAAACGTCGCGTCGAAGTAGTGGGTTTGAATTTAATCAGCGGCATTTTTTAACCTCAGGATGTTGTAATGTCAATTTTTTCGCCCTTTTTGAGGGTCACAATAGCTTTCTTCCAGTCCGCTGTTTTTCCCAGCTGGAAGCGGACCCGCCGCCATTTCCCGGCATTGTTCATGACATTGATGCGGACCACGTGCACGTTAAAAATTTTCTCAACCGCGGACTTGATTTCTTTTTTGTTGGCGCCCGGATGAACCCGGAAGGCATATTTGCCCATTTTTTCGCTTTGCCGGGTGATTTTTTCAGTGATCACCGGCTCAAAGAGGACATCGTACATACCGCGTTTCATGATTCTTCACCCTTTTTTTTAGCAGTTTTTTTCGGGGCTTGAACCTGCTGCGGCCGGCGGACGCTCTCTTTTTTCTCTTCACGATGTTCCGCCTTCGCCTCACTTTTCTTCGATGCCGGATCGCCTAAAAGCCGGTTTCCCAGAACCGGCAGGGCATCTTCTTCAATGATAATTTTTTCCCTTTGGAGGATATGATGGGCGTTGATGTCTTTGGCCTTCTGAATCTCTACCCATCGGAGCATATTCCGGCTGGCGCGCGCCAGATTAAGATCCCAATCTTTGATTACGCAAAGAGCCTTTTTACCTTCCAGAGGGAGCGCCTTAACGATTCCGGCCCATTCGCTTGTCTTAGGGCTTTTCAACTTCACATCTTCCAGAAGCAGTAAATTTTTTTGATCTCCCTTCAAACTTAAAGCAGAAATGAGCGCCTGCTTGCGCATCGTGGAAGGAAGATTCACATAATAACTTCTCGGATGCGGACCAAACGTGGTGCCGCCGCCTTTCCAAATCGGCGAACGGATCGAACCGTGCCGCGCGCGCCCCGTGCCTTTTTGACGCCAAGGTTTTTTGCCGCCGCCCCTGACTTCTTTGCGCGTTTTGGTATCCGCAGTCCCCCGCCTTAAATTAGCCCTGTAAGCATTCTGGACTAACTCAAGCAGCCTGTGATTAATCCGCGCGCCGAAGATCTCGGGATTCAAAACGGCTTCCCCTTTTTTATTTCCCTCTTTCGAATAAATAGACGCTTTCATTTTTTTAGAAAGAAAAACCTCTCGTTTTTTTGCTGTTCCATTTTCTTCAGGCCTAACTTCTAGGAATGACCTTCGGGATTCGCCTTGGGTTCTGCTTGCGGAGTTTCCTTCGCGGAGACTTGAGAACCTTGGACCTTCCATTTGCGCCGTGCGCCCCTTTTTAAAGCTGATTTCACCACAAGGCGTCCGCCCT
Source organism: Candidatus Omnitrophota bacterium (assembly GCA_023247035.1). Classification (GTDB taxonomy): domain Bacteria; phylum Omnitrophota; class Omnitrophia; order Omnitrophales; family Aquincolibacteriaceae; genus JAHFHG01. The sequence continues at coordinate 18,459 of JAHFHG010000022.1, forward strand.
CGAAGCCGGGGACGGCGCCTTTGACAATCAAAAGATTGTTGGCCGGGTCGACCTTCACAACTTTTAAATTCTGAACAGTGACCCGCTCGTTGCCCATATGGCCTGCTGCGCGCATTCCCTTGACGACACGGGACGGAAAGGAAGATGCGCCGATGGATCCCGGGACGCGGCCGAACATTGAACCGTGGCTTTTGCTGGCGCTGCCTTTAAAATGGTGGCGCTTGACCACTCCTTGAAAACCTTTCCCGATAGAAACGCCTTCCACATCCACAAAATCACCGGCCTCAAAATTGTCCACTCCCACTTTTTGGCCGATCTGAAGTCCCTCGAGATCGCCGGTCTGGATTTCACGAATAAACTTCAGAGCCGAAACGTTCGCGCGCTTTAAGTGGCCCAGCTTCGCCTTGTTAAGATGCTTCTCCTTGGCTTCTCCATAGGCCAGTTGAACTGCGGAATAACCGTGCTTTTCGGGGACCCGAAGTTCCGTAACGTAACAGGGTCCGACCTCCAGCACCGTAACCGGCACCTGTCTGCCCTGATCGTCAAAAACTTGGGTCATTCCGATTTTTTTGCCTAATAGACCGATCATAAAAATTCAAAAGTTATAATTATAATTTAATTTCCACATCTACGCCCGCCGGCAAATCCAGTTTCATTAAGGCGTCCACGGTTCTCGAAGTGGGCTCCTCAATCGCGATCAAGCGTTTATGCGTCCGGATCTCAAATTGATCCCGGGCTTTTTTGTCAATCGTCGGGCCCCTCAACACCGTGGTCTTCCAGATGTGCGTCGGAAGCGGAATCGGGCCGATGACCTTTGCGCCCGTTCTTTTGGCCGTTCCCACAATTTCGTGGACGGACTGGTCCAGAATCCGGTGGTCATAAGCCTTCAGCTTGATTCGTATTTTTTCTTTGAGTGCCATAATCTTACCCGGCGCTTTATTTAAGCCGCCTGTTCTCCCATGATCTTGTCTGCAATTTGTTTAGGAACAACCTGATAACTGTGGGGTTCCATAGTATACGTTGCCCGGCCTTGCGAGAGAGAACGGATGGCGGTCGCGTACCCGAACATTTCAGCAAGAGGGACTAATCCTTTGACGGCCTTCAGGTGTCCGCGATTGCCCATTTCCTGGATCACGCAGCGGCGCGAATTCAAATCGCCGATAATGTCGCCCATATATTCTTCCGGAACAACAACCTCCACAAGCATAATCGGCTCAAGCAAAATGGGCTTGGCCCTTCGAAAGGCCTCTTTAAATCCCAGAATTCCCGCCATTTTAAAGGCGATTTCTGAAGAGTCCACGTCGTGGTAGCTGCCGTCAAAGACGACCGCCTTGACATCGGTTACAGGATAGCCTGCCAAAACGCCGTTGGAACACGCTTCGAACACCCCGTCTTCAACCGCGGGAATGTACTCTCTGGGAATCGCGCCGCCTACAACTTTACTTTCAAATTCAACGCCTTTGCCCCGTTCAAGGGGCTCGATCCGGATATAGCAGTGTCCATACTGGCCGCGGCCGCCGGTCTGTTTGATAAATTTTCCTTCCGCTTCGGCAACTCCCGTCACTGTCTCCTTATAAGCAACCTGCGGCTTCCCCACATTGACGCCGACATTATATTCACGTTTCATAATATCAATCTTAATATCGAGATGAAGTTCGCCCATTCCCCCGATCAAGGTCTGCACGGTTTCCTGATCCGTTTTTACGCGAAACGTCGGATCTTCAGACACCAAACGCTGAAGGGTATCGGACATACGGTCCCGGTCGGCTTTGGTTTTCGGCTCAACGGCCATCCAGATCACCGGATCAGGGATAAACAGAGATTCCAAAACAATCGGATTATTTTCATCGCAAAGGGTGTCTCCGGTCTTCACATCTTTCAGCCCCACCGCCGCGACAATATTCCCCGCCCCGGCTTCCTCGATTTCTTCGCGTTTGTTGGCGTGCATCAGAAGCAACCGGCCGACGCGCTCCTTGCGCCGCGACCGGGGATTGTAAACATAAGAACTCGATGAAAGGACGCCGGAATAAATTCTCAAATAAGTCAGGCTGCCCACGAATTTGTCGCTTGCGATTTTAAAAGCGAAACAGGTCAGAGGATCTTCCTCGCTCGCGTGGCGCTCCAACTCGCTTTCATCGTGCGCGCTGGTCCCTTTAATGGACGGGACATCTTTCGGCGAGGGCAGATAATCGACGACCGCGTCCAAAAGCTGCTGGACGCCTTTATTTTTCAGAGACGATCCGCAAATCACCGGCGTCATTTTCAGCGCAACGGTCGCGGTGCGTGTAGCCCTCTTGATTTCATCCGCCGTGGGTTCCTGGCCTTCGACAAATTTATGCATCAAAGAGTCGTCAAACTCGGATACCTTCTCGATCAAAAACTCGCGCGCTTTTTTGGCTTCGGCAAGAAGATCGGAAGGGATGTCCACAACATCAAACTTGGCGCCCAGCGTTTCGTCATGAAAGACATAGGCCTTCATTTGAATCAAATCGATAATACCTTTAAAGGCGTCCTCGCGGCCCAGCGGAAGCTGAATGGGAACGGCGTTGGCTCCAAGCTGGTCTTTCATTTGCTGGACGTTTCGCTCAAATTCTGCGCCGGTCCGGTCCATCTTATTAATGAACGCAACGCGGGGAACCCGGTAACGGTCGGCCTGGCGCCACACCGTTTCCGACTGGGGCTCGACTCCCTCAACGGCCCCAAAAACGGCCACACAGCCGTCCAGCACGCGCAGTGAACGCTCTACTTCAATCGTAAAATCCACGTGGCCCGGCGTATCGATGATATTAATCCGGCAATCCTTCCAAAAACAAGTCGTTGCGGCTGAAGTAATTGTAATGCCGCGCTCCTGCTCCTGTTCCATCCAATCCATGACTGCGGTTCCTTCGTGGACCTCACCGATTTTATAAGTCCGGCCTGTGTAATAGAGAATCCGCTCGGTGGTGGTGGTCTTGCCCGCATCAATATGAGCGGCGATCCCGATATTCCTGATTCGATCAAGCGGATAATGAATCTTCTTTTCTTGCTCTTCAACCATAAATCACCAACGGTAGTGGGCAAAAGCCCGGTTCGACTCGGCCATCTTGTGGGTATCTTCGCGTTTTTTGAACGCAGGCCCGGTCCTATTGAAACCGTCAAGAATCTCCTCTGCCAGTTTCACCTGCATCGGTTTGCCTTTGCGTGATCTGGCAAAACTCCGCATCCATCTCATGGCCAGCGTATAGCCGCGGTCGGGCCGGACGCTCACCGGAACTTGATACGTTGCGCCCCCGACCCGGCGGGACTTGGTTTCAAGCAAAGGGCGGACATTCTCTAACGATCTGTTAAAACTTTCAAGGGGTTCTTTGCCGGTTTTTTCTTTAATCACATTCAGCGCCCCGTAGACAATCCGCTCCGCCAGTGACTTTTTACCGCGCTCCATGATGATATTGATCAATTTAGAGAGCTGAAGATCGCTGAATCGCGGATCCGGTAAAATCTCTCTTTTCTTAGCACGTCTGCGTCTCATGACTTCTTATTTCCCTTTGGGTGTTTTGGCCCCATACTTGGAGCGTGATTTTTTTCTGTCATTTACGCCTGTCGTATCCAATTTGCCGCGCACAATATGATAACGAACTCCCGGCAGGTCTTTGACGCGGCCTCCGCGCACCAGCACAATCGAATGCTCCTGCAGGGTATGCCCAACCCCCGGGATATAAGCCGTCACTTCTTGGCCGTTTGAAAGCCGGACGCGCGCAATTTTCCGCAGCGCAGAATTCGGCTTCTTGGGCGTCTGGGTGCGCACCACCAAACAAACTCCGCGCCGGAACGGTGCGTTTTGGAGCGCGGGCGATTTCGTTTTCCTCTTAAATCTTTTCCTTCCAAACCGGATGAGTTGGTTAATCGTGGGAGCCATTAGTCTTTTTTCTCCGCCGCGGAGATTTTCTGCTCAGATTCGGCGGCCTTGACGGCCTTCGGTTCCGGCAGAATATCACCGATTTCTTTGACGAGTTGAATGTCCTGATGAGTTTCAAAACCTGTCCCCGCGGGAATGAGATGCCCCATAATCACGTTCTCCTTGAGGCCGCGCAGATCGTCGCGCTTACCGGCCGAAGCAGCCTCCGTCAACACGCGGGTCGTTTCCTGAAAACTCGCCGCAGAGATAAAACTCTCCGTACTCAAGGACGCCTTCGTAATTCCTAAAAGGAGCGGCGTTGCTTTAGCGGGTTCCTTGTCTTTCTTGACCATCTTTTCGTTTTCTTCCGTAAATTTGACTTTATCCACGTGAGCGCCCACTAGAAGATCCGTATCTCCCGGTTCCTCAATGCGCACCTTACGAAGCATCTGCCGCACAATAGTTTCGACGTGCTTATCGTTGACGCGCACGCCTTGAAGCCGGTAAACTTCCTGAACCTCGTTGACCAGGTATTCCTGCAGACTTCTTTCTCCGGAAACTCTCAAAATATCCTGAGGGACAACCGGCCCGTCGACGAGCTGCTCGCCGGCCGTCACTTTGTCTCCTTTATAGACGTTCAAGTGCTTGCCGTGCGGAATGAGATATTCCTTGCTCATTCCCGAAGGGCTTTTAACGATAATTTTTCGCTGCCCCTTCACCACTTCTCCGATCTCAACAACGCCGTCAATTTCGGAAATAATGGCGGGATTTTTGGGCTTGCGGGCTTCGAAAAGCTCGGCAACGCGCGGAAGGCCTCCGGTGATATCCCGTGTTTTGGCGATCTTGCGCGGAGTTTTCGCCAGGAGCGTACCGCTTGAAACTTCATGGCCTTCCTTGACCACGATATGGGCTCCGGTCGGAATGGGGTAGAACGCCACAATCTCGTCATTCTTTCCGGTAATCAAAAGCTGAGGGTGAAGGTCTTCTTTGTGCTCGATAATGACCCGTTCTGTAAGGCCGGTCGTGGCGTCCATTTCTTCATTCATCGTGACGCCGGCCTTAATATCTTCATACCTCACTTTGCCGGAAACTTCCGTCAAAATCGGCACGGTGTAAGGATCCCACTTCACGAAAATTTGGTCTTTCGAAACCTTTGCCCCTTCTTTGTAGCCGATAATCGCGCCGGAAGGAATGGTGTAACGTTCCAGTTCACGGCCCGTTTCATCGTGGATCGTAAGCTGGCCGTTCCTGTTAAGGACAATAATTTCTCCCTTTTTTGTAAGGACTGTTTTCAAATTGTGGTATTGAAGAACGCCGCTGTTGCGGGCCTTAAAATAAGATTGCTCCACCACACGAGACGCCGTGCCTCCAATGTGGAAAGTCCGCATCGTAAGCTGGGTTCCCGGTTCGCCGATGGATTGAGCGGCAATAATCCCCACCGCCGTTCCTATTTCGACTATTCTCCCTGTCGCCAAATCCCGGCCGTAACACTTCGCGCAAACTCCTTGCCTGGCTTCACAAGTTAAAACCGAACGGATACGTATCTTTTCAATCCCGACTTCCTCAAGCCTGTCCGCGGTTTCCTCGGCAATCATTTCACCGGTTTGAGCAATGAGGTGGTCGGTGACGATATCCACGACATTATCCAGAGCGACTCTTCCCAAGATGCGCTCTTTTAAAGATACAATCACGTCTTCTCCCTCATAAACCGGTTCGATAAAAATTCCGGCCAGAGTGCCGCAGTCGATTTCCGTGATGATGACATCCTGGGCGACGTCCACGAGCCGCCGCGTCAGATAACCCGAATCCGCGGTCTTCAGAGCCGTATCGGCAAGACCTTTTCGCGCGCCGTGGGTGGAGATAAAGTACTCCAGCACGGTAAGGCCTTCGCGGAAATTAGCCACGATCGGGCTTTCGATAATTTCACCCGAAGGTTTGGCCATCAGTCCCCGCATTCCCGCAAGCTGGCGGATCTGCTGTTTCGAACCGCGCGCGCCGGAGTCGGCCATCATAAAAACCGGATTGAAGGGATGCAGCTCGTCAAACATCGCATCCGAAACGCGGTCTGTAATGTGCGTCCAAATATCGATGACCTTGTTATACCGCTCACCTTCCGTGATCAAACCATTCTTGTATTGACTTTCAATCGCCTCCACGGATTTGCGGGCCTCTTCGAGAAGCTCGGATTTTTTCTTCGGGATCTGGATGTCGTCAATGCCGATGGAAAGTCCGGAACGCGTCGCCTCTTCAAAACCAAGCGTCTTCAGCCTGTCCAACAGATGGACAACTTCGTGGTGGCCGAACTGGCGGTAGCATTCCCCGATAATCTTGGAAAGTTTTTTCTTGTCCACGCCTTCATTCACATACCGGAAACCCTTGGGGAGGGTTTCATTCAAAAGAATACGGCCCATCGTGGTTTCGACAATTTCACCTGAAGCCAGACGGAGTTTGCACTTGGCGTGTTTATGAATTTCATTATCTTGATAAGCTAAAATAGCCTCTTGGCTGTCGGCAAAAACAATCCCCTCTCCTTTGGCTTTCTCCTGGGTTTTAGTCAAATAATAAATGCCGATCACAATATCTTGTGACGGAGTCGCAATGGGCTGGCCGTTTGCAGGAGAGAAAATATTCTTTGAGGAAAGCATAATGATCCTCGCCTCCATCTGCGCTTCCATGGAAAGCGGGATATGGACCGCCATCTGGTCGCCGTCAAAGTCGGCGTTGAAGGCCGTACACACCAAAGGATGAATCCGAATCGCCTTGCCTTCGATTAAAACCGGCTCAAAGGCCTGAATCCCCAAACGGTGAAGCGTCGGGGCGCGGTTGAGGAGCACGGGATGTTCGTGAATTACCTCTTCAAGGATATCCCAGACCTCCGGCTTGACGCGCTCGACCATCTTCTTTGCAGAGCGGATCGTATGAACGTGCCCGCGCTCTTTGAGTTTGCGGATGATAAACGGCTCGAAAAGCTCAAGGGCCATTTTCTTGGGGAGACCGCACTGGTGAAGCTTGAGCTCCGGCCCGATCACAATCACGGAGCGGCCGGAGTAATCCACGCGCTTGCCCAATAAATTTTGGCGGAACCTGCCCTGCTTTCCCTTGAGCATATCGCTCAGGGATTTGAGGGGGCGATTGCCTGCGCCCAAAACCGGACGGCCGTGCCTCCCGTTGTCAAATAAGGCATCCACAGCTTCCTGGAGCATTCTTTTCTCGTTGCGGATAATGACGTCAGGGGCTTTCAAATCGAGCAATTTCTTGAGCCGGTTATTCCGGTTGATGACGCGGCGGTAAAGATCATTGAGATCGCTTGTCGCAAACCGGCCGCCGTCAAGGGCAACCAGCGGGCGAAGATCAGGCGGAATGACGGGAACGGCTTCCAAAATCATCCATTCCGCATTATTTCCGGATTTCCTGAAGGCATCTACAATTTTAAGAACTTTAATGGAACGCGCTCGGGCTTGTTTGGATTTGGAAGCCTTGACCTGGCGCTGATACTTTTGAACCAGTTTTTCGAGGTCCAATTCTTTGAGCATGTCGCGCACCGCCTCGGCGCCCATTTTGGCTGTAAAATTTGGGGCGCCGTATTGGTCGTGAGCCTTGATATACTCCTCTTCGGTTAAGAGTTGTTTCTTTTTGAGAGGAGTTTCTTTGGGATCAATCACCACATATTCTTCATAATACAACACTTTTTCCAGGGCGCGGACGCTCATATCCAGGAGATTTCCGATTCGGGAGGGCATGGTTTTGAAAAACCAAATGTGGGACACGGGCGTGACAAGCTCGATATGGCCCATTCGTTCACGGCGCACCTTCGACTGCGTGACCTCAACGCCGCAGCGGTCGCAAACAATCCCCTTATGCTTGATCCTTTTGTACTTTCCGCAGCTGCACTCCCAATCGCGCGTAGGACCGAAAATCCTTTCGCAAAAAAGCCCGTCTTTTTCCGGCTTTAAAGTTCTGTAATTAATGGTTTCCGGCTTTCTGACCTCACCGTGAGACCAGTGCCTGATGACTTCGGGCGAAGCAATGCGGATCGAAATCGAATCAAACGTATTAACGTCGTAGTTCATCATACTTTCAATTTCTCCTTAGCCCTTTTTTTACGATCCTCGTCATTTTCTTTTTTTTCCCTTTCGCCGGCGGCCAAAATGTCTTTTGCGTTTTGACTTTTCTCCGGAATGATGTCAATAGCAAGGGATTGCAGCTCTTTAACTAACACATTAAAGGATTCAGGTGTCCCGGCATGAAGCGCGGGCTCGCCTTTGACAATGGCTTCATAAACGCGGGTCCTCCCAAGCACGTCGTCACTTTTGACGGTAAGAAGTTCCTGCAGTGTAAACGCCGCGCCATAAGCCTCAAGCGCCCACACTTCCATTTCTCCAAAACGCTGTCCGCCGAACTGCGCTTTCCCTCCCAGAGGCTGCTGAGTGACCAAGGAATACGGGCCGATGGATCTTGCGTGGATCTTGTCATCCGCCAAATGCGCGAGTTTCATCATATAGATATAGCCGACGGTTACTCTTTCATCAAAAAGCTCACCCGTCCTGCCGTCATAAAGAAGGCTTTTGCCGTCCGTGGGGAGATCGGCCTCCTTTAATAAGGCCCTGATTTCGCTTTCCGTTGCGCCGCTAAAGACCGGGGTGGTCACTGAAATGCCAAGCGTCTTGGCCGCCCATCCCAAGTGAGTCTCCAAAATTTGGCCGACGTTCATTCGGGAAGGAACGCCCAGCGGATTTAACACAATTTCTACGGGCCTGCCGTCCGCTAAATAAGGCATATCTTCCTCAGGCAAAATTTTTGCGATAACGCCTTTATTGCCGTGCCGGCCCGCCATTTTGTCCCCGACCGAGATCTTCCGCTTGGAGCAGACATACGCGACGACCCTTTTAATCACGCCCGGAGGCAGCTCGTCGCCCTTCTTGACGCGCTCAATTTCACGGGTCCGTTCGCCGATCAGTTCGTCGATTTCATCGCCCCAAACGCGGGCAATTTTGCGGATGCTTTCTTCCAGCTCCGGATCGTCGTCCAACCGGATCGATTCCCAATCGCAAGATTCCAGTTTCTTGAGATCGCCCTTGTCCATGACACGGCCGGCTTTAATCAGAACCTCTCCCAAAATATCATCCACCAGATCCTCGGAAAGCCGCTTGCCAAGGATCATCGCCGAAATCTTATTGAGACGCTCTTTTTTCAAAATATCAATCCGTTCTTGATAACGGGTCTTGATTTCTTCGATATCCTTACTTTCCTGGCGGCGCTCGTCCCGGGTTTTCGCCCGGGACTCTTTGCGTTCAAAAACTTTAACGTCCACCACAATACCTTCCACGCCAGGCGGCACGCTGAGTGAAGCATCCCGCACGTCCCCGGCCTTTTCTCCGAAAATGGCGCGCAGGAGTTTTTCTTCAGGCGAAAGCTCGGTTTCCGACTTCGGCGTGATTTTTCCCACTAAAATATCCCCCGGCTTAACCTCTGCGCCAATGCGGACGATGCCGTCGCCGTCTAAATCCTTGAGCGCTTCTTCGCTCACGTTGGGAATATCCCGCGTAATCTCTTCGTTGCCGAGTTTCGTATCCCGCGCTTCAATTTCGAATTCTTCAATATGAAGGGAAGTGTAGATGTCCTCTTTGCAAAATTTTTCACTGATAATAATGGCATCCTCGAAGTTGTAGCCCCGCCACGGGAGGAACGCGACCATAACATTGGCGCCTAAGGCAAGCTCGCCTTGATCCGTAGCGGCGCCGTCGGCAATCAAGTCCCCGCGCTTGACTTTATCTCCGACATTCACAACCGGCCTTTGGTTGATGCACGTTCCCGCATTCGAGCGTTCGAATTTTTTGAGCTTGTAAACAAAATCATCAATTACGATTTCACCGGCGCTGACTTCTTTGACCGTGCCTCTGGCTTTGGACGCGATCGTTGCCCCAGAATCCTGAGCCACGTTGGCCTCCATTCCCGTACCGACCAAAGGCGCCTCGGTCAAGAGCAAAGGGACCGCCTGGCGCTGCATATTGGACCCCATCAACGCGCGGTTGGCGTCGTCGTGTTCAAGAAATGGAATCAAAGAAGCGGCGACGCTCACAAGCTGGCGCGGGGAGACATCCATATAATCGATTTCTTCCGGCCGCTTTTTGGGGAAATCCCCGCGAAACCGGCAGGAGACCATTTCGTCGAGAAAATTCCCTTTTTTATCCAAACGCGCATTCGCTTGCGCAATGACAAATTTATCTTCTATGTCCGCTGTCAGAAAATCAATTTTTTCGGTGACCCGGCCCTTTTCCACTTTCCGGTAAGGGCTCTCAAGAAAACCGATCGAATTGACGCGCGCAAAAGTACTGAGTGAAGCAATGAGTCCGATATTCGGCCCTTCCGGCGTCTCGATCGGACAAATCCGGCCGTAATGAGAAGGGTGAACGTCCCGCACTTCAAAGCCTGCCCTTTCACGGGAAAGTCCTCCGGGGCCCAGCGCAGAAAGACGGCGTTTGTGCGTCAGTTCGGCCAGGGGATTGGTTTGATCCATGAATTGGGAGAGCTGGCTGCGGCCGAAGAAATCCTTAATCGCCGCCGAAATAAGTTTCGGATTAATGAGGTTGTGCGGCATTGCGGCGTCCAGATCATAAATCGACATCCGTTCAAGGCAGGAGCGCTTCATCCGGGCAAGGCCGACCCGGAATTGATTTTGAAGAAGTTCCCCTACCGAACGCACGCGCCTGTTGCCGAGGTGATCGATATCGTCGACCAGAGCTTGCCCGGAGCGAAGTTTTAAAAGCGTGGCGACGACCTTCATGACATCCTCTTTGATAAGCGTCGTCTGCCGTTTGTCCGTTTCAATGCCAAGCTTGCGATTGAGCATAAAGCGGCCGACCTCGCCCAAATCGTAGCGCTGGGGATCAAAAAAAAGCTTGTGAATCAAATCCTTGGCGCTCGCCTCGGTCGGGGGATCGCCGGGACGGATCCTTCTATAAATAGCAATTTGCGCGTCCTGAGAATTCCGGTAGGGATCCCGGTCAAGCGTATTAATCATGCAGAGGTCATCATGAGAAAGCGCAATGGTCGAGATCGCAGACACTTTATTGGAAATCATAATGCTTAAGATATCCTTGACGAGCTTTGCTCCCGCCAGCGCGATAGGTTCTTTGGACTCGGGATGCAGGACATCATCGGCCAGATAAATGTGGTCATTGTCCAGTTTGCGCGATGAAAGTTTTTCCAAGTCCTTGACTTTTTCAATAGGGTAGATCTCTTTTAAGATGTCATGGGTTGTGGAATAGCCTAAGGCCCGAAGAAGCGTTGTCGCGAGAATTTTCCGGCGGCGGTCAATATACGCATAAAGCACGTCATTAATATCGGATTCGAACTCGATCCACGCCCCCCGGTAAGGAATAATGCGCACGCTGAACATTTTTTTGCCGCTTGGATGCGTCGTTTCCTCAAGTGAAACGCCCGGAGACCGGTGGAGCTGGCTGACCACAACGCGCTCGGCGCCATTAATGACAAAAGTCCCTGTTTCCGTCATTAAAGGAAGTTCTCCGATATAGACTTCTTGCTCTTTGGAAATCCCTTTGCGCACAAGCCGCAATTTGACTTTGAGAGGAGCCGCATACGTCATCCCGCGCTTGTGGCATTCGGGAATCGAATATTTCGGCTTTCCAAGGTTATAGCCGACATATTCCAATTTGCAGGAACCATCAAAGCTCTCGATCGGAAAACTATCGTGAAACACCGCTTCCAGACCCTGTCGCCGCCGATTCCGTTTGCCTTGTTCGCTCTGCAGGAAGTCTTTGTAAGATTTCACCTGGATCTCAACGAGATTGGGAAGGGCCATCGTATCTTGAATTTTGGTGAAATTTTTTCTCTCTTTAGAAATCATAGGGCTAGAGCCTCCGCTCCTCGATCCCGCTCTTTATAAGAAACGGGTCTCTCGTCTGAAAAATCAGCCTGTATCTTCTTTACCGGGATTAAGAAATTATTTAATCTCAACCTTAGCGCCTTGCTCTTCGAGGATTTTTTTGATCTTGTCGGCCTCTTCTTTCGGAACTCCTTCTTTAATGGTTTTCGGAGCGCCTTCGACGAGATCCTTGGCCTCTTTAAGCCCGAGATTGGTCACCGCGCGAATTTCCTTAATGACCTGTATCTTTTTCTCGCCCGAGCTTGCAAGGATCACGGTAAAACTCGTCTTCTCTTCAGCCGCAGGAGCCCCGCCCGCCTGACCGGCGCCGGCAACCGGAGCAGCCACGGCAACAGCCGCCGCAGCGCTGACCCCGAATTTTTCCTCCAAGGCCTTGACCAAATCCGCGAGCTCAAGGACCGTCAACTCCTCGATCGTCTTAAGTATGGTTTGGAGTTTCGCAGACACGCTTTTACCCTCTTTCTTTGCTTTAACTTCTTCCGTTTTTAATTCAGCTACTTCCGTTCCTTCGCTTGACATTGCTTATCGCCTCCTCCAATAGATTTCGTCTTTAAAATGACGATGAACTAACCTGGATATTTCATATTTCACATGAAATATCCACCCGAAGGGCCGATAGATTCAATCGCTAGCGATTGAATCCGGCTATCGGGGTAAGCCCGCACCGGCGATCATCTCCGATGAGCGACGAGAAAAGCGGGCTAAGCCGTTTGTAGTTGTGATTCTTTCTTCTTTTTTACTTCATGAAGCGCGCACACCAATCCGCGCATCATCTGCCCGAGAGTCAGGACAAACCCTGAAATCGGCGATTTGATCCTCACCGCGACCTGGGTCAAAAGCTCTTGCCTTGAGGGAAGTCTCGCAAGCCGCTTCACGAATTCCTGGCCGTAAACCTGGTCTTCAAAAATAACGCCGGCAGGGACGAGCTTCTCGTGAGTTTTGGAAAATTCGACGATCGTTTTGGAAATGGCCTGGGGTTCTTTCTTCCCGAACGTCACTAAAATCTGCCCTTTTAAAAATTGTTCAGCGGTTGAGCAATTCTGATGGGCGAACACTTTTTTCGCCAGCGAATGTTTCACGACTAAAGAGCGGCTCGCAACCTTTCCAACCGTGCGCCGGAAATCCGATATATCCGCCACGCTCAGGCCTTCAAAATTCAAAATAAAGGCGTAGGGATTATTTTCAAATTCCCGCGAAATTTCACGCATCATGAGTTCTTTTGCAAGAGATGACATCTTTTCCACCTCACAACGATTGAAGCGCTAAACGAACGCCGGGACCTTGGGAAGGCGCCAGGCTCACGCCTTTCAGGTAATCACTCTTCCCTGCGGGCGGTTTGGCGTCCTGCACAGCGCGGATCACGATTCGGGCGTTTTCAAGCAGCGCCTCCTCGGGGAAAGAAAGCTTTCCGCAAATCGCGTGCAGCCCGCCCGTTTTGTCGCTCTTGAATTCGATGCGGCCGGTTTTAAGTTCCCGGACCGCCTTGCCCACATTCGGCGTAACCGTTCCCGTTTTGGGCGTCGGCATAAGCCCTTTGGGCCCTAAAATACGGCCCAGCTTGCTTACTTCGCGCATCATATCCGGGTGCGCGACCACGGCATCAAAATCCGTCCAGCCTTCCTGGATTTTCTGAACCAGCTCCTCCGCGCCCACGAAATCAGCGCCGGCATCGCGCGCGTCCCGGGCCCCTTCGCCTTTGCAAAAACAGACAATTTTCACCTTCTTACCCGTTCCGTGGGGAAGGCTGACTGTGCCGCGGACGTTTTCGCCGCCGGTTTCTGTTTTAATGGCGAGCTGAAAATTGAGGCTCACGGTTTCATCGCATTTTTTGTTTTCAATTTTTTTGATCAACTTCACCGCTTCGGCGAGCGGATACTTTTTATCGCGGTCGACAGACTTTTGTCGTTCCTGATACCGTTTGCTTCGTTTTTCTGCCTTCAACATAGTCTATTTCTTTTCGACAATTTCAATACCCATGCTCCGGGCGGTCCCCTCGACGATACGGACCGCGCGGTCGAGTTTGGTGGTATTGAAATCGTTCATTTTAGCTTTTGCGATTTCGGCGACTTCGGTCCGGGTCACTTTCCCGATGACATTCCTTCCCGGTTCCGGAGAAGCCTTGGCAAGACCCGCCGCTTTCTTTAAAGCGATTGCGACGGGCGGCGATTTCATAATAAAAGAAAACGTTTTATCTTTGAAAACGGAAATCACAACAGGCAGGACCACGCCCTGCTTATCTTTGGTCCTTTCATTAAACTGCTTGCAGAATTCCATGATGTTCAAGCCGTGCTGGCCGAGCGCAGGGCCGATCGGCGGGGCAGGGTTGGCTTGCCCGCCCGGGACCTGCAGCTTAATTTTAGTGACCAGTTCTTTGGGAGGCATAGATTTATATTTTCTCGACTTGCCAATATTCCAGCTCAACGGGAGTTTGCCGGCCAAAAATGGTCACCATGACCTTCAGCTTTCCTCGATTGGGATTGACTTCTTCGATCGTGCCGTTGAAATTGGCGAACGCGCCTTCTTTGACCCGGACACTTTCACCGGAGGTAAATTCGACTTTCGGCTTCGGCTTCGACGTCTTCTCTTCCTGCTGCCGGAGGATTTGCTGCACTTCATCCTCGGATAAAGGAATCGGATTTTTTCCCGATCCCACAAACCCCGAAATCCCCGGAGTATTTTTAACCAAATACCAGCTGTCGTCGGTCAGCTCCATCTGAACCAGGATGTAACCCGGGAAAAATTTTCTCTCGGTGATCCGTTTCTTGCCTTCCTTAACTTCGCTCACCCGTTCGGTGGGGATTAAAATTTGATGGATTAAATTTTTCAAGCCGGCGTTATCCGCACGGGTTTCTAAGCTTGATTTTACTTTGACCTCTACTCCGGTTTGGGTATGGAGCACATACCACTTTGCTGAAGACATAAGCAGGTTCACCCTAAAAGAATCCGCATGATAATCGAAAGAAAAAAATCAACCGCCCCGATAAAAGCCGCCAAGAGAAGCGTCATGATGACCACCACCAAAGTGGCCTGCCAAAGCTCCTCGCGGCTGGGCCAGGTGACTTTGTTTAATTCCTCTTTTGTCTCTTGGAAAAAAGCGCCGACTTTTTCGAACATAATGAAAAAAAATTGCTGAATTTCTAAATTCAGGCCTGGCAGGATTCGAACCTGCAACATGCGGTTTTGGAGACCGCCGCTCTAGCCAGTTGGAGCTACAGGCCTCCATCTTAAAGAATTCAAAAACCAACTATGAAGCGGCGAAATTTTTTCAAATTTAAAAACCGGCTTGCCGCGCCGATCAAACAACTTCAATATTGATATTGATTTTTGCCTACCTCGCCACTGCTCGCCAATGCTCGCCAGACAGGCGGGAATTTTATTTATGTTCTCGATGCGCAACGTGCTTCCGGCAAAAGGGACAGAATTTGTTTCTTTCAAGCCGTTCGGGATTCTTTTTTTTATTTTTTCGGGTCGAGTAATTTTTTCTTTTGCATTCCGTGCACGTCAAAATGATTATTTCCTGCATCGAATGGGCCTTGACCTTTGATCATTATCAATGATTGAATTCCCGGAGAAAAAAATCTTCCCCGAATAAAACGCCCAGCGCTTTTTCTTAAATCTAAAAAGGATGGAAGGACGCTTCTTAAATTTACCGAGGGTTACTTCAAGATTTCACTCACCACGCCAGCGCCGACCGTTTTGCCACCCTCCCGAATGGCAAAACGTAATTCCTTTTCCATAGCCACAGGCATAATGAGTTCCGCTTCAATCCCAATATTGTCACCGGGCATGACCATTTCAGTGCCTTTCGGTAAAGTGACCACACCAGTCACATCGGTCGTGCGGAAATAAAATTGGGGACGATAACCTTGGAAAAACGGAGTGTGCCGCCCGCCTTCTTCTTTGGTCAAAATGTAAACCTGAGCTTTAAACTTCGTATGAGGAGTCACGGAACCCGGCTGGGCAATCACCATCCCGCGTTCCAATTGCTCTTTTTCGACGCCGCGCAAAAGAAGCCCTACGTTGTCTCCGGCGCGCGCATCATCAAGCAGCTTGCGAAACATTTCAATGCCCGTCACCGTGGATTTCATGGAGGCTTCCCGGAGCCCGATAATTTCGACGTCCGCGCCGACCTTGATTTGCCCGCGCTCGACGCGGCCCGTTCCGACCGTCCCGCGGCCGGAAATTGAAAAAACGTCTTCGATAGGCATAAGGAAAGGCTTGTCGATATCGCGTTTGGGTTCGGGAATATTTTCATCCAGGGCCTTGACGAGATCTAAAATAGGCTGGGCAGCCTTCGCATCCCCGGGCTTTTGAGCTGCGGCAAGCCCTGAACCCCTGATCATCGGAATCGTGTCGCCTGGAAAATCATACTTTTTTAAAAGCTCCCGGACTTCCAGCTCGACTAAGTCGAGCAGTTCGGGATCATCAACAGCATCACATTTATTGAGGAAAACAACAATGGCAGGAACTCCGACTTGGCGGGCAAGGAGAATGTGTTCGCGGGTCTGCGGCATCGGGCCGTCCACCGCGGATACCACTAAAATAGCGCCGTCCATCTGGGCCGCTCCCGTAATCATATTTTTAATGTAGTCCGCATGGCCTGGGCAATCCACGTGGGCGTAATGGCGTTTCTCGGATTCATATTCCACGTGCGCGACTGCAATCGTAAGAATTTTAGATTCATCGCGGACTGTGCCGCCTTTGGCAATTTCCGCATATTCTTTTACCTGAGCCATCCCCTTTTGGGCAAGCACCTTGGTAATTGCGGAGGTCAACGTCGTTTTACCATGGTCCACGTGCCCTATGGTGCCGACGTTAATGTGCGGTTTTTTTCTCTCAAATTTTTCCTTCGCCATGATTAATTCTCCTCGAGATGATTAAAGAGATGATTAAAAGCTTTTGATGTCATTAGACGACTCCAGCTGGAGATGGGGATTGAACCCATGACCTCGTCCTTACCAAGGACGTGCTCTACCAACTGAGCTACTCCAGCTTGCTTGCCAGCAGGCCCGCCTTCAGTCTGGCAGACAATATTGCTGAAGGGCATATCTAAAGAGATAGAGACAGTCCTCTCCTTAAAAATAAAAAGGAATGTAAAATTATAATTCGATATTTTCTGTTGTCAAGATCTTTTTTAAATAAACACGACAACAAAAGATTTAAGGAATTGTTCTATTCTATCGTTACTTTTAGAAAAGTCTACGAGTAGATTAACGTCTACGAGCGCGGCAAAATCTTGGAACGGGTAAAAAGCCT
>JAHFHG010000023.1 GCA_023247035.1 Candidatus Omnitrophota bacterium
ACGCCCGGCTGGAGGAAGCGCGCCACGAGCTTGAAGATGCCTCTTCGCATATTGAGTTGCTTCTCATGCAACCCATGAATAAAAGATTATGAAAATCCCGCCTCTTAATCCCCGGCGCCTGGCAAGGATTGAAATCATTCCGCTGATTGACATTGTATTTTTCTTGCTCGCCACGTTTGTGATGGTTTCTTTGTCGATGATCAAAAATCAGGCGATTCCGGTGAACCTTCCGGCGGCCGCAGCGAGCGCTCCTCAAGAGCGGAAGGTTTCCGCAGCGCTTAGCGTCACGGAGGACGGGCTCATTTATTTGGATAAGGAACGGATGACCCTGGAGGAACTTGCGGCGCGGTTGAGAAAGTTAAAACGCGCAGAGCCTGATATCAAAATTTTTATTCACGGAGATGAAAAGGCCAGTTTCGGCAGCGCCATTCAGATTTTGGATGAGGTCCGGAGGCAGGGGATTATGAAAGTTGCGATCCAAACTGCGGGAAAGCCGGATGAAAAGAAAGGGAGTGGAAAATGAGCGCCCATGTTTTAGATCCGCACTCTTTTGCCGCGCCCGTCCGCGATCTTTTGGCCGTTCCGGAAAAAGAGAGGCGTCCGTTTTCAATCAGTTTCATTTCGGCGCTGGCCTTCCACGCCATTCTTTTATTTTTCGGCGGGATGATTTTTGTAAGGCCTCCGGAGTACGGGATTGATTTAGGCCGGGGAGGAATGGAGATTTATCTTGTGGCCGCGCCTGTGAACGGAATCCCAGATCCGTTTCCGTCCCGCCAAACCCTTCCTCAAGAAAAGAGTTCGGCGCTTGAAGATAATCGTAACGCTGAAATGGCCCTTCCGTTCTCTCAAAAAACAAATCGGGCGAAAAAAATCAAAGCCCTAGAAAAAGGGGCTTCCGTTCCTGCCGAAAAAAATTCTCACAGCCACGGCGACGGCAGTTCCCCTGTTGCGGGACAAGATTCCACGACTTTTTACTCTCCCGGCGGGGCGTGGATGGAAGCCAAGGCCGGCCATTTAAGAAATCCAGCGCCTCCGTATCCGCAAACCGCCATTGAGCGCGGCCAGGAAGGTTTAGTGGTGATTTCAGCGCTCGTCAATCCAGAGGGGCGGCCCGGGCGGGTCGAAATCAAACAGAGTTCGGGTTTCCCTTTGCTCGATCAATCCGCGCTGGCGGCCATAAAAAAATGGAAGTTTAATCCCGGCCGCGCGGGGCTGCTGGCTCACGAGGCCTGGGTCACGATTCCCGTCCGTTTCAGGCTCGAAGACGCGGAGTATTCATCGTAGCGGTTTGACGATTGTCTCTAGAATTTCCATAATAAGCCGAAATATAGCGCAGGTTTTAAGGAGATCCCTATGTCGGGTGCGACGGAAGTCAGGGTCGGGAACGTGATTCGAGTGGACGGAAAGATTTGCAAGGTCCTTTCTCAGGAAATCCGCGGAACGGGAAAATTCGGGAAAACGGTTCATGCCAAGATTAAAAGTCTCGAGGACGGCAATGTGCAGGAGAAAAGCTGGCGCGCCGAGGATAAGATTGAAACCGTCGAAGTTCAATACGTAAAAATGCAGTACCTTTACCGCGAAGGCGGCCGATTTTATTTCATGAATATGACCAATTATGAACAGTACGCCTTGCCGGCCGGCGCGGTCGGAAAACAGGAAGTGTTTCTCAAAGAAAATTTAGAGATCAACGTGCTGTTTGCGGAAAACAAGCCCGTGAACGTGGAGTTCCCGCGTTTGATTGAACTTAAGGTGGTGAGTTCTCCTCTGGGAGTCAAAGGGGGAGGCGATTCAACCTATAAAGAAGTCGAGCTCGAAAACGGCCTGAAAATTTTGGCGCCGCAGTTTATCAAAGAAGGCGAAATCATCCGGGTTAGCGCGGAAGATCTTTCCTACGTGGAACGCGTCCCCGTCAAGAGTTTGAAAAATTAACTTTGGGGAGGATTTATGACGGAATCGAAAAAAGAAGAAAAAACGAAAACGCCCCCGCCCGCTAAAGAGGCAAAACCGCAAGAAGCGGCCCCGGGCGCGGAATCAGGCAAGCGCCGGCAAGCCAAGATTTCAGGCATGAGCCTTGCGGAAATTGAAAAGGCCTTGGAGCATACGCAAAAAAATATGGGCGGACTGGCTTCCCATTATGCGCGAACCCTTTTGGCGCGAAAGGCTTTTCTTTCGGGCCGGAAGCCTGCGATCCGGTAAATTTCAGATTGCGGTTTTGCAGCCCCCGCTTCCCTTTTAGAAAATGACCCAAGGGCCTATCGTACTTCTTACCGATTTCGGTGCCGCCGATCCCTATCCAGGCATCTTAAAAGGAGTGATTCTTTCCCTCGCCCCGGACGCGCGGATTGTGGATCTTACCCACGGCATTGAACCCCAGAATATTTTACAAGGCGCTTACGTTTTAAGATCGTCTGTTTCTTATTTCCCGGACCGCTCGATTTTTCTCTGCATCGTGGACCCCGGCGTCGGAACCTCAAGGGATATTGTGTGCGTCAAAACAGGGCAGCGTTTTTTTATCGGGCCTGACAATGGCCTGCTCACCCTTGCTGTGAAAAACCAGAAAGCGGAAATCCGCTCGGTTCGGAATCCGAAATATTTTATCTCGGATTCTCCGTCGCCGACATTCCACGGCCGGGACATTATAGCGCCGCTCGCCGCGCGCCTCCTTCAGGGCGCGGCTAAGATATTTGCGAACCTCGGGCCGCTAAAGCCGAGGCTCGCGCCGCTCGCGCAGGCGCCGGTGACAAGGCTCGCGAACCGGATTCGGGGAAAGATTTTATATTTCGATCACTTTGGAAATGCGATCACGAATATTCAATACAGCGACGGCCCGAAAAATTTTTGGAATCACGGAAAAGTTTTTGTAAAAGCAAAGGCCTTGGGGCTTGTGAGGAAATCTTATTTGGACGGGCCGCCGCGGCTTTGCGCATTATGGAACAGTTCTCAGGCGCTTGAAATCGCGCTGCCGTGCGGTTCGGCGCGGCGGGGAGCGAATCTGAAATCCGGGGACGCGGTGGAGGTGAAAGGATGAGGGGGAAATATCAGCTTCTCAAGCGCCGCGTGATTTTTTCAAAAGGGCCGATCCATCTTGTAGATTGCAATGTCAAAATGCCGGACGGGAAAATCTTATCGCGTCAAATTCTTGAGCACCCCGGGGCCGTGGTCATTATTCCTAAACTTGCGCGCGGCCGTTATATCCTGATCCGGCAATTCCGGTTTGCGGCTCGAGGCTGGCTTTGGGAATTCCCGGCCGGAGGGATTGAAAAAGGGGAGTCTTTAAAGCGGGCCGCGGCGCGTGAACTGGCGGAGGAAACGGGACTCAAGCCCGGAAGATTAAAGAAACTTTTCCGGTTCTTTCCTACGCCGGGAATCTCCGGGGAAATGATGTCTCTTTATTTGGCGGAAAACTTGACTCCCGCCAAAGCCTTCAAAGACGAAGATGAGGTTATTGAAGCGGCCGAGTTTTCACTTTCACAAATTGGCCGGATGATTAAACGCGGCGCCATCCGCGACGCCAAAACCCTTCTCGGCTATTTTTATCTGCGGGATGCAATTAAGGATTGAAGCTGGCGCTCGGACTTGAACCGAGGACCTGCGGTTTACGAAACCGCTGCTCTACCAGCTGAGCTACGCCAGCACAAATGGCGGCCATTATACCAAACAAGTCCTTTCTTTCGATTATCTTTTTCGGCGCAAATGCGAGGGGAGAATTTTTAAAAGATCGCGGTATTTTGCGACGGTGCGGCGGGCAATCAGGACTCCTTCGTCGCGCAGGATTTGAACGAGGCCCTGATCGCTTAAAGGCTTTCGAGGGTTTTCTTTCTCAACCACGGTTTTCAATCTTTCCATAATGCTTTTTTGAGACTCCTGATTGCCGTCCGTTGTTTCAAGCTTCGTCGAGAAAAAACTTTTATACGGGATCGTCCCTTGAGGAGTAGAAATATATTTCCCCTGGATGGCCCGGCTTACCGTCGATTCATGGATTCCAAGGCTGTCGGCAATGTCTTTAAGGCGGAGCGGTTTGAGGTGCGCGAAACCTTTTTCGAAAAAATCGGACTGGATTTTAACAAGTTCTTCGGTAATTTCACGCAGCGTCGACTTCCGTAGCTTCAGGGCCCTCAAAAAGTTGATCGCCGACTGCATCTTTTCATTCAGAAAGGCCTTGGATTTCTCATCCAAGTCTTTGCTTCTCAAGAGGCGGCGGTAATAGGAACTGATCCGGATTTCAGGAATCATTTCATCATGGATTTCGATTTTGAGTTTTCTGTCACTTTCGTCTTCGGCAAAGCTGACCGTGCCATCGGGAGTCACGGCGATCGGCTCTTCGACATAAAAGGTTCGGCCCGGCTTGGGCTCCAGGCGGCTGATCAGGGACATCGCCTTTTTGATTTTTTCGATATCGGTCGACAGCGCCCGCGCCAGGCCTGCAGGGTCCCGCTTCTCAAGAAGAGGCAGGTGGTTTGAGATAATTTCAGCCGCCAGTTTCGCGTCCTCTTTTTTCCGCAATTGGATCAGAAGGGCCTCGCGCAGATCCCGCGCGCCGATCCCGGGCGGTTCAAGCGTTTGAATTTGGCGGAGTACGGCCTCGGCAGCCGGGATCGTGGCCTGGCAAGCTTTAGCAATTTCCTCCAGGCTGGCTTTCAAATACCCGTCCTCAGTCATATTGCCAATGATTTCTTCCGCGATTTTTCGCTCGTGGTCGGTGAATTCCAGAAAGCGGGTTTGCCATAATAGAAAGGCCGACAAAGTCTCCGGCTTGGTAATGAGAGTTTCTTGAAAATTTTTCCGCTGCTCCATTGTTTTTCGGTCCTGGAGAGAAAAGTCGGGATAATAACCTTCCTTAAAGTTTTCATCCAGATCTTCAAAGTGGCTGAGCGATTCACCGAGCCTAATTTCTTCGGCAGGATTTTTTTCAGAATTTTGAGTTTCCTCAGCCCCTGTCTCGTCATTGCCGGCGCCGGGCGAAACCTCCTCAAGAAGGGGATTATCGGTCAATTCGGCGTCTACGGCCTGCTCCAGGGCCGTAATGGGAAGTTGCAGCAGACGCAGATACAGCCTGATTTGGGGGGAGAGAATAAGTCGCTGAGTTTGCTGCTGTATGAGCCGTGGTTCCACATTCAAATAAATATCACGGTTTATAAAGAATGTAAAGACGTGAATTATTGTAAGGCTATGAAAGATAATCAGTTAGAAATTAATTGACAGTGTAAAATGATTCTCTTACAATTGCCTCCAATTTTGAAATTCACAGAAAAATAAGGAATTCCCTTTGGTTGAGACGGATACTGAAAATAAAGTGCCTGTCAAGGACGGTTTGAAAAAGAAAAGCATCCCTGCCGGCTTATGGACAAAATGCCCATCCTGCCAGCACGTTGTTTTCAACAAGACCCTCCGCGAAAATTATTCGGTATGCCGGAAATGCGGCTATCATTTCATTATTGGCGCCCAAGAGCGAATCCAGCAGATACTTGAACCTAAAAGTTTTAAAGAAATCAATCGCGATTTAGAATCCCTCGATCCCCTCAATTTTGAAGGCGTTAAATCGTATCTGGAGAAAATCAAGCAGGATCAGAAGAAGACCGGCTTAAAAGAGGCCTGTGTGACGGGAGAAGGGAAACTTTATGATCGTGCGGTAGCCTTCGGCATTACGGATTCGCGCTTTATTATGGGTTCGATGGGCTCGGTCGTGGGGGAGAAAATCACGCGTCTTGTGGAATATGCGCTGGAAAATAAGTTGCCTCTCATTATTGTCTCGGGCTCGGGCGGCGGCGCGCGAATGTACGAAGGACCTTTGAGCCTGATGCAGATGGCAAAAACTTCCGCGGCTCTTCACCGGTATCAAAAATCCAAATTCCCGTTTATTTCTGTCCTGACCAACCCCACGATGGGCGGCGTGATGGCCAGTTTTGCTTCCTTGGGAGACGTGATTATCGCAGAACCGATGGCGCTGATCGGTTTCGCGGGCCCTCGCGTGATTGAACAGACCATCCGGCAGAAATTACCCGCCGATTTTCAAACTTCGGAATTCCTCCTCGAACACGGGTTGATCGACAAGGTCGTGCCACGGCACGCGATGAAAAAAACTCTCGGCTTATTACTTGACTATTTTGATTGATTAAGGAAAGGAAAAATCAGTGGCGACCGTTGTCTTGAGAAGCATTTCCAAAGTTTATGCCAGCAATGTTTATGCGGTGCGGAAGGTTAATCTGGAGGTTCAAGACAAGGAATTTGTCGTTATTGTAGGGCCTTCCGGGTGCGGAAAATCGACGACCCTGCGGATGGTTGCAGGGCTGGAGGAAACCAGCGAAGGCGAGATCTTGATCGCCGATCAAATCGTCAATGATGTGCCGGCCAAGAACCGCGACATCGCGATGGTTTTCCAAAACTATGCCCTTTATCCTCATATGACCGTCTATGAAAATTTGGCCTTTGGACTTAAGCTCAGGCATTATCCCAAAAAGGAAATCGAGCGCAGGGTCCAGGAGGCCGCGGAGATTCTCGGCCTGGGGCAAATGCTCGAGCGCAAACCGAAGGAATTATCGGGCGGCGAAAGGCAGCGTGTCGCGGTGGGGCGGGCGATTGTCCGCAAACCCAAAGTCTTCCTGTTTGATGAGCCCTTAAGCAATTTGGACGCAAAGCTGCGGGTCCAAATGCGGATGGAGCTTCAAAAGCTCCACAACCGTTTACAATCCACGATGATTTATGTGACGCACGATCAGGTTGAAGCGCTGACCCTGGGCGACCGTATCGTGGTGATGAAAGGCGGATCCATTATGCAGGTCGCCGATCCCGTGAATCTCTATGAAAATCCTGCCAATAAATTTGTCGCAGGCTTTATCGGCTCCCCGCCCATGAATTTTTTAACCGGGAAAATAGTCCCGCAAAACGGAGACTACTTTTTTCAGGAACGCGGGATCAAATTGCGCCTCCTGCCGCAGCATCACGCCAAGATCGCGCCTTTCCGGGAACAGGAAGTGATCTTCGGAATCCGCCCGGAAGATATTTACGACAAAATTTTTGCCCAGGACGCCCGGCCGGAGTTTACGATCACCGCCACGGTGGATGTCGTCGAGCCGATGGGATCGGAAATTTATTTATACCTCAATGCGGGGCAAAACAGTTTTGTCGCGCGTGTCTCCAACCAGGATACGGCAGCGGTCAATCAGGATCTTCAGGTTGTTTTTGATATGAGCAAAGCCCATTTCTTCGACCCTAAAACGGAAGATGCGATATTCTGACTTTAGGCGTTCCTTTCGGGCCGTTCGTTGCGAAAAATAAATCTCGAAAATTCTTTTGAATTCAACCGCGGCGCAATTCCCAAAATGGACGGGAACGTGATCAATCCCTGAGGGATGATGGCTCGAAAATCAATCAGCCTTGCCGGCTCCATACTTTTCACGCTTTTTTTAACTTACCAAATCCTCACGGCTCTTTCCGGATTAAAAAATACAGTTTTCCCCGAGACTTATCTTGTCCGGACCGCCCTCGCGCTTGCCGGCTTCTTTTTTTCGATCCTCGGCGGCTGGCTGGCATTCCGGATCGTCGGCGGCGCGCTCTTCGCCTTTTTCGGCTCTGTGATGGTTCTTTTTGTGTGGAGCGTTTCCGGTATTTCGGTTTTTATTTGGTTTCTTTTGGAATATGCCGGAGTCTGTTTCATCTTGTTTCGTACGGACCAGTATTTTGAAAATCAAATTGCCGGTATCGGCGTGGACCGGGAAAAATACCAGAATGAAAAGAACGATCTGGAGATCGCTCATAAAACCAAGGGCGAGGGGATCAGTATTTTATTCGAAAAATATTCAACCTATTACAATCTCAGAAAGCGCGCCGAAGAGCTTGCCGGCTCGCTTTCAGTCTCTGAGCTTGCGAAGGTCATTGTCAAATGCGCCGCTGATTTTATTTCCCGCGGCAACGTGGTGATCCTGGCCCTGACGGACACTAAAGCGGAGCATCTTTCGATGATTGCGCATCAGTCGGTGACGAGGCGCGAGAAAGAACCGGAGGAGCTCCGCCAGAGCGGAGACTTATTCGATTATTGGGTCATTAAGAATCAAAGGCGCCTTATTGTCACTGACGCCCACCAGGATTTCCGCTTTGATCTCAAAGAGGCGGCGCGCCTTGAGCGCCTCCGCAGTTTGATCCTTGCGCCCTTGCTTCACGAACGGCGCGTGATCGGAGTGCTCCGCATGAATTCGACCGAGTCCGGGACATTCACCAACGACGATCTGAGGCTTCTTGACATTATCGCCGTCCTTGCCTCCTCGGCTTTATTCAACGCCGCTCTGTTTGAGCAAACGGAAGAATTGGCGATCCGCGATTCCTTAACCGGCCTTTATGTCCGGCGCCACTTTTTTGACCGGTTAAAAGAAGAGCACCGCCGCGCGCTTCTGACGCAGAGGCCGCTTTCCCTTTTAATGTGCGACCTCGATCATTTTAAAGATTGCAATGACAGGTTCGGCCACGGGGTGGGGGATTTAATGCTTGTCCGGATCGCGCAGATCTTAAAAGACGCAAGTGAAAACGCGATTGTCGCGCGGTACGGAGGAGAGGAATTTTCCGTTTTGCTGCCCGAAACTTCAAAAGAAGAAGCCCATGCCCTGGCCGAAAAAATCCGCCGGACTGTTGAAGGCGAGCCTTTCGAGATTCGCCGCCGGCCGATTGCAATGACCGTTTCCGTCGGGGTCGCCAATATGCCTCAAGACGCGCTCGATTTGGAATCCCTCGTTCAAAAATCTGATCAAGCGCTTTATCAAGCCAAACGCCAGGGAAGGAACAAAGTATGTTCAAACGCCGGCTGATTTTCATTGTCTTTCTTTGTCTGGCCGTGAATGTCTGTATTCAAAGCGAGGATATTTTCTTAGCTTATTATGCTTTTTTCCCGCTTCTGATGATCGCCCTGTTTTTCTTTTTAGAGGAGCAATACCGCCCGTTTTTTCTTAAAGCAGCGTTCGTCGTTTCCGGAATTTATTTTGTGTATTTGGTCCGCCGCCCCTCGTTTGAAGCGGTCCTTTTTGGGATGGGCAATTTGCTGTTTATGGGAACTTTTTTCCTTTATCGCCGGATGTGGGCAGGCCGGCTCCAATTGGAAAGCGACCAATGTGGCGTTGCGCTCAGAGAGTTTGAAGCGCTTAAGGAAAAGCACCGCTCAAGGCTGGAAAGCCTTCATCATTTGGAAAAGCAGGTGGGGGGGCTTTTGAATCTCTTTGAGATCGCCCGCGATTTTAATGATTGCTTGAGCTTTGAAGGAATGGCCCAGATGCTTTTTGAGCGCGTCATGCCGCAGCTTCCGTTTAAGCGATTTCGAATGATCCTGCTGGAGAAAGGCGTTTCGCAGGCCTCGATCCAGAAAATTTTCTCAATCACGCAGCATGGATTCGAAGAACTCGCAAGCCCCGAGCCTTTAGCGGGTCATGAAAAGGATTTATTCGGAAAGGTTCTGCAAACCAAGCGGATGCTTCAGGAGACAGACACCCTGGTTTTCCCTTTAGTTGTCGATGAAGAAATCGATGCCGTTCTGATGATTGAAGGAACCCAGGCGGATGATCTGGCGAAATTTGAAGTCCTCGCCGCTTATATGACCCTCCAAGTCCGGAAAATACGCCTTTATGAAACCGTCAAGGAGCTTTCGATCCGTGACGGCCTTACCGGAGTTTTTGTGCGGCGGCATTTTTTAGAGCGTTTCGAAGAAGAGCTGAAGCGAAGCATGAAATACAATCTCCCGCTTGCCGTATTAATGTTAGACATTGATCATTTCAAAAGATATAATGACGACTACGGTCATTTAGCCGGTGACGCGACGTTAAAACAATCGGCTTCACTTTTAAGGCAAAATTTGAGAAAAGTTGACATCGTGGCGAGGTATGGAGGCGAAGAATTCGCCATCGTGATTCCGGAAACCAGCCGGGCCGAAGCTGCGGAAGTGGCCGAGCGTATCCGTTCAAGCATTGCACGGCATAATTTTAAGGTTTATAACGACCAAACGCAAGTGACCGTGAGCATTGGAATCGCATTGTTTCCTGAAAATCTCCAGAGCGGCGCTCCCTTCGGGCCGGAAGTTTCCGAGATTACAAACCAGCTTATTCAAATGGCAGATAACGCACTTTATCGGTCAAAAGAAGAAGGCCGTAACCGGGTTGTTCTTTTTAGCGATCTTTAAGCACTGTCCATGAAATCTTTCCGGTCTTTGTACTTCTTGGGGATAGCGTTAATGTTGGCGCTGTACCCCGTTTCAGCCCCCGCGCAAGAAAAAGAAAGTCCACGCTCCCGCAAAACCCTGGACCTTCCTATCGCAGATATTTTTTCACGGAACACCGCCAAAGTCGAAACCGTGGCCGACGCCATTGAGTACATTAAAGGCGCCAAGAAGGCAGTCGCCAAGGGCAATGTTGTCGTCCGAAATGAAGACATCCGTCTTACGGCGGATTATGCGGAGGTGGAAACCGAAACCAAGAAGGTCTACGCAAAAGGCCACGTCATTATCTTTCGCGGGACCATTCCCGTCGCCAAGGCCGACGAAGTTCATTATGACTTTACAACGCATAGCGGGAGTTTTCCCGACGGGCGCATCATCAGCTTCCCGTGGTTTATTGCAGCCGAAGATATTCAGCAGGTCAGGAAGGGCGTGAAGATCGCCAAGAACGCCACGATCACCACCTGCAATTTTGAGAAACCCCACTTCGACATCCGCGCGCGGAAAGTCACGATCTATGACAAAAATAAAATGATCGCGACGAATATCCGTCTTTATGTTTTGGATAAACCTTTTTTTTGGTGGCCTTATCTTGTTATTCCCCTTCAAAATACGGACAGAAATCTTCCCTTTGGCCTGGGCGCCGGCTACACCTCCCGCTACGGAGCCTACATCGAGACCACGAAAGGAATAAGCTTTACAAAAAATATTTGGGGCAAATTGCACGCCGACTGGCGCTCCAAAAGAGGAGTCGGCGGGGGAGTGGATATCGATTATGATTTCGCCGCGCGGGGGCGGGGTCTTATAAAAACCTACCTCACGCAGGACAAGCGGGCGCCTTCCCCGGGCACGGATAATCCTTTCGACCATTTGGAGCGGAGGGCGCGGGGCCGCGTCACGTGGCTTCACCGGACGGATTTGGATTCGCAGACGAACGTCATCCTGCGCTATAACCGTCTGGCCGATGAGTTCTTCCTGCAGGATTTTTTCCGTAAAGAATCCCGCGCCGAGATCGAACCTCAATCGTTTGTAACCTTCACCAAAAACTCCGAGCGCCACGGTTTTCTTACCCACGTCGAAAAAAGGATGAACCGGTTTGAATCCTCGGTCCAAAAACTTCCCCTGATTCAGTTTGACTGGAAAAACCAGCCGTTTTTTAATCCCGGATTTTTTTATGAGAGCCAATTCAGCTTCGCAAATTTTTCCAAAGTCTTCGGGCGCTCCTCCAACCATGAGGACGTCGTGCGCTTTGACCAGGCCAATGAATGGTCGGCTCCCTTAACGTGGAAACACATTACGGCGACGCCTTTTTTCAATTGGCGCAATACGCTCTACAGCCGGGATCGGGAATCCTCAGACGGCCAGTACCGCCTTGCCGTGGGGGGCGGGCTGGATGTCCGGACGCATTTTTATAAAACCTTTCCGGCCTCGTCTGATCGTCTGGGGATTGAAATCAACCAATTGCGCCATCTCATTGAGCCTTATGTGCAATACCGCACGGTGACATCAACCGTGAGCGATGAAACGATCCATCAATTTGATCCGGTCGACCGGATTGACGATGCGAATATTGTGACGTTCGGGATTGAAAACAGGCTTCAGACAAAACGGGTGGTTGGAGGCCGGATGCAGCGGGTGGATGTTGTCAGCCTCAATACCTTTTTGAGTTATGAACTTCATCCCGACGGCCGGCCCCTCGGGACCTTTTTTGCGCCCTTTGAAGACGGCCGAACCGCAAGTAATTTTACGATCCTCGGGGAAGAAATCATCCTGCGCCCTTATCAATGGCTTTTGCTGGAGTCACGGTTTGACTACGATATGGAGCGCGATCAGTTCCGGATTGCCAATCAAGATATCAAACTCCGGACGCGCCGGTTCTCCGTGATCTTCGGCAACCGTTTTATCCGTGATTTTCCGAGCATTGCCGGAAGCAACCAATTTGTTTTTGACGGCCGGTGGACGATCAACCCTCTTTGGTCTTTAGGCGGGTATATTCGCTGGGATCCTAAAAAAGACGGCCTTCAGGAATGGCAGATCTCCGCAACCCGGGACCTCCACGATTTCATTTTGGATTTCGGATATAATGTGCGCGACTCCTCAATCGACAGCGCCAATAAAACTCTTTTTTTTGATTTCCGCCTGAAGGCCTTTCCCAATTTAGGTCTTCACGGGGGCGGAAACCGGTCTTCTTTCTCAGAACCGCGGATTGGAGAGACGGTCGCGGGTTCTAATTCCTCGCCTGCCTAATTGACTTGAAAGATCTAACGTGTAGTTGGCTGCCGGTTCTTCGCCCCTCCCTAAAATAAATAGAGAAAGGCTCCGAAGAAATGAAAATAGGGATCATTGGATCAGGTTATGTAGGGCTCGTCACAGGGGCTTGCTTTGCCCATCTCGGCAATCAGGTCATCTGCGTGGATAATAATCTTGAAAAAATCACCCTGCTGAAGAAAGGGAAGCCGCCCATTTATGAGCCCGGCCTGGAAGAAATGCTCCAGGAAAATATCAAGCGCAAAAGGCTTTTTTTTGCATCCCGGATTGAGCAGGCGGTCAAGAATGCCGAAGTATTGTTCATTTGCGTCAATACGCCTCCGAAGGAAAATGGGGAGGCCGACCTTTCTTATGTTGAGAATGTCTCCCGCGAAATCGCCCGGAATTTAAAAGAATACCGGCTGATTGTGGAAAAGAGCACGGTACCCGTTCAAACGGGAGAATGGATCCATAAAACCATTAAGCTGATCCAGCCGCGCGAATCTTTGTTTGACGTGGCCTCGAACCCCGAGTTTTTGCGCGAGGGTTCGGCGATTCATGATTTTTTGAATCCCGACCGGATCATCTTGGGAGTTTCCAGCGCCCGGGCCGGAAAACTTTTGCGCCAGCTCTACGCCTCGTTTAGCGCCCCTTTGGTCGTGACCGACATCAAGAGCGCTGAAATTATCAAGCACGCCTCCAATTCTTTTCTGGCCACGAAAATCGCTTTCATCAACGTGGTTTCCAGGATTTGCGACGCGACCGGCGCGGACATTGAAAATGTGGCCTACGGAATGGGCCTCGATCCCCGCATCGGCCCCGGTTTCTTGAAAGCCGGAATTGGTTTTGGAGGCTTCTGCTTTCCGAAGGATCTGGCGGCCTTTGAACGGATGGCCGAAAAAGCAGGCGTGCCTTTCGGGATCTTGCGCGAGGTGTTAAACAGTAACGAGGAGCAAAAAAAATATTTCATCCAAAAGGTCTCCAATGCGCTTTGGAATCTCCGCAACAAAACGATCGGCGTGCTGGGTCTTTCATTTAAACCGAATACGGATGATATGCGTTTTGCGCCGTCGATCGATATTATTCAGGGCCTTCAACGAGAGGAGGCCCTTATCCAAGCTTACGACCCTCAGGCTATGCCGAAATGCAAGACGATTTTTAAAAAGGTCAAATATGCGAAAGACGCTTACCAGGCGGCCGAGCACACGGATGCTTTGGCGGTCCTGACCGAATGGGACGAATTTAAAAAACTGGATCTTAAGCGGATCAAAAAACTCATGCGGAATCCGATTTTATTTGACGGGCGCAATATTTTTGATCCGGCCGAGGCCAGAAAGTTGGGATTTCATTATTACGCGATGGGCCGCAAATTAAGGCGAACGAGGTGACCATGAGGCGCATCGAGTGAAAGGCATTATTTTAGCAGGGGGATTGGGAACGCGCCTTTATCCGCTGACCAAGGTGACCAACAAACACCTGCTTCCGGTTTTTAATAAGCCCATGATTTATTATCCCATCCAAACCCTGGTCCGGGCAGGCATCCGGGATATTCTTTTGGTTGCGGGCGGAAATTCAGCCGGCGATTTTTTGAGACTGCTGGGCAACGGCAGGGAATTCGGCCTCAATCACATCAACTACACTTATCAGGAGGGTGAGGGCGGTATTGCCCAGGCCTTGTCCCTTGCCGAACATTTTGCGGACGGCGGAAAAGTCGCCGTTATTTTAGGCGACAATATTATCGAAGACGATATCACGGTCCATATCGAGCGGTTTAAAAAACAAAAAAAAGGGGCCAGGCTCCTCCTTAAAGAGGTTCCGGATCCGCAGCGCTTTGGGGTGGCCGAGTTGAAAGGGCGGAAAGTGGTGCGGATCGTGGAGAAGCCTGCGCGGCCCAAGAGCCCGTACGCGGTGATTGGACTCTATATGTATGACGCCGAAGTGTTCAATATCATCCGCCCCCTCCGGCCTTCCCGCCGCGGTGAACTTGAAATCACCGAGGTGAATAATGCTTATTTGAAAAAAGGACTCCTGGAGTACGATATCCTCAAAGGCTTTTGGACGGACGCCGGGACGTTTGAATCTTTGTTTCGAGCGAATTCCCTTACCGCTAAGCGCCACGTCAAACAGAGAGCCTTGTGAGAACCCTTCTTGTCACCGGAGGCTGTGGTTTTATCGGCTCTCATTTTATCAAGGGATTTTTGAAATCCCATTCGGGCTGGAAAATCCTCAACCTCGATAAACTTTCTTACTGCGGCAATCGCGAAAATACGCGCGCCTTGGAAGGCCATGACCGGTATGAATTTATCCAAGCGGATATTTGCGATCAGGACGCAGTGGGCCCGGCCATCCAAAAAGCGGAAGCCGTGGTCCATTTTGCGGCGGAAACTCACGTGGACCGCTCGATTGAAAATGCCGGAGATTTTTTAATGACCAACGTATTCGGGACACGGGTTCTCCTGGACGCGGCCCGCAAATTTCAAATCAAACGTTTTATCCACATCTCGACCGATGAAGTTTACGGCTCGATCTCTCAAGGATCCGCAGATGAAAGTGCGCCGCTTCATCCGAGCAGCCCGTACTCCGCTTCAAAGGCGGGCAGTGATCTGTTAGCGCTCTCCTATTGGAAGACTTATCAATTTCCCGTGATCATCACGCGGAGCTCCAACAATTTCGGGCCTCATCAGTTTCCCGAAAAAGTCATCCCTCTTTTTATCACGAACCTGATCGAAGGGAGAAAGGCTCCCCTTTACGGCGACGGTCAAAACCGGCGGGACTGGATTTATGTGGAAGACCACTGCGCGGCCCTTGAGCTTGTCTTCGATAAAGGAAAAGAAGGCGAAATTTACAACCTCGGCGCGGGCGAAGAAATCAGCAATTTGGAGCTTACGCGCCTTATTTTGCGCCAGATGGGCCTAGGGGAGGATCGAATCCATTATGTCCCGGACCGGCTGGGCCATGATTTCCGCTACAGCGTGAACACGGCGAAAATAAAGGCGCTCGGTTTCAAACCGCGCTGGACTTTTCCGGTTGCGCTGACGCAGACCCTCGCTTGGTATCGGCAGCATCCCGAATGGTGGCAACCGCTCAAACGGGACAAGTTCACAATTAAATAATGAAAATTCTGGTCACCGGCGCGGGCGGAATGCTCGGCTCGGATCTCGTAAAAGCCCTGCGGCCTCATTTTGATGTGATCGGCGCCGGCCGCCGCGACGCGCCTCCTCACTTAACAGATTTACGCTACTGGAAAATCGACCTTACCGACCCCGAATCGATC
The DNA here is from genome assembly GCA_023247035.1 of Candidatus Omnitrophota bacterium. Classification (GTDB taxonomy): domain Bacteria; phylum Omnitrophota; class Omnitrophia; order Omnitrophales; family Aquincolibacteriaceae; genus JAHFHG01. The sequence continues at coordinate 15,708 of JAHFHG010000023.1, forward strand.
GCCCGGCTCTGCGCGGCGGAAAAGCCACGGTTGATTTTTCACACCGCGGGAATGACCCAGGTGGACTTATGCGAACTTGACCGCACCGCCGCGCTCCGGGGCAATCTCGAAGCGACGAAAAACGTTGTGGCAGCAAGCAACCGCAGCCGCTCCACGCTTATTTTTTTTAGTACGGATTATATTTTTGACGGCAAAAAAAGAGGCGAATACACGGAGGACGATCCCGCCGCTCCTCGAAATGTCTATGGAGAAAGTAAACTTCTTGCCGAAAAATATATCCAGCAAACGGCCGGAAAATTCCTCATTTTTCGGATTTCTTGGCTCTATGGGCTTCACGGCGCCTCTTTCCCGCGAACCCTTTTGGAGCGCGCTAAGACAGAACGGAAATTTAAAATTGTGAGCGATCAAACCGGCCGGCCGACTTATACCGCGGACTTGGCGAATTTTTTTTTGGATGTTTTATCGGCAAATGAAAATGCGCTTGAGCGCCTTGGAAATCAAACTTTTCATTGGGCCAATGAAGGCATTGCTTCGTGGGCCGAGTTCGGCTCCTTTATTTTGAGCCTTCAATATGGGAATGCCGTCAGCGTAGAATTTGTTTCCAGCCGGGAAGTTCCCCGTCCCGCCCGGCGGCCTCAGAATTCCATCTTATCCTTGCGCAAGATGAAGGGAGTTTTCGGCTTCGAGCCCCGGCACTGGCAAGAAGCGGCCGGGGATTTTTTTCAGGAATACAGGCAATTCAATCCCATTCAAAAGGATATTCCTTCATGAACGAAGCGCAGAAACTCAGCGGCAAAATCCGTTCCCGGAAAGCCAAAATTGCCGTCATCGGACTGGGTTACGTGGGACTGCCGCTGGCCCACGCCTTTGCGGCAAAAGGTTTTCGCGTGACGGGGATCGATATTGATTCCCGCCGGGTGGAAGCCCTGAATCACGGGCAATCCTATATTCGTGACCTGACTTCAAAGGATCTGAGGTCCGTCGTCAAACGGGGGTTGCTGAGCGCGGCTGTGGATTATGATGCCCTGCAAGACAAAGATGTCGTGATCATTTGCGTGCCCACGCCGCTCAACCGGTTTAAAGATCCGGATATCTCCTACATTACCGCAGTCACGGAGGCTATGGCCAAGCGCCTCCACCCCGGCTTGCTTGTGATTCTTGAAAGCACGACTTATCCGGGGACGACCGAAGAAGTCATCCTTCCGTCTTTTGAGCGCTCCGGCTTAACGGTCGGCAAGGATTTTTTTCTGTGTTTTTCCCCGGAGCGGATCGATCCGGGAAACCCAAAATTTAAAACGCAAAATATTCCCAAAATTGTCGGAGGCGTGACCCCGGCCTGCGGACGTTTGGCCGCTTCTCTTTATCAGGCCGTGACTCCGGAAGTCGTGAAGGTCAGTTCCTCGCGTACCGCGGAAATGGCAAAACTTCTTGAAAATACCTTTCGGATTGTCAATATCGGGCTGATGAACGAATTGGCGAAAGCCGCGGTCAATTTGAAAGTGGATATTTGGGAGGCGATTGAAGCGGCGAAGACCAAACCGTTTGGTTTTATGCCCTTTTATCCCGGCCCTGGCATTGGCGGGCATTGCATCGGAATCGACCCGATCTATCTTTCTTGGAAGGCGAGGATTCACGGCTCGGACCTTCATTTTATCGAGCTCGCGCGGCGAGTGAATGCCGAAATGCCGCATTACGTCGTCTCTCAAGCCGTTTATGCGCTCAACCGCCACATCGGCAAAGCCATCAAGGGATCGAAGGTTTTGATTTTAGGCGTGACTTACAAACCGGACGTTGAGGACACCCGCGAATCCCCGGCCTTGGAAATCTTGGAAAATTTAAAACAGATGGGCGCTCAGGTCAATTATAGCGATCCGTACGTGAAGGCGCTCGATGCCCGGTCGTTTCATTTGCAATCCAAGCCCCTTACCCCCGCGCTTCTGCGGCGGCAAGATTTGGTCCTTTTGCTGACCGGGCATTCCAAATTCAATTATAAAATGATTGCCGAACACAGCCGGCTGATTTACGATACGCGGAATGCTTTCGGCCAGTTCAGGAAAAAAAATATTGTGAGGTTGTGATATGAAACGTTCCCTTTGCTTGGTGACGGGGGGGGCCGGGTTTATCGGCTCCCATCTTGCCGAGGCCCTGTTGGAGAGAGCATATCCGGTCCGTGTTTTGGATAATCTTTCGACCGGGAAATTGGCCAATCTCAAAGCCCTCAAAGGGGACTTGGATTTTCAAAAAGGCGATCTGCGCCGCCGGCGGGATATCGAGAAGGCCCTGCGAGGAGTGAAATATGTTTTTCATATCGGAGCCAACCGTGCCGTGCTTCGGTCGGTCGATAATCCCCTCGAAACTAATGAGGTCAACGTGACGGGCACTTTAAATCTCCTGCTTGCCGCCAAGGAGGCGAAGGCAGAAAGATTTGTTTTTTCTTCTTCCTCCTCCGTCTACGGGAACACCCAAAAATTTCCTTCGGTGGAAACGGATACGCCGCGCCCGGAATCTCCTTATGCGGCCTCCAAGATAATGGGGGAATATTACTGCAAACTGTTTGCCTCGCTTTACCGGCTTAGCACGGTCTCGCTCCGGTATTTCAATGTCTTCGGCCCGCGCCAGAATCCCGAGTCGGTCTATTCGGCCGTGATCCCCATTTTTATTGACTGTTTACTGAAAAAGAAATCCCCGGAAATTCACTGGGACGGCCGGCAGTCGAGGGATTTTTCTTATGTGGATAACGTGGTGCACGCCAACCTCCGGGCGATGAAGGCCAAAGGAGTATCAGGCGAGGTGTTTAATATTGCGTGTCACGAGGAGTTTTCTATTTTGGATATTCTTAATGCGCTGAAAAAAATTATGCGCGCGGGCAATGTGAAACCCGTTTTTTTATCCAAGCGCCGGGGGGACGTCCGAAGAACTTTTGCGGATATCTCGCGGGCAAAACGGCTGCTGGGTTTCAAAGTCCAGACGCGATTTTATCCGGGCCTTGAGAAAACCGCGGCGTGGTTTTTGGAAGAAAGAGGCTGAGGCGGTGGAGAAAATAGTCGTGATCACCGGAGGCGCCGGGTTTATCGGCTCTCATCTTTGCGACGCATTGATCCGGGAAGGATTCCGGGTGAGCGCGATCGACAACCTGCTGACGGGGAGCCTGAAAAATATCGCGCACTTAAAAAGTGAGCCCCGCTTTAGCCTGATCCGGCATAATGTCAGCCAGTATATTGACTATCCCGGCCCGGTGCATTACGTGCTTCACTTCGCCTCGCCGGCAAGCCCTGTGGATTATTTGAATCTGCCGATTCCCACGCTGAAAGTCGGCGCCCTCGGGACGCACAATGCGTTAGGCCTGGCGAAATCAAAAAATGCAGTCTTTGCGCTCGCCTCCACCTCGGAGGTCTACGGCGATCCTTTGGTGCATCCTCAGAAGGAAGATTATTGGGGGAATGTGAATCCCATCGGCCCGCGCGGGGTTTACGATGAAGCCAAACGGTTTGCGGAAGCCCTTACGATGGCCTATTTTCACCATCATAAACTGGACGTAAAGATTGTAAGGATTTTTAATACCTACGGCCCGAGGATGAGATTGCGCGACGGGCGGGCGATTCCTGAATTTATTTCCAGCGCTCTTAAGAACGAACCCATTCCCGTGTTCGGAGACGGAACGCAGACGAGGAGCTTTTGTTATGTCGAGGATTTGATTCAGGGAATCGTGAAAGTCATTTTCTCTTCTTTGAATGAACCGGTCAATCTCGGCAATCCTCATGAAATGACGATCTTGGAGCTGGCCGAACGGATCATTCAAATGACGCAAAGTAAAAGTAAAGTCCAGTTTCAGCCGCTTCCTAAAGATGATCCGAAAGTGCGCCGGCCGGATATTGCAAAAGCCAGGACCCAACTGGGCTGGGAACCGAAGGTCCGGCTGGAGGACGGATTAAGAAAGACAATCGAATATTTCCGTGAAAATCTTGCGGAATGCTTAACCTCATAAGGACGACATGAAACGAAAAGCCCTCATTACAGGAATCGCCGGCCAAGTTTTATGCGGGGAGGCTTCTCAATCGCGGCGGGATTTAAAATGGAAATCCGAAGTGACTTTCCGCAGGCTCGTGGAAATGACGGTCGATCATGACAGGGAACTTCTTTCATCCGCAATAAGCCTGCCTTCAACCGCTTGAGAAAATCCGTCCTTATAACCGGAGCCGCAGGTTTCAGCGGCCGATACCTTTGCGGCCTTTGAAGAACTGCTCGCGGATTGGAGGCGAGGAATCTAAATGAATCAAGATCCGAACGGCGTCTTCCTTTCGGTGGTGATTCCGGCTTACAATGAGCAAGAAAGAATCGGCCGGACCCTGGAAGCAATGATTGCGTTTCTGAAACGCCAGCCTTACCGCTCGGAAATCCTTGTGGTGGACGACGGAAGCACCGATGCCACCTTGGAAACAGCGTCGGGGAAGTTGCAAGATTTTCCCCACCGGATATTTAAGAATTCCACGAATCAGGGCAAAGGCGCGGCTGTGAAAAAAGGAATGCTGGCCGCCGCAGGGGAATACGTCCTTTTTAGTGATGCGGATATGTCCACGCCGATTGAGGAGGTGCGCCGTTTCATCGAGCTTTTGGAGAAAGAAAACTACGATTGCGTGATCGGCTCACGCGCGCTGCCCCAGTCGCAGGTTGAAATCCGCCAAGGACTTCTTCGCGAAAACATCGGAAGAATTTTTAACTTTTTCGCGCGAGGCTTAAGTTTTCAGGGCATTTCGGACTCCCAGTGCGGATTCAAATGCTTCAAGCGGGATACGGCGCGCGACCTCTTCAGCCGCCAGCGCCTCAAAGGATTTAGTTTCGACGCGGAGATTCTCTATCTGGCGCAGCGGCGGGGTTATCGAATCCTCGAAGCCCCCGTCATCTGGAGGAATTCCGCCCAAAGCCGCGTTCGAATTTTAAGCGACCCCTTCAATATGTTTTTAGATTTGCTGCGAATCCGCTGGCTGCACCGCTCGTGAAAAATCAGCCGGAGGAAGCAGGATTGAGTGACCGATAGCCGCCCAAATGTGAAAAGGCTTCCCGCAGGAAATACTTTTCGCTATAATCCATTTTTCATCAAAATCAGATAGGCAAGGAATACCTTTGAAGGATGAAGACGGGCTTCCCGATGACGGAACCGGCTGCCGAAAAACCTCCGGAGCTTTCTACCGCCAGGAACTCTTCGCAGAAAAAAACAAAGCGGCCAATATTTTCGTCTCGGCTCGTGACGCGGCGCTTGTTTTCGGGATCCCGCCGGAGATTCAATATTTAGAGAAGCGTCATGAGGCGGATGAGGCGTCTGCGATCACTCAAAAGCGAAAACCATTCTGCGAATCGGGGATGATCTCCGGCTTGGCGAAGGGATTCGAAGAATGGCGGAATGGGCCGAGCGGGACGGGGCGAGGAAGAGTAAAAGTTTTGAAAATATCGAAATTGGAATCAACCTGCCGCCCTCGTGGGAGAATCACAGTACGGAGCTTTCCATAAAATCAAGAAGGAGGAATCATGATGAGTATGCCGGGACCTTTGGAGGTCGTCGTTATTCTGCTGGTTGTTTTGCTTTTGTTCGGCGCCAAACGCCTGCCAGAAATTGGAAGGGCCTTAGGCGAGGGTGTCAGGGAGTTTAAGAAATCTTTAAAAGACATCGACAAAGATACGGATAAGGATACAAAATCGGAGAAATGAGGAATAGACGGTCCGGTTTTGCATATTCGAGAATCCGCGAAAAATTATCATAGGATTTATTTCTATTGTTCAAATTGAAAAGGATCGTCATGATAGGGGTGACGCTGCTTCTCAGCGCCGCCCGCCCCGATTCCGTTTTTGCAATGGCCCAAAATCATCCCATCAAAAAATCTCCCGTGAAAGAGCCCGTCCTCGACGACAGGCGGCTGGAGGGCTTTGTCACGGCTCCAGAATTCCCCGAGGATTTAGAGTGGCTCAATACGGGCCGCCCCCTTTCCATCAAACAGCTCGCGGGGAAAATCATTCTTTTGGATTTTTGGACCTATTGCTGCATCAATTGTATGCACGTCATCCCGGATCTGAAGCGGCTTGAGGAGAAATATTCCCAGGAACTTGTCGTGATCGGCGTTCATTCCGCAAAGTTTGCCAACGAAAAGGGGACGGAATCGATCCGGCAGGCCATTCTCCGGTATGAGATTAAACACCCGGTCGTGAATGATAAGGATATGGAGGTCTGGTCGCAATACGGAGTTCAGGCGTGGCCTACCTCAGTTTTGATCAACCCGAAGGGGAAAATCATAGGCGCTCATTCCGGCGAAGGCGTTTATGAGATATTCGATCGTATTATCGCTTCAGCCGTGGCTCATTTTGACTCCCACGGTGAGCTTAAGAGAAGCCGCCTGCAAGTTGCTTTGGAAGAAGCTCAAAGGCCTCAAGGGATTTTATTTTTTCCCGGTAAAGTTCACGCCGATCCCGCGAAAAAACGTTTTTTTATCAGTGATTCCAACAATAACCGGATCCTGATCACGACGCTTGACGGGGAAGTGCTGGACGTGATTGCCGGCGGCCGCGCTGGAAAAAAGGACGGGGTTTTTGAAGATGCGGAATTGAATCATCCACAAGGTATTTTTGCGGACGGCGAGGCGCTTTACATTGCCGATACGGAAAACCATTTGATCCGGAAGGCTGACCTCTCAACCCGTCAAGTCCAAACTCTTTTTGGAACGGGCAGGCAAGCCGGTCATTTTGGCGGCGCGGGTATGGGAACGCAGGTTGCGCTCAATTCTCCTTGGGATCTGCTGGCCCACAAGGGAAAACTTTATATTGCAATGGCCGGTTCTCACCAACTTTACGAGGCCGACCTCAAGAGTCTGCAATTCAAACCGTTCGCCGGCTCCGGCCGTGAGGCGCGGATTGACGGGCCGCTTCTTCAGGCTGCGCTCGCCCAGCCCAGCGGCATTACGACCGACGGAGAAAAGCTTTATTTTGCCGACAGCGAGGTAAGCTCAGTCCGCTCGGCGGATCTTCATCCGGACGGAAAAGTTGAAACGCTCATCGGTGAAGATTTATTCGTCTTCGGCGACGCGGACGGCGCTCAAAAAAAGGCCCGGCTTCAGCACCCGTTGGGGGTCGTTTATCACAAGGGAATGCTTTATGTCGCGGACACGTACAATTCAAAAATTAAAATCATCGATCCGATTCGCAAAACGAGCGAGTCGCTTGCCGGCAATGGAAAGCACGGCAGCCAAGACGGCGCGGCTGGCGAGGCGGAATTTTTCGAGCCGAGCGGCCTTACGATTTTGGATGACCACCTGTATGTGGCCGACACCAATAATCACGCGATCCGGATTCTCGATTTAGCCTCCGGGCAGGTATCGACTTTGAAATTACGGGGCCTTCAGAAATCGCCTGGACAGAACCGCGGCGAATTTAAAGGCCGGATTATCGAAGCGCCTGAGAAAAAGGTGAAGCAAGGCCGCGTTGTCCTTTCGGTGAGTTTTATTCTGCCTTCAGGATACAAGTTTGTGGATAACGGCCCCTTTCACCTTGAGTGGAAATCGGAAGAGAGCGCGATTCTGAAATTTTCCGGAAGCTCAAATCAGCTGGATACAAACCGTTTGGCGTTTCCTTTTGAAATTCCGATCCAAGCCTCTCCCGGGCGTGAAACGGTCGTCTTGGAGGCCGTAATCTATTACTGCAATAAAAAATCCAAAGTCTGCCTGTTTGAAAATCTAAGGATCCGGATTCCTATCGAGGTAGGAACCGAAGGCTTGTCGCGCGTTGCGTTGAAGATTCCGGTCGAGCCTAAGGCCGGTGTCTAAATTGACCGAAGTGTCCCCTCCGGCATTAACTCCTCCGAAAGCAAAACAAATCCCCCGCACGATCAGCGCTCATCGCATCACCTGGCAGGATGAGTTTTTCTGGCTGCGCCGCAAAGAGGATCCGGAAGTCATTGCCTATTTGGAATCCGAGAATGCCCACACCGACTTGGTCATGAAGAACACGCAGGCGCTTCAGGAAAAGTTGTACAACGAAATGCTCGGCCGGATCAAGGAAACGGACCTCTCGGTGCCCGTAAAAATCGACGGCTATTTTTATTATTCGCGGACGGAGCAGGGCAAGCAGTATCCCATTCAATGCCGGAAGCTCGGCAGTTTGGAGGCGCAGGAAGAGATGATCCTGGATCCGAATGAGCTTGCGGCCGGCCGGCCCTATTTCCAAGTTGGAATTTCAAAGATCAGCCCGGATCACCGTTTTCTTGCGTATTCCACCGATACCGCGGGCTCCGAGGATTTCACCCTTTTTGTAAAGGATATGAAGACGGGTGAGCATCTTCCCGAAAAAATTACGGGAACTTATCCGTCCCTTGAGTGGGCCGCAGACAGCCGGACTCTTTTTTACCTGCGCCTGGATCCAACGCGCCGGCCGTTTCAAGTGCGCAGGCATCAACTCGGATCGAATCCGGATCGGGATCAACTCGTTTTTGAAGAGCCGGACGAGGCCTTTTTTCTTTCGCTTTATAAAACAAAGGACCGCAGGTTTCTTGTCTTGGACCTAAGCAGCAAGGATACCAGCGAACAGCGCTGGCTTCTTTCGGATGATCCGGAAGCGCACTTTGCGGTTGTCCAGCCGCGCGAAAAAGGCATTGAATATTCGATCGAGCACCGCGAGGGTTATTTTTTTATTCTGACAAACGACAAGGCTAAAAATTTTCGGATGGTTAAAACTCCGGTTTCGGCGTCTTTAAAATCGAACTGGCAGGAGGTGATCGCGGGGCGCGCCGGGGCGCTCCTGGAAGGCCTTGAGATTTTTCAGGATTATCTTGTCGTCGTGGAGCGCGAGAAGGGCTTGAGAAAAATCCGGATTCAAAATTGGAAGACGGAAACTTTTCATTACGTAAGCATTGAAGAGCCTATTTATACGTTGAGTCTCAAGGCGAATCCGGAATACCCGTCACGGTCTTTGCGATTTGAGTACGCCTCGCTTAAGACGCCTCATTGTATTCTTGATTACGATATGGAGAGCCGGAAGCGGGAAATCAAAAAACAGCAAGAAGTTCTGGGCGGTTATGATCCGGGCCAATATATTTCGGAAAGGATTTGGGCGAAGTCTCACGACGGAGTTCAAGTGCCGGTTTCATTGGTTTACCGGAAGGGGATTCGAAGGGACGGCTCAAGCCCGCTTTTACTTTATGGCTACGGATCATACGGAATTCCGGTGGAGCCGGGATTTTCCTCCAGTCGCCTCAGCCTTTTGGATCGGGGTTTTATCTTTGCGATTGCCCACGTCCGGGGAGGGGGCGAACTCGGACGGCCTTGGTACGAATCCGGAAAGCTCCGCGCCAAGAAAAATACCTTTTATGATTTTATTGCGGCCGCCGAGCGCCTTATCGAAGAAAAATACACGGCACCGGACAAGCTCGTCATTAGCGGCGGCAGCGCGGGCGGGCTCCTGATGGGCGCGGTCATCAATATGAGGCCGGAACTTTTTCACGGGGTGATCGCCGAAGTCCCTTTTGTGGACGTCTTGAATACGATGCTGGACGATTCCCTGCCGTTGACGGTCACCGAGTTTGACGAGTGGGGAAACCCGGCGGAAAAAGAATTTTTCGATCTCTTGCGCTCTTATTCACCTTATGAAAATGTGAGATCTCAAAAGTATCCGCATCTCTTGGCGACGGGCGGCCTCCACGATCCGCGCGTGCAATATTGGGAGCCCGCAAAGTGGGTCGCCCGGCTCAGAAAATTGAAGACGGACCGGAATCTCCTGCTTTTAAAAATGCAAATGGCCGGACACGGCGGCCCGTCAGGACGTTACGAGGCCCTGAAAGATTTGGCCTTCCGCTACGCCTTTATCCTGATGATTCTGGAAAAGGTAGAAAAGGGAGAGCCTCCGAAATCCGTTTAGCTTTATCTCCTGCGCGTCTGCCTCGCCCAGGCCGGAGGGGAATCCAGGGACGGTCAGGTTCCATCAGGCGATTCGGGCCGGGATAAAGTTTTACTGAACATTCATGACCTCAATCCCCCCGGCCGGCATCTTAGGGTTCACAGGGCTAAAGGGATCTTCTTCTCCTTTAAGGATCCGTTCCAGTTTTTCCGCCAGATCTTTTCTGCCGATTCTTTTGAGCGTTTCCACGGATTCTTCCGCCTTTTCCTTATTCCCCGATAAAAATTGGGCCAGGCCGATTTCATAAAAAGATTTCCAGCTGTTTCGTTTCAACCCGTCCGGATCCTTCTGAATGGCCAGCGTATGATTTTTAATGGCGCTTTCATAATTGTGATGAAGAAAAAGATAAAGGGTTCCGAGATTGGCGTAACCTTCAAACGCATCGGGATCGGCTTGAATGGATTTCTCGAAGTATTCAATTGCCTTTTGCGTCTGTTTGCGCCGGGCAAGGATAGCCCCGATGGCGTTGTAAGCTTTTGAAATTTTAGGATTCAGCGCCAGGGCCTTTTCGTAATATTCCAAGGCCTTGTCTTCCTCTCCTTTTTGGTGATACGCAATGGCGAGATTGTGATAAGGCCTTTCGCCGGCCGGTGATTTTTTCATCGAATCCGTCCAGAGACTGATTTCATCTTTCCACGCCCGGTTGCGGTTGTAGGTAAGAAAGCTAAAGACAAAAATGGCGGGAATCAAAATGGCCCAGAATTTTTTCGAGTCCCTGGCCAGCGCATAGAACCCGTAGGAAAAAATCATCGAAAAACCGGCCATCGGCAAATAAAGGCGGTGCTCAAAAATCACGTCCCGGATCGGAATGATGCTGGATTCCACGCTCAAGGCCGCAAAAAACCAAAAAATGCCGAAGCTCAAAAACCTGTGGCGTTTAAAAATTTTGACGGCGAAACCGATCCAGCCTAAATGAAGCAACAGGGAAAGCAGGGTTTTCGGCTCAAAAAGATTCCTGGAAATGGGATAAGCGTAATCCAGGTGCTGCTTGACAGGGAGCACTAAAAGCCTGAGGTAAGTCCGGATCACGTTGATTTGCGTCAGAAGGTAATGGCCGCGCGAGATGGCTTTCGTTTCTTGGGTCAGTGCAGCGACGGAGTCGGAATCCAGGCCGTATTGAAAGATAAATATCCCGGGGACGACGGCGAGGAGGCCTAGGAAAGGCAAAAGCTTCGCGATCCTCCGGCTCAATTCCTTAAAGAAATTAGGGAAAAAGACCGCTTCATAGATCACGAGCATCAGGGGCAGAGTAAAGCTGATTTCCTTGGTGAACATTGCCGCGACAGCGCTTAAGATTGAGGCGAGATAAGCAAGCCGGCCTTGGGTAAGCCTCGCCTGGGCATAACAGGCGACGGAGGAAATATAAAACAAGCCGGCGAGCGAGGCCGTGCGCTGAATGATATAAGTCACGGCCTGAGTTTGAATCGGGTGCGCAAGAAAGATCAAGCTCGCCGCACAAGCCAGGGCTGGAGAATGTTTTTTGAGAGGATTGTCCTGAAGGCCTGGGGTTTGAAAAGTCAAATGGATCAGGCGATAAACCGCAAGGCTCGTTAAAAGATGGATGAGGAGATTGGTCAGATGAAGGCTGAAAAGATCGAGGCCGGTAAAATGGTAGTTCAGGGCAAGACTGAGATAAGTCAGGAAGCGTGATCGCGAAAACATCCAGATGGATTTAAGGTCAGAGAGGTTCCGGATTGCGTAATTGTGAAGAATGGAACGGTCGTCATCAAAATGAAAGCTTGCCTGGAAAGAATTCGAGTAGCTGAGGAATCCAATCCCAAAGGCGGCGAGGCAGGTCAAAAGAAAAAAAGGTGAAAGAAGGCTTGATCTCGAATCTTGAGAAGGCCCCGGCTGGGGAGGGGAGGATTGGATCTGCCTGCGCTCTAAAAAACGGGCGACGGTCCGCTCCTTCAGATGCAGGCGTTCGGCAAACTGTTTTGCCGTCAGTTTTTTTGCATTCTCAAGAATATATTTCCGTTCTTCAGGAGTCACGAATGCCTTGAACAGAGAAGGCTCGCGGGTTTTCCGGATTTAAAACTGGAAGCCTTTTGTGTGTTTAAGGTTAAAGACTCGCCGCCGGCTGTTTTTCAGTGCGTTCGGTGACCGAGGGTGCAGAAGAAAGTTCCGCCCGCGGGCCTGCGATTAAATCCCCGCCGGTTATTTCCTTAAAGTGAACCCCATTTTCCGGAAGAGGAATATCCAGCATTGTCGCCGGGGCAGTCGCAGCGTGTAAAAATCCCCCCGCCGTGTTCACCATTCCAAACAGGAGGCCTTTCCCAAAACCCGGAAACAAACTGACAAACTTATTTCTTTTGCCGTTTTTTTGCTTATAATTTTCGAAAGGCTGAGAAATGATCTCCGTCCAGCCGGCAAGAAAATTCATCGCCCCGAAATCGAATTTCTGAAGGGCCTGCTCGCGGTAAGTCGGGGCATCTTTCCACGGGCTTCGCGCCTGGGCTGCCGAAAAATTTGAAGCGGCAAGGGGAAAACTTACAATAAAGAACACGAAGATGCGGTCATATCGTTTCATAGGCTGGATCCTCCGAAACAAAATTTTACGGCAAGTCTTTTAAAATGCAAAGGAAATAAATCGGATCACCATGAAGCTGATTTCCTGGAACGTGAACGGGATCCGTTCCGTTTTAAAAAAAGGTTTTTTGGATTTTATCGCCAAATACGACCCTGACGTTTTATGCCTTCAGGAAATAAAGATCGGCGCCGAGGCTATAGATCTTCAGCTTCCTCAGTATCACCCGCACTGGCATTCGCCCTCGGAGCGCCTGGGGTATTCGGGAACCGCCGTTTTCTCCAAAACAAAACCGGCGTCGGTTGCTTACGGAATGGGGCGGGAAAAGCACGACGCGGAAGGGCGCATCATCACCGCCGAGTTTCAGAATTTCCGGCTGGTGAATGTCTATGTCCCCAATTCCAAACGTGATTTGAGCCGGCTGGATTACAGGACGAAGGAATGGGATATTGATTTCTTGGCCTATTTAAAAAAATTGGAAACGCAGAAACCTGTGGTGCTCTGCGGGGATATGAACGTCGCCCATAAAGAAATCGATTTGACTTATCCCCAGGCCAATGTCCGCAATCACGGTTTTACGCCTGAAGAGCGGGCTGGTTTCGAGCGGGTTTTGCGCGCGGGATTTCTGGACACATTCCGTGAATTTTGTCCTGATGGGGGATATTATACGTGGTGGAGCCCCATGAATAATTGCCGGAAACGGAATATCGGCTGGCGCATTGATTATTTTTGCATTTCGAAAATACTGCGGCCGCGCTTGCGGAATGCCGCAATCTTATCCGGGGTGATGGGCTCGGATCATTGCCCTGTGTTGATAGAGCTTGAGGACGCGGCATCTCCGTTGAACGCAAGGGGCTAAAATGGAAATCAACCGGTACCGGCTGCCCGGACTTGAAAACAGGTATATCAGGCAGCCGCTTAATAAAGGATATCTGGTCATTCTTCAGACAGGAAGAAACCCGCCGTCATTTTTTGAGGAAAGCCTGGAAGAAACCCGCGAGCTCGCCAACTCTTGCGCCATTCGTGAAGCCGGATTTTTAACGGCAAAAATCCCGCATCCCAGCCCGAGCCATTTTCTTCGGGAGGGAAAACTCAACGAGGTTCGGGAGCTTTCCAAGACCGCCGGCGCAAACGTCCTTATTTTTAATGTGGATTTAAGCCCTACTCAAGCAAGTCATATTGAAACATTTATGGGAATACCCGTTCTGGACCGGACAGGGCTGATCCTCCATATCTTTGGCCGCCGCGCCCGATCCAAAGAAGGAAAACTCCAGGTCGAGCTGGCCCAGCTTCATTATGCCTTGCCGCGACTGGCCGGCCTCGGAGGAGTGATGTCCAGGCTGGGAGGCGGAATCGGCGGCCGCGGCCCGGGCGAACAGGAACTGGAGCGCGACCGGCGTAAAATCCGTTTGCGGATTCAGAGAGTCAAAGGAGAACTGGAAAAGGTCAGAACGCACAGGCTCTTGATCCGCTCGGGCCGGAAGAAGAAGAATTTTGTGACGGCCGCGATTATCGGCTATACCAACGCCGGCAAATCCACGCTGCTGAACGCGCTGACGGGGGCGCAAACGCGCGTTGAGGATAAAATGTTCGTGACGCTTGATCCTCTCGCGCGGATGGAATCCGTTCAAAAGGGAAGAAAAATCCTTTTTGTCGACACGGTCGGCTTTTTGAAAAATCTGCCGCACGCGCTCATCGAATCTTTTCACGCGACGCTTGAGGAAGTGACCGAAGCGGATCTTCTCATCCACGTTTTGGATGTCTTTGACCCCAAGGCAAGTGAATTGAAATCCGCTGTGGAAAAAGTCCTGAAAGATATCCAAGCGGCCGATAAGCCGCTCATCCTTGCGCTGAACAAGGCCGATTTGTTAAATGAAAATGAAAAGAAACAAATGGGCAGCCGCTGGCCGGAAGGGCTGTGGATTTCCGCTAAAGAAGGCCTGGGGCTTCACGGCCTTATGGCGCAAATCAATAAAGGAATGGAATCCGAATCCCCGGCGGCGAACGAGCCGTCTTTGGAATCGTAATCGAATCAAGAAATTCAAATTCGCAGAAAATTTCGCATAAAAAAATTTACCGGGAGGCGGTATGGAAAGAACGGCGGTCCGCTCGCGCGACATCGCGATTGTGGGATATGATGAAAAGGAATCGGTTCTGGAAATCACTTTCCGGGGCGGCGGGGTTTATCAGTACCAAGATGTCCCTGAGGCTGTTTACCGGGAGCTGATGGCGGCGCCGTCCCACGGGAATTATTTTAATGAAAAAATAAAAGATGTTTTTAGTTGTGGCAAAATAAGCTAATCTACTTTCTAACTTGAACTCTGCAGATTTCCGAATTCATAGAGTATGACTCTTTGTAAGACAAGCGGTTGTCATTTCTGATAAAAACGTTAAAATGACAGAACGAGAAGCAAAATCTGCGGAACTCAAGTTTCTAAGCCTATCATTAAGAAAAAGGATCGGGATTTATGAACGCTAAAGAGGTCGCCACACTCAAGCGCACTTGCGAGGCCGTTGAGATTCCAAGCGGCAAAAAAATCACGCTCTTCGAAGGTACCGAAGTTATGATCACTCAATCGCTGGGCGGGGCCTATACGATCCTGACTTATCAGGGTGTGATGGCGAGCATTTCAGGAAAAGACGGAGACGCGCTCGGCAAAGAAATCCTAGACGCGCCTTCTGCTCCAGTTGCCGGGCAAATGAATCAGGAATGGATTGAGCAAAATGTGTGGGCGCAGCTGAAGACTTGTTACGATCCGGAAATTCCTCACAATATCGTCGACCTAGGTCTCGTTTACGAATGTCATATTACGGCTTCCGAAGACCATGACTATTACGTAGGTATTAAAATGACGCTGACCGCGCCGGGCTGCGGGATGGGCGATTGGCTGAAGCAGGACGCCCGCAATAAAATTCTAAGTATTCCCGGCGTGAAAGAGTGCGCGATCGAACTCGTCTTTGATCCTCCTTGGGACCGCGGCAAGATGCACCCCGCCTTGCGCCGCGAATTGATGTGAAGGCTCGAAGGATCGATGGAAAATTCCCGCCTCGTTTATTCCACGGATCCCGCGAGGAATAAGAAATGTCCGAAATGCAAGTTTCTGGTTTCTGAATGCGAATGCCTTAAAGCGGAAGCCTCTCCGCCGGATATTAAAAAACCGTCTGTAGTTTTAAAAATTGAGCGGCCGGGACGGGGCGGAAAGGCAATCACCGTCATCGAAGGCCTTGCGCGGAATCATCCTTACCTTCAAAATTTTTGCCGGAAATTGAAAATCCGGTGCGGGGCGGGCGGGACTTACCGGATCGCCGCGGAAGGCGGAAGGATTGAAATTCAAGGCGATCAGCGTGAAACCCTCCGCCTGATTCTGAAACAGGAAGGGATTCCCTGCAAAGGCTAATTGTTTTCTTGAAGCTCTGAAGACTGAGCCAGCCCAATGCCTGCCTGCTTCATTTGATTTAACGCCTTCCGATCGTCCCCGGGACGCACATTCACAGCCCGGATCAAATCCGTAAGAACGACTGCTAAAAATCCACTTTTGACCGCATCCAAGGCGCTTTCCTTGACGCAGTAATCCGTCGCCAGGCCGCAGATAAAAATCCGGCGGATTTTTCTTATTTTTAATTCCTCCGAAAGAGAAGTCCGCTCAAAAGCCGAATAGGCGTCTTGATCCGGCTGCTGCGCCTTGAAAATCCGGACGCCAATCCGATCCTGCAGAAGCGCAGAGTGGAGCGCCGCGCCCCGGGTATTTTGAATGCAATGGGGCGGCCAGGGGCCTCCTTGGGGCTGGAATGAGCAGTGGTTCTTCGGATGCCAATCCTGGCTCGCGGCAACCTGTTTAAATCTCGGTATTAATTCGTTGATCCCCGAAATAATTTCATCGCCTCTCGGGACGGCCAGCGCGCCGCCGGGACAAAAATCATTTTGCAGATCGACGATCAGCAAGGCATCGGATTCGGATATTTTCATAATTAGCGGACTCTCTCGAGCTTTGACCAGTCTCCTTTTTCCCGGCCGATTTTAGCGCAGGCCCGGCCTTCGTATTCCACAATATCCGCAGTAATGTCGATTTTTTTCCGCAAGAGGCTGGATCCTACGCCGTAGACATCCACCGGGCATTTGCGGCGCTCGAAAAGATCAATTTTTTCTTCGTCAAACCCTCCGGACACAATGATTTTTAACTTTTTCGCTCCCCACCGGTCGAATGCTTTCCGCGCTCGGGCCACCAGTTCGGGGCAGACGCCGCAATATTTTTTTCCGCGAGGAGGCGCACTTTTATCCCTTAAGGTTTGGCTGGTGTCGAAGCGGACTCCCCAAAGTTTTCCTTTGACGTCTCCGACGACTTCCGGGACACGCTCAAGAAAAATTTTCTCAGGGAGTTTGTGCGAAGAGATTTTTTTTTGGATCAAGCGTTCCAGAATCGTCCGCGTCGTTCCGATGCAGTCATTGTCCCAGTCCACCAGCGCAATGCGTTTGACCTCGGCGGGCGTGTGGCGGTCAAAGGCAAGAAAGGCTTCCGCGGTTTCTCCTCCGAAGCAACCGATTAAAAAATGGGGGATCGTCCCCATGCTCTGAGCGCCCCAGTAATCCGCATTGGCGTCCGTGGAAACCCCGAAAGCGCCGGCCTTGAGCGCCGCATATCCGTCCGTAGCCTGCGTCCAATAATGATCGAAGCGCGCGGAGAAGAAGACAACCTGTTTTCCCTTGGCGGCGCGAACGACCCGGTCGACTGCGGTCGCGGTTGCCGTAGGCCGGGCAATCGCGCCGAGAAGGGGCGTTTCCAAATGAACGAAAAAGAGCGGATTGCCTTGGAGCGCAAGAACGACTTCATTCTCCCGGACAGGCGCTCCATCGTGAAGCGCAAAAACATTAAGGGCCGTCCACCGGTTTTCCCAGAGGAGATTCAACTCCTCGCGAAGGGCCGCGCGCCGGGCCTCCCATTTTGAAATCTGGGACCGTTTCTGAAGAAAGTTGGCCTGCTGCAACTTCCATTGGACTTCGCGCAGGCTGCGGTAAAGCCTTTCGGCTTGCGGGATATTCCGGTACTGTCCCGCGCAAGTCTTCAAAATGGCGATCGCCTCGTCGAGCCCGCAGATCACGGCATCTTTTCGAGGGAAGAACTGGTAACCGACTCGAATATTCTGGCCGCCGCTTCGGAGCACTTCCTGGGTTCGCAGAAAGTAGCGGTCGGTGTAGTAGCCTGCCCGCAGTTTATCGGTCGGGATTTTAAAGACGGAAGGCTGAAGTCTCATTTTATTTTGGAGATTCATAGGGATTTCACTTTTCCTTTGAAAACGGATAAAATCTTGACACCTCGAAAATCTTTTCTATAATCGACTTTTTATCAGAAATCATAAATGCTTGTTAAAATTCTTTAAGGGAGGAAGCAATGCCGCTACGTGTGGGGATTAATGGATTTGGACGCATCGGAAGGCTGGTTTTTCAAGCCATTTGCGATCAAGGATTATTGGGTAAAAGCATTGATGTTGCCGCTGTGGTCGACGTCACCACCGACGCAGATTATTTTGCCTACCAGCTCAAATACGATTCTATTCACGGCAGATTCAAGCACGCTCTTTCGACGGACAAAGGCGATCCGTCTAAGGCCGAGGCGGATACCCTGATCGTCAATGGCCACAAAATCAAGTGCGTCTTGGCCACCAAAACTCCCGCGGAACTGCCCTGGAAGGCACTCGGCGTAGATCTGGTGATTGAATCCACAGGACTTTTTACGGACAGCGAAAAGGCGGCCGGCCATTTACAAGCGGGCGCCAAAAAGGTCATTATTTCCGCTCCCGCCAAGGGCGAGGTCAAAACGCTCGTCATGGGCGTTAACGAAGGGGAATATGATCCGGACAGACACCACATTGTCTCGAATGCAAGCTGCACGACCAATTGTCTGGCGCCGCTGGTTCACGTGCTTCTCAAAGAGGGGATTGGCGTTGAGACGGGTTTGATGACGACCATTCATTCTTATACGGCCACACAGAAGACCGTGGACGGGCCCTCCAAAAAAGATTGGCGGGGTGGGCGGGCTGCGGCAATCAATATTATTCCCTCAACTACGGGTGCGGCGAAAGCCGTCGGCGAAGTTCTGCCGGCCGTGAAAGGGAAATTGACCGGAATGTCGTTTCGGATTCCCACGCCCGATGTCTCGGTCGTGGATTTGACCTTCCGCAGTACGCGCGATACCTCGATTGAGGAAATTGACTCGCTTTTAAAGAAAGCCGCCCAGACTTACCTTAAAGGGTATCTTGCGGTCACGGACGAAGAAGTTGTTTCCACGGATTTCATTCACGACAGCCGGTCCTCGATTTATGACTCCCTGGCCACGTTGCAGAATAATCTGAAAGGCGAAAAACGCTTCTTCAAACTCGTCTCGTGGTACGACAACGAGTGGGGCTACAGTAATAGATGCGTTGACCTTGCCCTCTTTATTGGCAATAAGTTACGTCAACAGACGCCACAAAAAGCAGGCGCAAAAGCCTAACACTTGCAAGTTTGTCTCCAAAACACTTGCGGATTTGTCTCAAGTCTAGCTTAATCGATTCGGGTTCCTACAGCGTTGCACAAAGTGGCATGTAAATTGGTTGGGAAGCCTGCATCGTAGTCATCGCGCCGAGTTATGGGAATGCCGTAGTTCAGGTTAGGCACT
>JAHFHG010000056.1 GCA_023247035.1 Candidatus Omnitrophota bacterium
TACGAGCGGTTTCATTTTAGTTTCAATAAAGGAATGGAAAATGACACCGGTTATTTCAAATACCGAGGTGAAGCGGCCCATTTTTTCAAATTATTTTCAGACCGCCGCATCCTCGCGCTGCGCGGTGTGGCCGAACATAATGATGAAATCGGAGAGCGTAAAGTTCCTTTTTTTGAGAAAGCCCGGCTCGGCGGCTTCGGCACCTGGCCGCGGCTCGGGGACGTGCACCGCGGCTACCGGCGCGACCGGTTTTACGATGACAGCCTTCTCCTTTTTAATATGGAATACCGCTGGGCCGTCTGGGAATACCGGCTATGGACGATGGACTCAGTCCTTTTTTCGGATGTGGGACAAGTCTTCGACGAATGGAATAAATTTCAATTCGACAACTTCCGGATCTCTTACGGCCTGGGATTCCGGCTAAATCTTGAAAAGAATGTCATGATAGGTTTAGAGATTGCACGCGCCAACGAAGGAACCGAAGTGTATGTCACAACTCAATCGCCTTTTTAAAACGTTCGCTTTTTTTCTCTGCCTTGGTTTTATCGGCGTGAGCGCTTTTTCCGCCGAGACGCCTCTTCCCCATCAGTCTAAGCGGGAATCAAGTCTTTACCGCGACATCAATGATCAAAATATCTACAATGCGGGCGTCCAATACCTTTATTTCGGAAGGCTCTACCGGGGCCTTTTCCATATCCGGAAGCGTGCGTTGGATGTTAACGTCTTTGACGAAGTTCCCGATTCCGATTTTTTTGTGAACCGCCACTCGCGCAGCCGGATGTCGTCCGAAGAAATCAAACGGGGCCCCAGTGTCACCTCGGGTCCCGATCTTTCCGGACCTTGGACTATTTATAAAGGAAAATTCGACGGGATCACACCTGGATTTTTTATCAAGGATTCGAAGGGGGACAAGTACCTTTTAAAATTTGATCCCGTCGAAGCCATCGAAGCGGGAACCGGCGCGGAAGTGATCTCAAGCCGTCTGATGTACGCCCTCGGCTATAACGTGCCGCAGTACACCCTCGTCAATTTCAAAAAAGAACAGCTGACGGTCGCGCCCGGCGCCGTGATTTATGACGATACGGGATTCCGCAAAAAACTTACGCCGGAAGGACTGGAGGAATTTTTACTCTTTATTCCTCAAACCAAAGACGGGTTTTACCGCGCTTCCGCAAGCCTTATCCTCAAAGGAAAAATCCTCGGGCCGATGAAATTTCAAGGCCGGCGCAGTAAAGACCCCGAAGATTTAATCGATCATGAAGACCGGCGTGAAATCCGCGCGCTTCAGGTCATCAGTTCCTGGATCAATAACAATGACGTCCGCGAGAGTAACTCGCTTGATGTGATCGAAGAAAAGGAGGGCCGCCCTTTCATCCGCCATTACCTGATTGATTTCAATTCCAGTTTGGGCGCGACGCCGCGCGGGCCCAAACCTCCTCAATTCGGACACGAACACATGATCGATTACAGCGAGACGCTGAAAGCCTTTCTTACTTTGGGCCTTGTGAAAAAACCGTGGCAGAAACGCTGGGATGAAACAAACCGCGAAGTTCCGGCTTCGGCCGCGGGATATTTCGACAACCGCTATTTTAGTCCGGGAAAATATAAAACCCAGCTCCCTCATTTTGCTTTTAAGGATTTGACGCGCGCGGACGCATTCTGGGCGGCCAAAATGATCATGACTTTTACCGACGAAGAAATCCGCGCCGCCGTCTCGACCGGAGAATTTTCCGATCCGAAAGTCTCGGAAGAAATTGCCAAGACCTTGATTGAAAGGCGCAATCTGATCGGCCGCTACTGGTTTGATCAGGCGAATCCTCTGGATCAATTTAAATGGGCGGGTTCGGCCGGTAGTTACGAACTTCAATTTGAAGATCTGGCGGTCCGATACGGTTTCGCGAAAGATGGAACCGGCACTTACCGTTTTGAGGTTAGGGAAGGAGACGGGAAGAAAGCGCGGCGGATCGCCGAAGAAGAAAATGCGGAGGAGCGTTTGCCGATCAGTCCCGAATGGTTGAAAGATCATTCCTCTCTCGATATTTTGATCCGGACCCGCCGGCCGGACGCGAAGACCTGGAGCCCGCCGGTGCTTGTGAAAATTAAAAATAATTCAGAAGGCCCGCACCTTGCCGGCGTCGTCCATCAAGACTGAGAACCCGCCTTTGTCTTTTTCGATTCTGGACCGGATCGGCCGTACACCGCTTCTCCGTCTCAAAAAAATTCTTCCCCGTACTACACCGGCATCGGTCGAAGTTTATGCGAAGGCGGAGTGGTTTAATCCCGGCGGTTCGGTCAAAGACCGGCCGGCTTGGAGCATGATCCGGGACGCTGAGGCCAAAGGTTTGCTTGGAAACGGTAAAGTCTTGATCGATTCAACCTCCGGCAATACCGGAATTGCCTATGCATGGATCGGGGCGGTTAAAGGAATTCCCATAGAATTGGTGGTGCCCCGCAATGTGAGCGAAGAGCGAAAGAAAATTATCGCGGGTTTCGGCGCAAAAATTATTTATTCGGATCCTCTACTCGGCTCAGACGGCGCACGCGAGCTTGCCCTGGAAATCATTAAAAAAAATCCTCAAAAATATTTTTTTCCGGATCAATACGGCAATCCCTGTAACTGGAAGGCCCACTATGAAACAACGGGTCCGGAAATCTGGGAACAGACGAAAGGAAGGGTGACCCATTTCGTCGGCGGGATGGGAACAAGCGGCACCATGATGGGGACGAGCCGTTTCCTTAAAGAAAAAAATCCTAAAATTTTTACCCTGGCCGTCCAACCGGAACCTTTTCACGGTTTGGAAGGGTTGAAACATATGGAAACCTCGATTCCCGTTCCCATTTATGAGCCTAAACGCCACGATGAAAAACTTACCGTCGAAACCGAGCCTGCTTATGAACTGACCCGCCGGCTCGCCGGCGAGGAGGGTTTATTGGTCGGGCCTTCTTCGGGCGCCGCGCTTTTGGGGGTGCTTCATCTTCTCAAGCGAATCAAAGAGGGTGTTATCGTCGCCATATTCCCGGACGGAGGCGACAAGTACCTCAGCACCCAGCTTTGGGAGACCTCGTGAGGGTTCGGGTTCCCTCCGAGGACCTCCAAAAAATCCGTCTGCAGGCTGAAAAAGATTATCCCAACGAGACCTGCGGGATTCTCATCGGCCCCATCATTGATAAAGAAAAAGTCACGGGAATCTACCCTTGCCGCAATGTGCAGGATGATTATCACGGGGAAGATCCCGTAAGTTTCCCCCGCACCGCCCGGACGGCTTATTTTATCGATCCGCGCGATCTTCTCCGGATTCAAAAAGAGGCGAGGCAAAAAGACTGCGAAATGAGAGTCATTTACCATTCTCATGTGGATGCGGGCGCTTATTTCTCGGAAGAAGACCAGCGGATTGCCCTCTCGGAAGGCAAGCCCGCCTACCCCGGCGTTTCCTATATTGTGGTTTCGGTGAAACAGGGGAGGGCCGGAGAAGCCGCGCTTTTTGATTGGGGCGCGGAAGCCAAAAATTTTCTTAAATACGAGCTATAAGGTAAAAGAGCCCCTCTGCCGATATAGATGTAAATAGAAATTTAAAGAAGAGGATCTTATGTCGCAATCCGGAAAAACTCTTTTCATCGGTTTTGTCGCAGGTTTTCTCGTGGGTCTTGTGGTGCTCGGTATTCTCCGGCCGTCAGGAGATCACGGTGACAAAGTTGTCGCCAAATTAGACGGGACCGTCCTTAAACAAAAAGAGCTTCGCCATCAAGTCGCCAACCAGCTCATTCCCATCGAAAATGATGAATATCAGATTTTTCTCGTCGGTCTAAGTGATTGGGTCAACTCACGGCTTTTTGAAAAGGAAGCCCGTTCCCGCGGTGTGGCTTCAAATGAAACGGACAAAGAAATATGGAGCCGCGTTCATGTCACTTACGATGATATTTGGCAGGCTTACAATAAGGATCGAGCGGTTTATGGCAACTCCACCTTTGAACAAGCGAGCAGTGCGATCGCCGCACAGATCAGAACCGCTAAATTTTCCCAAGTCCGTGAGGTTTACCTTCAAGAACTGCGTAAAAAATATCATGTTGAAATTTTAATGCAGCCGCCGAAATCTTATGTGCCAGGCCTTGCTCTTTCTCGTCCTTCCGTCATTCGGGCCGACGACAAGACTCCCGAACCGCCTTCTCTTCCCGCCGCGGTTCAACCGACGGCCCTTGCGATGCCGCCTCAGCCGGGAGCGGCCGGTTTAATGGTTGGAAAGCCGGGTGTCTTTCCCAGTATGGGCCCGGATAATGCCCCGGTTAAAATGGTTGAATTCGCCGATTTTCAATGCCATTTCTGTAAACAGATTGCCGCCACACTCGAACAGGTTCTCAAAAATTATCCCGACAAAGTTCAACTGGTCTTCCGTCATTACCCGCTCTCACCTACGCCGGGCACCGGATCCTTTCTCATTCACGAAGCCTCGATGTGCGCGCACGAGCAGGGAAAATTCTGGCAGTTCTACGATGAAGTTTACCGTTCGAACGTATCGGGTGATTTGACCGCCCTTCAGGCGCTCGCAGGAAAAATCGGCGCGGACACCAACAAATTCAAAGGCTGTTTAGAAAGCCATAAATATCAAAATGCGGTTCAGGAAGATCTAAACCTTGGAAAACAAAAAGGAATCCAGGGAACGCCGACGGTTTTTGTAAATGACCAAACCGTGAACGGCGCTTATCCTTACGATTATTTTGTGCAAGTCATTCAAAGCATTCTCAACCCAGGCAAAGTTGCTCCTCCGACCCAGCCCGCGGCCGCCGCTCCTCAGCCGGCTGCTCCGGCGGCTGTCATCAATTTTGATGATTTGGAAGGACGGCCGAGCGAAGGCCCGGAAAAAGCTCCGGTGACTTTGGTGGAATTCAGCGACTTTCACTGTCCTTTCTGTAAAAAGGTTACTCCCGCGGTGGAGCAGCTGATGAAGGCTTATCAAGGAAAAATCCGCAGGGTTTGGCGTCAATATCCTTTACCTTTTCATGCCGGCTCTGCGCATACCGCCGAGGCTTCCGAATGCGCCAATGACCAAGGAAAATTCTGGTCCTATCACGATAAACTCTTCGAGACTCAGGGCGGACCCAGGGATGATGCGGCTTTGATTCATCTTGCGAAGGACGCGGGACTGAATAAGAAGAAATTTGAGAAATGTCTCAGCAAAGGAAAATATAAAGACCTAGTTCAAAAAGAAATCGCGAAGGGAAATCAAGCGGGAGTCAATGGGACCCCGGCCTTTTTTATCAACGGCCGCCTGTTGTCAGGGGCTCAACCCTATGAAAGTTTCCAGGCGGCCGTGGAAGCCGCTCTAAATCCCGGCAAATTTCCTTCTCCCGTGGTTGCTCCGCAGCCGCCTCCTGCGCCGGTCGGCCCCGTGAAATTTGACGATCTGCAGGGGAGGCCGAGCGAAGGCCCGGAGAACGCGCCCATTACCCTGGTTGAATTCAGCGATTTTCACTGTCCTTTCTGCAAACGGGTCACGCCGGCAGTTGAACAATTGATGAAGGCTTATCCGGGAAAAATCCGCCGTGTCTGGCGCCATTATCCGCTGCCTATGCACGCAGGCTCTTCTCACACTCACGAAGCCTCCGAATGCGCCCACGAACAGGGAAAATTCTGGGAATACCATGACAAGCTTTTTGAGACACAGGGCTCGGCGCGGGATGACGCAAGCCTCGTCTCTTTGGCTCAGCAAATCGGAATCGACACCAAAAAATTTCAGGAATGTCTCTCTGGCGGGAAATATAAAGACCTGATTCAAAAAGAAGTTGCCAAAGGAAACCAGTACGGAGTTCGCGGGACCCCCAATTTCTTTATCAATGGGCAGGTCTTGCCGGGAGCCGTTCCTTACGAGAGTTTCGATTCGCTCGTAAAAAGCGAGTTACAGAAAAAATCCTGACCCTGGGTCTTTCGTCACAAACGATGCGCGATGTCTCGCGGTTCAGAGCGGTCGTTTTCCTGTTAGTGCTTCTCTTGGGGAGCGCGCTTCCCGAGGGAAACGCGGTGATTGTGACTTTTGAAATCGATTCCCAGAGCTCCATTAATTTCACCACGAATCCTCCTTCTTTTACGCTAGATTTCTCCGATTTCAGAAAAAATTCCGTAACTAACGCCGTGAATGTAAGCTATACCGTCTCCGCCAATGACGTGACGCGTCTGGACGGAGTGCTCTCGGGGCGCCTGGATGATTTATTTCCCGACATTTCCTTTGAAGCCGACTTTGGTTCCTACATGAAGATCGGCGGAAATGCGCGTCTCGTCGAGGCGCAACCGGGCTATGTGACCGTGACCGCGCAAAATGTGGGCATCGCGAACAAAGTCGTCGATGCGGGAGACGGAAAGCTGATCGAAGGCCAGTTTGATATTAGTTATCGCGCGAAGGCCCTTGAAGATCTGGTGGCGGGCAGCCATTACCGGGTCCTCACGCTCACTTTTACGGAAGCTTAGATGAAAAAAATTTTTCGCCTCATTTTTTTATTCACGTTGTTTTTGACCCGCGCCGCTTATGCCAACACGGTGACTCAAACGACGAGGGTTTCTTTTGAGATTGAACCCGTGACGGCGGTCAATGTCGCGTCGGAATCCGGTGTCCAGGCGGTCCGGCTGGGACCGGTTGCGCCGCACGCCGAGATCACAACTCAATCGCTCAAAGTTTCGATTAAAACCAACACCAAACAGCATTACCGGGTCTATCAAAATTTTGAAGGGGAGATGCTGAGTTCCGCCGGAACGCCTTTTCCTTTACAAAAAATTCTCTTCAGAGCCTCCAACGGAGAAAAAGGCGGCGTGAGCGAAGCGGCTTCGCCCACCCAGCTTACTCCCGGCGAAATTCCTATTTTTACTTCTTCCTCGGGAGGAGGAGCCGACGAATTCCGCATTTACTTCGTCCTTGATAATACCGAACTGTTTCCGGCAGGTCTCTTTTATGGAAATCTTAATATCGATCTCCGGGTCGAGTAAAAATCGCGGAATAAAAATTGCCGTTTTATTGGCCGCAGGATTCGTCTTTGCCGGAATTCCATTGGGAAGAGCGCAGGATGAAATTACTCTTCAAGTCAGTTATGTGGGAGGAAGGAGTTCGCTTGATTTCGGCCGTCTCAGAAATCTTCAGACGGATGGGACGCCCGCGGCGGAGTCTTCCACCCGCCAGGTGAGATTGGTCATGGAGCCGGTTCAGGGAAACACGAGACCTTACATTGTTACTCAAATTGTGGATCAAGAGCCGTCTAGTGAAGCCGGTAAAGCAGCATCGTCGAGGTCCATCGTGTACCGGGTCGAAGAAGAAACGGGCACCGGGACGGTGAAAGTAACGTCGGAGACCCCGCTCGTTGCGGGAGAACAGGAAATCTATCAATCCAATCCTCAAGGAGGGAATTCGCAATTGCTTATCACTTATGATTTAGTGACAACGCCTGACCAGGAAGCGGGGTCTTACACAGGTTCCATTACTTACCGGGTTTCCACGTTATGATCCGTACAAAGATGATCGTGACAGGTTGTCTTATTTTTCTTGCTGCCGCTAACCTTGGGGCAGAACCCGCGGCCAAGCCGGAGAAAAAAGGTTTCGGAATTTCTATTTCACCCTCGGTGATTCGCCTCAAGAGCGCGAAAGGCCAATCTCAAAGCGCTTCCGTCAAGGTCTTTAATAACGGAGGAAGCGCGGCTCAGGTTTTAACGGAAGTCAGCGATGTCGGAAACTCCGTCGATGCCAAAGGAAAATTAACACGTCAGTTTTCCCCGGCAGGAACGCTGCCTTACTCTTGCGCCAAATGGACTCTTTTAAGGGAAAATGAATTTCCATTGAATCCCGGAGAAGCTAAAGACGTCCACTTTATCGTTTCGCCGCCCGCAGACAGTTCGGGCGGATTCGCCTGCGTCGTTTTCATGCGCGCCGTTCCGCCGGTCCCCGAGAAATCCGCCGACGCGACTCAGGATAAAACGCAGGCCACGATCCAAGTCCAGCCGCGTCTGGGGGCCATGGTTTTTTACGAACTTGAAGGCACCGTGAAGCGAACCGGGAAATTGGTGGATCTTAAATATGAACCGCCCAAGGAAGGAAATCCTTTAAAGATTTTTTACATTTTCAAAAATACCGGCAATACCGATATCCTGCTCTCAGGCACTTTTTATATCCTGGATTCGAACAAAGCCTTAGCTGCCAAGGGAGATCTTGACCCCGTCAGGACCTTTCCCGGCGACCAGGGTTATGGTGAAACTCAATGGACGGGAAACCTCGCTTCCGGAACTTATCACCTCGTCGTCAGTTTGGAATTGGGGCCGGATACCCAGGAGGTGATTGTCAAAGAACTCGATTTTTCCATTCCCTAATTGAGAAACCGCCGCGCTCT
>JAHFHG010000024.1 GCA_023247035.1 Candidatus Omnitrophota bacterium
CCGGCGTTCTGATGCTTGAAATTCTCAAACAAACCGCCGCGAGGTATTTGCAGTCTGCCGGCTTTTCCGAACCGTCCCGTTTGCGGCTGTGCGAACTAAGGGACGTTAAGTTCACTCATTTCCTAAAGCCGGGCGATGAATGGGAATCCCGCGTGGAACTTCTCAGCCAAAAAAAAAGCCAAATGGAATGCCGGGGCAGACTGTCTTCCAAGGACAGGATTGCCGCATCGGCGAAATTCACCCTGGGTTTGATGCCTACCGAACCGCAAAAATCATTTGCAAGAGGAGAGAGGGGATAACCGGAAATTATGGAAAATGAAATTTTTCAAAAAGTGCAGCAGATTCTTTCCGAGGCGCTTGGAATCGAAAAAGAGGAAATCCGCGGGGAGTCCTCTTTGGTGCGCGATCTGGGCGCGGAATCCATTGATTTTATCGATATTATTTTCCGTTTGGAAAAAGCTTTCGAGATCAAAATTCCAAGCGGCGAGCTTTTCCCTGGGAACCTTTTCAATGATGAAAGGTTTGTCAAAGAAGGCCTCGTGACCTCGGCGGGACTTGAAGAGTTGAAAATCCGAACACCCTACCTTGACATTCAAGCCTTTGCCGCGGATCCCAAAGTCTCCCGGCTGGCCGATTTTTTCACGGCCAGTATGGTGGCCAGCTACATTCAAGATAAGGTCGCAAAAAGTGCCCAGGCTTGAGGCCGGAAAAAACACTCGGCTCCAAGGCATCGGCATTGATTTAGTTGATAAAAAGCGCATTCAAAAGTTGATTCAACGGCATCCCCGCCGGGCGCTTACCGCCCTTTTCACCGCAGCAGAAATTAAAAAAACAGGCCCCAAAAATATCCGGCGTTTGGCGCGGCTTTTTGCTGCTAAAGAAGCTTTTTTTAAAGCGGCCGGGGGGGCTTGGCTCGGGCTTGAGAATTTCCTTAAAATTGAAGTTCATTGTTCCTCGGAAGATCATTTTCGGGTAGAATCATCAAAATATAAAGTAAGTCCAAAGGATCGCGTCTTCGCCGACGGCCAATTCTTTGAATGCGGAAACTGGGTCGGCGCTCAAGTCCTGATCTGGGGTTCGAAGATCTGACTAGAAAAAATCCGATGCGCTGGCTTCTGTTGGATGAAGTTTTGGGGATTGAAAAAACCAAATGCGCCTGCACCAAGAGCCATATCCCTTTCGAGGAATTCAGCCGGGAACTTTTGCTTCTTGAAATGATGGCCCAGACAGGCGGACTCCTTGTCGGTGCGGAGAATGACTTCCAGCAGGATTTGATCTTTGCCAAAATCGAAAAAGCCGTTTTTTTTGAGGAGAGCTGGGCAATGGCCCCGGGAGAAAGCATTAACATTCAGGCGGCTTCCGAGCGCCTGCGTCCGGAGGGCGGGTGGATAGAAAGCTTGATTGAAGGAAAGAAAGGGAAAATCGCGGAGTCCAGATTCATGCTCATGAATGTGGGCCGTTTAATTTCGGGTTTCCCCAAGCCGATTACGTTTCACGAAGCTTTCATGAGCTATTTTCAAGTCCGTCAGAAGGTCAGATGAGCCACGTAAAAAATCCTGTTACTGAGGTTTCAAAATCCAAAGGATACGATCCCCCCTCGGATTCCCTTGATTTTCCAAGGGAGAGGGGAGGAGGGGCGATATCCATTGAGTCCCGAAACCTCAGTAATTTCATCGTTGTTCCACCAAGCTGTAGGGGCGTATTGCAATACGGCCCTACTCAAACGGAGAGGAATCCGTGGTAGAACGGCAAAGGCGTGTTGCGATTACGGGGATCGGGCTTCTTACACCCTGTGGAAAAGGGTGGGAGCCTTATTGGAAAGCCCTTCTAGAAGCGCGTTCTTATATCCGGCCGCTTACAAGCTTTTCCCTCAACGGATTTCCATCCAAATTTGCCGGTGAAATCTTAAATTTTGATCCTTCTGAGTTCGTCCAGCACAGAAAATCCCTTAAAGTCATGTCGCGCGAAATCCAGCTTGCCGTGGCGGCCAGCTATTTGGCCCTGCAAGACTCCGGATTGCGCCTTGATGAAATCGACCGGACCCGCTTTGGAATTTCACTCGGCACCGGAATCATCAATAACGACTTAGATGAAGTGGGAATCGGTATCCGCAATGCCTTTCGCTGTGAGGACGGTCAATTTTCGATGGGCAAATTTGCCCAGGACGGGATACGGAGTTTGTTCCCGCTTTGGTTTTTAAAGTATCTTCCCAATATGCCCGCCTGCCACATTTCTATCGCGCACGGCCTTGGAGGGCCGAGCAATACCGTGACCACTTCTTCGGCAGCCGGCGCCCAAGCCATCGGCGAGGCTTTCCGCGTGATCCAGCGCGGGGATGCGGACCGAATGATTGCCGGCGGCACGGATTCGAAAATTAACGCCATGGGGATTTCGCGTTTCCATTTATTGGGCCTTCTATCGCTTCAGAATCGCGTGCCGGAAAAGGCTTACTGCCCTTTCGACCGGCGCCGCGACGGGATAATCCTTGGGGAGGGCGCGGGGCTTATTTTACTTGAGGAATGGGAGCAGGCCAAAAAACGCAATGCGCGGATTTACGGAGAGCTTACCGGATACGGGGCTTCCTCGGATTTCAATTATGACCCGCGTTCTACCGAGGATTTCAATGGAAAGCGCGTCGCGATGATCCGTGCCCTGGCGGACGCTCAAGTTGAACCCGGCGACGTTGATTTGCTGGTGGCGAACGGAAGCGGGATTCCCCAGGAAGATGTCCAGGAGGCCCGCGCCATTCAAGCGGTCTTTGAAAATTCCCTGCAAAATATCCGCGTGACGGCGCTCAAGCCGATTACCGGTCATTTAGTTTACGGTTCGGGCGGCGTTGAAATGGGAGCCGCGATCCTGGCCTTGCATCAGGGGATTGTTCCGCCGCTTGCCAATTTGGAGACGCCGGACCCGGAATGTGATTTACCCTTTATCCACCAGCGCCCTGAAACGGCCGAATTAAATTATGCGGTTTTTAATTCGTTCGGCTTCGGCGGCCAGAACGCCTCGCTTCTCGTCCGAAAAGTATGACCCGCCGCGTCGTCATTACAGGAATAGGCTGCGTCACGCCGCTTGGCCTTTCAGTCCGCGAGACGTGGTCCGGCCTCTTAACGGGCAGGCCCGGCATCGGCCCGATCAGCCTTTTTGACGCCAGCGAATTCCCGACACGGATCGCCGGCGAGGTCCGGGATTTTGATTTTGAACACTGGCTGAAGCGCGATCCTGCGCTGAAACACGCGAGCCGCGCGACTTTTTTTGCGATTCAGGCGGCGACCGAGGCTTTTAAAGATTCCCACCTCAAACCGTTTAACATTGACCCGGAACGGTTTGGAATTTATTTCGGGGCGGGCGACAGCGGAATTGATTTTGGTTCCTTCGTAGAAACCTTGAAGACTTCATTCGGCACAAACGGCTCCGTGGTGGACAAAGGCAAATACCTTGAAAGCTCAAGCCGCAATATGTCCGCTCTCAAGGAACTCGAATCCCAGCCCTTTATGACCGTCACCCATTTGACAAGGCGTTTTGATATCCGCGGTCCGGTTTCTAACTGCTTGACCGCGTGCGCCGCTTCCTCGCAGGCGATCGGCGAGGCCTACGAATGGATCCGTCACGGCGAGGCTGAAATCGTAATGTCCGGCGGCTCGCATTCGATGATTTATCCTTTGGGCGTTGCCGGATTCAGCCTTCTGACGGTCCTCTCGACACAAAATGACAATCCTGCCAAGTCCTCGCGTCCTTTTGACAAGAAACGCGACGGCTTTGTTTTGGCCGAAGGCGCGGGCGCGGTCATTTTAGAGGAGTTGTCCCACGCCTTAAAACGCAATGCCAGGATTTATGGAGAGGTTGCCGGATACGGATCGACTGCGGACGCCTACCGCCTGACGGATATGGATCCGGAAGGGAAAGGTGCGTGCCGCGCCATCGGGATTGCGCTTGAAAAGGCCGGCTTGAGGCCGGAAGACGTGGATTACATTAACGCCCACGGCACTGCCACCGCGGTCAATGATGCGGTCGAGACTTTGGCCATCAAGAAGGTCATGAACGAATATGCGTATAAGATTCCCGTCAGTTCGATCAAATCCATGTTGGGGCACATGATTGCCGCGGCCGGAGTCGTGGAAGTGATTGCCTGCCTTCTGGCGATGCGTGACCGATTGATTCCTCCTACTATGAATTATGAAGAACCCGATCCTGCGTGTGATTTGGACTATGTTCCCAATCAGGCGCGCGAGGCCGAAGTGGAGGCCGCGCTTTCGAACTCCTTCGGATTCGGAGGACAAAATATCTGCCTGGCCTTGAAGTCTTATGATGAATAAACCGCCCCGCACTCTTTTTATTACGGGTTTTACCGGCACTTTGGGAAAGGAATTTGTCAAGGAGATCCTTCTCACGACCGAAGACCGGCTTTATCTTTTAATCCGGCGCCAGAACCGCTTCTCCCATTGGGACCGCGCACGAAAAATCTTCTTGGCCTGCGGGCTTCAGTATCTTTTGGGAACACGCGTCCACGTGCTGGAAGGGGACGTCACGCTTCCCGGTTTCGGCCTGCGGCCTGAAGAGATCGAAGAGATCCGCTCCAAGGTTCAAGAGTTTTATCACATCGCGGCCCTTACGGCCTTAAACGGCAGTGAGGAGGAATGCAACCGGATCAACACGGGCGGCACGGAAAAGGCGCTTGAACTGGCTTGGGATTTTTTGAAGCAGGGCCGGCTTGAGCGGTTTTTTTATTTTAGTACGGCGTATGTCTCCGGAAGCCGCCAGACCTTCTGCGCGCGCGAGGATGAACTTACGCCCGAACCGGCGCACGCGAATTATTACGAATCCAGCAAGTATGAGGCCGAAAAAAAAGTCCGTCTCGCGATGGCCGAAGGAATGCCCGCGACGATTTTCCGCCCCAGTATCGTCGTGGGGAATTCGACGACCGGCGAAGTTTCCGAATTCAATGTCATCTATCCTTTTATCAAACTTTTTGCCCACGGCATCCTGACCCGCCTCCCGACCCGCCTTGAGAATTCCTTTAATATTGTTCCCATTGATTTTGTCATTCGCGCGTCCTTGGCCATTGCAAAGACTAAAGACTCTATCGGGAAGACCTTCCATCTCGTGACCGAGGACCCACCCTCGATCGGCGAGCTTATGAAACTGAAAGAAGCGGAATATCCAAGTTCGCCGGAAATCGTGATTGTCCCTCCGGAGGAATTCAAGCCGGAGGCTCTCGGTTTCGAGTCCCAGATGGTGTTCCAAATGCTTGAGCCTTATCTGGGATACCTGAATGATCATTTGACTTTTGAAACGGCCAACACCCGCCGCGCCCTTGAAGGGACCGGAGTCGCGCTCCCCAAGACCGACTACAATTTCCTGAAAACGCTTTTGAAATACGCGACCGACCAAGGTTATTTGCTGGTTTAACTCAATTGAAGTTATGGGATGGAACTCATGACGGCTCCTCCTGCAGAATATCGGGCCACGGAACAGGAAAACATAATTTTGGGCCGGTTCCGCGCCGCGCATCAGGATTTATTCCAAAAAAATGACGCCCGACTTTTCCTTCACCTCGGAATCGTTATTTGCCTTTTGACATTCGGGACAGTCCTCGCCATTTCCGTGCCCTGGGCCCCGGTCAAAATTCTTATCGCGAGCGTCAATGCCCTGTTCTGGTTTTCCTTGATCAACGCCACGATTCATCATCACCAGACGCACCGCAACGCCGCCAAAAATATTTTCGCAAAAAAATTTTTGGATTTCCTTTATCTTATCGTCGTCCCGAATGCCCCGAAAAGGCTGAACCGTTACACGCGCGCGCATTTGAATCATCACGCCCGGCCGTTTCACGAGACGGACGTCGATCACCACTACGGGAAGGACCGTTACCTGGCGATGATGGGAAGTCCGTGGCGTAAGCTGCTGTATTTTCTGGAGCTGACTTTCGTGGGCGCTCATGTGCCGGGCTGGCAGGATGATCACTATATGAACCTGATCCCGCTTGAAAACTGGAACCGCCGGGATTATCAAAAGGTCAAGGCCGAGGAGAGAAGACAGGCTTTGAAAACCGCGGTGATTCAATGGGGGGGATTTTTGATTGCCTTGAGCGCCGGGGAGCTTTTGAAATTCAATCCTCTAGGCCAATTTCTTCAGGCCGCCGCCTGGGGCTGGGCTTATCCGATGCTGCTTGTAAAAAACTGGGCTCATTTTTTAGGCCAGTTCCAGCATTATGATGAAAAATTTTTAGATTCCTCGCGGTCGATTTTGCAGCGGGCCAAGACTTACCGGCTTCCCCGCGCGCTGAATTACCTGGCGGGAGGGGAAATCAGCGGCCACTTTCTTCATCACATTTATCCGGAGCTTCCGTATTATAATGTAGAAGCCGCGCGTCAAAGATTCATCGAAGATCCGGAACTCTCCCGGCTTTTCGCGAGTTATTAAATATTCTCCCGCGCGAAATCCAAAACGGCCCCAATTTTTTCCCAACCTCGAACTTCGGATTTCGAAATTTGAATGGAACGCTACCTCCACACGGTTTTTTGTTTTGTAAGTCCCTTCCACGCCGCGTCCGCCAGAATCAAACTCAAGACGAAAGCCGCAAACGGGTGAAAAAAGGTGTAGGCCTTTTTAGCCCGGATAATCCCGTAGCCGCCCCAGGAAATTCCTAAAATCAAAATGAGGATCCCCAGATTGAGCGGATAAAGGATCGGAGAAGCGGCGCGGATTCCTGGGAAAGCGGCCAAAATTCCCAGGCTTAAAAAGGGGAGCACGGACAGGAAAAAAACCCCGAGTGATTTGCAAATCAGCGGAACAGGGCGGGTGCGGCAGGCGTGGAGGTAAATCCGCCGCCAGCCTCGCCAGATTGCCGTAAGCGAATCGTACATTCGAGTCCCGTAAAGTTCCATTCCGAGCGCGCAGCAAACCGGCGCCTTCAGCGCTTTGGCTTTTTTCATCAGCGCAAAATCCTCAAGGAATTCCCCGCGCACGCTTTCGTGCCCTCCCATTTTTTCATAAAGGCTCCGATCGATGAGAAGGTATTGGCCGTTGGCGAAAAAAAGAGGCGAGTCAGGGGAATTGATTTTTTCAATGGGAAACCACAGGCCCAGCATAGCCATCGCAAACGGCTGGATCATGTACTCCATAAAACTTCCCATCAGGCAGCGCGGCAGAAGGGTGAGGAGCTGGATCCGTTCGGAGCGGGCATAATGGATCGCGGCCGAAAGGCTGGTTTTCTCGTGCCGCGTATCGGCGTCCGTGAAAAGGAGCCACGAGCCTTTCGCCTTTAGCAGACCGCTGTGAATCGCAAAATTTTTTCCCGTCCAGCCCGGCGGAGTTGGAGGAGCATTAACGTAGACGGTCCCAAGCGCCTTGAGGATACTTTCAGTTTGATCCGTGGAATTATCGTTGACCGCGATAAGCTCAAAACGCGGATAATCCTGGGCAAGCAGTTTTTCGACGCAGCAACGGATATTTTTTTCTTCATTTTTTGCGGGGATGATAATGGAAACAAGGGGCGGCTCGGGCGCCGGCTCTTTGTCTTTGAAAGGAGAAAGGACGGGAGCAAGAAGGAGCGTTCTCAAAAGGCGCCAGCACCTGTAAATCCAAGCGCCGGCGATGAGCATTAAAATCAGAAGCCAGATCCAGAATAAAGTGTCCATCAATAGGATAAAATCCACCTCATCATAACATTGGAAATCCAAAGGACAAAATGACAACTTGAGTTCGGCGCTTTTTAAGTTGTTCTCGCGATTCCCCGGGGTTTGAGATTGCCTGCCCGCCTTTGGCGAGCGAGGCAGGGCCGGCAGGGATTTTGAAATTTGCCATCAGCCGTTAAAAATATTTTTTACCTTTTGAATTTTCACCTTTGCCCTTAGAATACCGCCTATGTTTCGACGATTTGCCACGCTGGTCCTCGTTCTGAAGTGGCCGGTCGGTCTCGGCCTTGTTCTTTTGACCCTCCTGACCGGAGGCGCAATGTTCCGCCTGCAAATCGATCCCTCAATGGAAACGCTCTTCGTTAAGAATTCCCCGGAATACGTCTACTACAACGAATACCGTCAAAAATACGGCAGCGACCAGATGATTGCCGTCGCCGTATCGATGACGGATATTTTTACGCGCGCCAACCTTCGTATTT
This sequence comes from Candidatus Omnitrophota bacterium, assembly GCA_023247035.1. Classification (GTDB taxonomy): domain Bacteria; phylum Omnitrophota; class Omnitrophia; order Omnitrophales; family Aquincolibacteriaceae; genus JAHFHG01. The sequence goes on from JAHFHG010000024.1 coordinate 8,120, forward strand.
TGAAAAAACTCACCGAGGAAATCGCCTCCTTTCCCAATGTCGAGCGCGTCCTGAGCCTCGCCAATGCCATCGACATCCGGCACAAGATGTTTGGGATCAAGATTGAGCCCGTGATGAAAGGGCTGCTTGAAGGCAAGAAATCCTTGCGCAAGTTCAAGAAGAACGTTTTAAGCAACGAGCTTTATTTGAACAATCTCGTTTCGCAGGACGGCAAGGTCGCCAATCTCCTTATTTATTTAAAACCGTCGAAAAAAAACGTGCACCGCAGCGGCTTGTCGATCGAAAAATTAAGGAAACATCTTGCCGCCCGGCAGAGGCCGGGCCTTGCGTTTTATGTCGCGGGCTCGCCGGTGGAGCAATATGATTTTGTCAAACTGATCCGGCGCGACCAGTTTACGTTTGTCCCGATGATCACCCTGCTTTTGATTGCGACGACTTTTCTGATTTACCGCAATCTGGCCTGCATGATTGTTTCGATGGCGACTGTTTTTATTTCGCTGATCTGGATTCTGGGGACGATCGCGCTCCTCGGCCAGCCTTTGAATTTAATGACCTCGCTGCTTGCGCCGGTCATTATGATCAATGCCGTGGTCAATTCCATTCATTTGATCAATCTATTTTTTGAAATCCGCTACCATCACGCCAGCCTGAGGAAAGCCGCGGTGCTGACGATGGAGCAGCTCGGCGTGCCCTGTTTCCTGACCCAGTTTACGACGGTTCTGGGCTTCTTTTCGCTCGCCTTGAATCCCGTCCCGGCCATCCAGAGTTTCGGGATTTTCGCCGCGCTGGGCACGTTTTATTCTTACATTATCGAACTCATCCTCACGCCGCTTCTTTTTCCGATCCTGCCCTACCGGCGCCTTTCGGACTCCTTGCCTGAGAAACATTGGTTAAGAAGAATCATCATTGGATTTATCGAAAAGCTGGATTTCAAATGGAAATGGTGGATCGTCGTTTTAACCGCGGCCAGCGCTGTTTTGTCGGTGCAAGGGACCTCGCTCCTGCAGGTGGACAACAATTTGGTGCGCCAGCTTAAGCCGAGCCTGCCTTTGGCGGTGGCGACCCATTTTATCGATGAAAATCTTACGGGGGTTTATTCGCTGGCCTTTGTTTTGAGGAGAAAAGACGGCGGGACTTTTGCCGATTACGAGACGCTCCGCCAGGTCGACCGTTTTAAAAATTATATGGAAGCCAAGCCCGAAATCACGAAGGTCAACAGCATTACGACGTTGATTAAAAAAATCAATCAAGCCAAGGAGAATGACAGGGATCAATACCTCATTCCCGAAGACCGTGAACTTTTGGAACGTTACTTCCGGGGCATTCTGGAAACCAAGGACCCTGAGATTTTCAAGCTCATTTCGCCGGACTTGAAGGAAATACGCCTTGAGGCCAGGATGAAAGCGGTCGGGACGACCCAGGGCGCGGTTGTGGAAAATACGGCGCGGCGGTTTTTGTCGGAGGATTTGGGAAAATATTTCGAATATCATTTGACGGGCAATGTGGTCCTTCTGGGAAAGATGGCCAAGGGGCTGGTGGATAATCAGATCCAGAGCTTCGGTTTCGCTTTTGCCTCCATTTTAATTTCGATTATCGTGCTGTTTCGTTCGATCAAATTAGGGCTGCTGGCGGCGATCCCGAACCTGATTCCGATTCTTTGGGTTTACGGGGCTATGGGATTTATGGGCATCGAACTTTCGTCGACGACGGCCATGATTTCCAGTATCGTGCTCGGAATGGTTGTGGACGCGTCGATCCATTTTCTGCACCGCTTTAGAGAGGAGTTCTCGAGACGATTCCACTACCTTCAGTCCCTGCACCACACCTACCGCAATGTCGGCCAGGCGCTTGTCGTTTCGACGCTTATTTTGGTGGTGGGGTTTGCCTCCAGCTTTTTTGCAAGCTTCCGCCCGACGGTCCATTTCGGAATTTTAACCAGCCTCATTATTTTTCTGGCGCTCATTTGCACGCTGGTGATCCTGCCCGTGTGCCTGCTGATTGTGAAGCCGTTCGGCCCGCAGCGGCTTTTTAAAAGAAGGTGGGACAGCAGCACTTCCTTGGAATCCATCCAGGCGGGGGAGAGTTGAAAAGCTGTTTTATGCTGCGGCGGCCCGGATTTTTTTTCGAATCCATTAAACTTTTGAGCGACCTCGCGGTCTATTGGACGGAATTCGCGCAGATGAAAATGACCTTGCCCCCGATCGTTTCCACTGCTTTGATAAATTTCATCATCAGGGCCCGTCCTCTCGATGCTGCCTAATCTTATCGTCATTGGCGCAAGGAAATGCGCGACCACAAGCCTTCACCACTACCTGAGCCTTCACCCCGAAATTTATATGTCGAAAATCAAAGAGCTCAATTTTTTTGTCAAGGAGATGCGGTTTAAAAAAGGCCTACGCTGGTATGAAAGCCAGTTTCCTTTACCGGTGAAGGTGCGGGGCGAATCGTCCCCGAATTATTCCCGGCACCCGATTTGGAAAGGCATTCCGGAGCGGATGTATTCCGTCGTTCCCCGCGCGAAGCTTATTTATATGGTCAGGGACCCTGTCGAAAGGCTTATTTCGGCCTATTATCATGATTATAAGGGAGGCGTTGAGGGGAGGCCTTTCGAGGAAATGATCGGCGTGGATTTGGAAACCAATCCTTATCTTTTTACGTCCCGCTATTCCTTTCAACTCCTCCAGTTTTTGAAATATTACCGGCTGTCGCAAATCCTTGTTGTCTCCGCCGAAAATCTCAGCCAGAACCCTAACGGGGTCATGCACGACATTTTCGAATTCCTCGGAGTGGATTCGGCCTTTCAATCCGGACAATTTTTCGAGATGAAAAATATCCTGGCTGAAACGGTTCAACGGAAGCCTTGTAAACTGGAACGTTTTGCAGAGGCCTGCGGAGAAAAGAACCGTTGGCTCGGTGAAATGGCCGGGTCCCTGGTGCCTGTTTATTTAAGGTTGAAAAAAAGGAAACCGCCGGAGCCTCGCGCCGATGTTCAACCTCCCGTTGTGGGCGCGGAGATCAAAGAGCGTCTTCGTGAGTATTTCAGAACGGACATCCGGAAACTCAGTGAGCTTACGGGCCAAACCTTTGAATACGACCTTATAGAAGCAAGCCGGCGGATTCATTCCAAGATGAATGAACAGGCCCAGCAATTTGGAAATGCGTTCAAATGGAAAAAAGGAAAGGAGTAAGCAAATGGCGGAATTGATTTACGGGCTTTGCATGGCCACGGCCCTTGGATGCGCCTGGCTGCTCTTGCGGAGCTATTTTCATACGAAATTCCGTTTGCTTCTCTGGAGCGGCCTTTGTTTTACGGGATTGGGGTTGAGCAATTTGTTCCTTGTCCTTGATCAGATGGTATTCACTACAATGGATCTGTCTACGGTGAGGTTGATCCCCGCGCTGATCGGGATGATCTTGCTGCTTTACGGCCTTATTTGGGAAGGCGGGTAGGTGAAGCGGTGAATTCTGTGTTATTAGGAGCGCTTACCATGGCTTCTTTCATAGCCGGATTATTTTTTTTACGCTTCTGGAGAAACACGCGGGATCGTTTTTTTCTATTTTTTGCGATATCCTTCTGGATCCAGGCTGTGAATCGGGTCATTCAGGCTTTAATGGAACCTACGCCGGAAAATGTTCCCAACCTTTATTTAATACGGCTCTTCGCATTTGCTCTGATCTTGTGGGCTGTTATCGATAAGAATTGGCTCAAAAAGACCAATAAGCATTCGAATCCGGAATAATAAAAGGCTCTGATTCGCTGGCCCGGTTTGAACGCCATAGTCCTGATAAAGTTGAAGCGTTCTTTGCGTTCGCTAAGGATTGGCGTTTCCAAGCGAAGTCGCCGCTTGAGGCTACCGCCCGTTCGCTGAGAGAGAAAAAAGAGAAAACAGAAAAGGTTTGACAGCGGACTTTTTGGTACATAAAATATGCCTCTACTTTTAGTTAGGTAAGTTCAGACGAGGAGTTCCGATGCCTACTTATGCGATTATAGAATCAGGGGCCAAGCAGTATCGAGTCGAACCGAAGAGCTGGATCGAGGTTGAGAAGCTTAATCTTGCGGAAGGGGAAAAAGAAGTCGCTCTTGATAAAGTCTTGCTTCTTTGCAATGGAGAAAAAATTCAGATCGGGACACCGCATATTCAGGGAGCAAAGGTCATCTGCGATTATCTGGGAAATAAGCGAGCCCCGAAGGTCATCTCCTTCAAATTCCGCCGCCGTAAGGCTTCCCGCCGCAAAAAGGGGCACCGGCAGGAATACTCCAGATTATTTGTAAAAGAAATCCTGGCGGGGAAGTAGCCGCGGACTCACTCCCATCATTTTTTGCGAGGCTAAATCATGGCACACACCAAAAGTCAGGGAAGCACGACCAATGGACGCGATTCAAATTCCAAAAGGCTTGGCGTCAAAGTATTCGGCGGCCAATTTGTAAAAGCCGGAAGCATTATTGTGCGGCAGCGAGGCAGCCGTTTTTGGCCGGGTTTTTACGTTGGGCGGGGTAATGATTTTACCCTTTTTGCGAAGCGTGACGGTATTGTCGAATTCAAACCGAATCGGACAGTCAACGTTCTTCCTGCGCACGCATAAACTTTCCATTTTTTATCCCAAGGGATCCTCTTGCAGGATCCCTTTTTCCATTTTAAGCCATGTTTATCGATAGGATACACCTTCTCATTCAGGCCGGCCACGGCGGCAATGGATGTGAAAGTTATTTCCGCCGCACTGATAAAAAAAGAGTGCCCCACGGCGGGGACGGAGGAAACGGCGGCTGCGTCATTTTTCGCGCGGATAGCAATGCGCCCGGGCTTGGGAGCTTCCGTTTCCGGCAGCATCTTATCGCCGAGTCCGGCGCGCACGGCGGAAGCAATCGGAAACGGGGAAGAAACGGCAAAGACCTCATTGTTCCGGTTCCTCCCGGCACGAGAATTCACGACCGCTCCCGCAATCTTTTGATCCGCCGCCTTGCAGAGCACGGGGATGAAGTGATTGTCCTCGAGGGCGGCAAGGGCGGGGTCGGTAATTATGGGCGGAAACAAGCCTCTCCGGGTGAAAGAGGAAAATCCCTGGATCTGGAATTAGATATTCGCATTATGGCCGACCTTTTTTTGGTGGGCCTCCCGAACTCCGGCAAGTCGAAGCTGCTCAACCGTTTGGCGCACACCCGTTTTAAAGAAGAAGATTACCCTTTTGCGACCCGTACGCCGGGAGTAGGCGTGTGGGACCTTGCTGAAGAAGAAGGAAGCGAGGCAAAATTAATCCTCTGTGAACTCCCGTCGCTTTACAGCGCGTCGCACGAGGGCCGGGGCCGGGGCGCGGATTTTTTAAAACATCTTGAAGGGGCGAAGTGCATTCTTTATATTCTGGATCCGGTTTCTAAATTTTGTGATTCTTTGAAAGACGGCTTGGCGATCTTAAAAAAGGAAATCGAAATTTTTCAGAAAGATTTTCTTAATATCCCTTATGCCGTTGTCGTCAACAAAATGGACTTGCCGGAAGCTCAGGCCAAAGCGCAGGCAGAAAAATTCAAGCCCCGCGCGCCTCTTTTTTTCGTTTCAGCCCTTTCCGGCGCCGGGTTTGAGGAATTCTCCGCTTATTTAAAAAGGTATGCTGATCAAAATGATGAGGCAAAATTTAAAATACAGTAAACGGATTGTCATCAAAGCCGGCACAAGTATCCTGACCTCCAAAGACGGCAGAATTCCGGAGGGCCCTCTGGAGCGCTTGGGAGCGCAAATCCTGAACCTTATGAAGGCGGGAAAACAAATCGTGCTTGTCAGCTCCGGGGCCATTGCTTTTGGAATGGAATCGGTGAGGCTCGAAACGCGCCCGCGCGAAATGCCGAGGCTCCAGGCGTGCGCCGCGATCGGGCAGGGAAAACTCATGCACGCCTATGAGCGGTTTTTTTCAAAGCACGGCCTTCATACCGCCCAGCTTCTTTTGACCCGGGACGGCCTGGAATCGAGGAGCCGTTTCCTTGCCGCGCGAAAAACCCTTGAGGAGCTTTTCAGCTTCGGGGCGCTTCCGATCGTCAATGAGAACGACACGATTGCCACCGAGGAAATTGCTTTCGGCGATAACGACGTATTGTCCGTGCAAGTCGCCCACTTGATTCAGGCGGATCTTCTGATCCTTCTCTCGGACGTGGACGGTTTTTATCTTCAAGACGGATCGCGCGTCCGGGATGTCCAGTCTGAAGAAGAGATTGACCATGAACTGATGCGGCACCTGAAGGACACAAAAAAGCAAAAAACCGTCGGAGGAATGAAAGCCAAGCTCGCCGCCGCCCGGATTGCCATGCGTCTCGGCGTGCCGCTGGCCATTGTCAACGGCCGCGAAAAGGAAGGGATTACAAAATTTCTGGAAGGCGAAGACGCCGGAACGATTTTTACCGCAAGCCGTGAGCGCAAAAATGCCCGCAAGAAATGGATCGCGTTTTCGGCCGCAAGGCGCGGGGCCTTAACGGTGGACTTAGGGGCCTGGGAAGCGCTTCAAAGCAAAAAAAGAAGCCTTTTGCCCGGTGGGATCATTCACGTGGAGGGAAAATTTGAGCGCGGCGAGGTGGTGGAGCTTAAGGCCGCCAATGGCCGCGTCTTCGGCCGGGGGGTTGTCAATTATTCGTGGCGCGAGCTGGAACAAATCGCGGGAAAAAAAACCGCGGAAATTCATGCGGTTTTGGGCTATAAGCATCACGATGAGGCAGTCCACCGCAATGATTTGGTGATCTGGAGTTAATTAGGATGTCAAACGAACGCGCGAACTGGAAAAAAAATCTTTTAGAAACTCTTCAAGGCTGCCGGGAAGCGGCAAGGAAATTGAGCCAGGTTCCTTCCCAGCTGAAAAAGAAAGCTCTCCTTGAGGCCGCCCGCCAGCTTGAAAAAGAGAAGGCCGCCATCCTCCGGGAAAATCAAAAGGATATAAGAGCCGCCGTGAAAGAAGGCCTCGGCAGCGTGATGATCGACCGCTTAACCCTGACCGAGAAGAGGATTTCGGAAATGGCGGCGGGCGTGCGGACCGTCGCCGGCCTTCCTGACCCTATCGGCCGGATCCAAGCTCACTGGAAAAGGCCGAACGGTTTAAAAATTTTCCGGGTCGCGGTTCCCCTCGGAGTGATTTTGATTATTTATGAATCTCGCCCCAATGTTACGGTAGAATGCGCCAGCCTTTGTTTTAAAAGCGGCAACGCCGTTATTTTAAGAGGAGGCAAAGAGGCCTTTGAATCCAACCGGTTCCTCGCGTCGATTTTTCAAAATGTTTTCCGGCGGTTCCAGCTGCCTGCGTCCGCGGCCGGCTTTGTTTCGACAACCGATCGGAAGGCCGTTGATTTTCTTCTCCGGCGGGACACGGATATTCAGCTTGTGATCCCCCGGGGCGGAGCGGCGCTGATCCGCAAAGTGGTTCGCCTTTCGCGGATTCCGGTGATTAAGCACGATCAGGGGATATGCCATATTTATGTGGACGCAAGGGCTGATTTGAAAAAAGCCGTGGAAATTTCCTACAACGCAAAAATGCAAAGGCCGAGTGTCTGCAATGCAATGGAAACTTTGCTGGTCCATCAAAAAATTGCGGAAAAGTTTCTGCCGGTTTTGGGAAAAAAATTGAAAACCGCCGGCTGCGAGATCCGCGGGGATAGGACGGCCTGCAAGATTCTGCCGTGGATCGAACCTGCGCAAGCCGGCGATTACGGCTGCGAATTCCTGGATAAAATCCTTGCCGTGAAGACCGTGCCTCATTTAAACGCCGCCCTTGAGCATATCCAGAAGTACGGATCCGCGCACACCGACGCGATTGTGACGGAAGATGCGAGGGCCGCGCGCATTTTTACGCAGGAGGTCGACTCCTCTTCGGTGATGGTCAACGCCTCGACGCGCTTCTCGGACGGCTTCCAATACGGGTTCGGCGCCGAAATCGGAATTTCCACGGATAAAATTCACGCCCGGGGGCCTATGGGGCTGGAAGGATTGACCTCTTATAAATATGTGGTCCAGGGCAGCGGCCAGATTCGCCGCTGAAGCGGAATGAAAATCGGAATCTTAGGCGGCACTTTTGATCCCATTCACCGGGGGCATCTTACGTTGGCTTACGCGGCGAAAAAACAATATGGTCTTGACAAGGTTTTATTCGTTCCCGCGCTGATTCCTCCCCACAAGGCTGCGCGGCGTGATTTGACGCCCGCCCCTTACCGCTACCGGATGGTGGAGATTGCGCTCCGGGCTCATCCGGATTTTGAAGTCTCCGATTTGGAATTTTCCCGCGCCGAAGTGTCTTATACGGTCGATACGCTGCGGGAATTGAAAAAAAAATATCAGGCCGGCAAATTTTTTTTGATTGTGGGCGCGGATTCCCTGGCCGAAATTCCTCAATGGAAAGAAGCGGACAATATCCCGAAATTTGCCGGGATCCTGGCCGCGCCGCGCCGGCCGTTTAAGGCAGACCCTTCCGCCCCGGCGACGCTGTGGATTTCGATGCCGGAATGCCCGCTGTCTTCCTCAGGAATACGCCGCTGGATCGCTCAAGGAGAGTTGAAAGATAAACAATGCCTTCCTGAAGGAGTTGAAAACTACATCCGCCGGATGAATCTTTATCAGGAGCGATGATGGATTTGGCCTTAAAGATAGCCAGCCTTCTAGGGCTTTTTATTCTTTCCTCTTTATTTTCGGCTTCCGAAACGGCGCTTTTTTCGCTCTCAAAAATCCAGCGAAGGCGCCTCAGTGAAAGATTTCCTTTTCTGTCAAAATGGGTGAACTATCACCTGGATCATCCCCGCCGCGCTTTAATTACCATTTTGATCGGGAACCTGCTCAGCAGCACCATTGCCGCCTCGCTTGTCACGATCCTCGTCCTCCGGTATTTGGGAGCCGGATATTTGAGCCCTGCGATGGTGGTTTTCACGATCCTTTTTGTGCTCACCGCCGAAATTATTCCCAAAACCATCGCCGTTCGGAAAAACGAGAGCACGGCTTTGTACGCCGCGTTGCCTTTGCAAATTTTTGCCGTTCTAATTTATCCGCTCCGCCGGATCGTCAGACAGATTACCGATTGGATCCTTGATTTTATCATTCACGATAAACGGGAGCACCACGATGAAATATCCGAAGAGGAACTGAAAACGCTCCTGAAGATCGGGGAAGAGGAAGGAGTTCTCGACCGCCAGGAAGGGTATATGCTCCAGCAAATTTTTGACCTTGGCGAACGTCCGGTCAAGGATATTATGACGCCGAGGATTGACCTTGCGGCGCTTAATGTGGAGGATACCCGCCAGAAACAGCTTGAGCAGATTCAAAAGTTTCACTTCACGCATTTTCCCGTTTATCAAAATTCGCTGGACAATATTTTAGGGGTTGTTTCCGTTCAGGAGTTCGTGCTGAATCCCGAGATCCCTATCCAGAACCATCTGAAGCAGCCGCTTTTTGTGCCGGAACTTAAGCGGATTGACGACCTGCTGGCGGAATTCAGGGCCCAGAATCACAGCTTCGCGCTTTGTGTCGATGAATACGGGGGCACCGGGGGCGTGGTGACTCTTGAAGATATTCTCGAAGAGATCTTCGGAGAATTTTATGACGAATATGCCAAAGTGGAGAACCCGATCCGCCCGCTCGGGCACGGCGAATACATTGTCGAGGCGAAGACGCCTTTGGCGGATTTTAATGAACACTTCTCAACCCATTTAAAATCTGAAGACGCGAGTACGCTCGGAGGGTTTATCCTTGAGAAAATGGGACGGGTTCCGGAAAAGGGCCAGCGGCTTGAGACCCCGGAATGTGAAATCCGCATTCACGACGTGATCCGCCAGCGCCGGATCCGCAGCGTCATTGTAAAATTACGGCCTTAACATGAGTCTCGAGCTGACCTTCATTCTTTGTTTTGTGGTTTCAGCCTTTTTGTCGATGGCCGAGATGGCGTTTGTCTCGGTCAATCAGATCCAATTAAGGAAGATTGCAGACACGGGAAGCCTTGGGGCGAGGAAGATCCTGAACCTTCACCAACAGCCCCAGGATTTTCTGACGGTGATCCTGATCGGCAATAATACTGTGAATATTGCGGCGACCGTGATTTTGACCTATTGGCTCGAACTGCATTTCAAAATCGAAAACGAATGGGTGGCGGCCGCCATTATGGCGCCGCTGCTTATTATTTTGGGGGAGACCGTCCCCAAGGATTACGGGCGGCTGCGCGCCCAGAACTTTCTGCTGCAATACGCGGGCCTGCTGAGCTTTCTTTTGAAAATATTCCGGATACCCCTCCGTTGGATTCTGAAGGGCGTGGATATGCTCTTAGGGCCTTTGAGTTCGGAAACGGCCCGTAACATTTTCGTGTCGGAAAAAGAATTCCGGCTTCTGATTGAAGAAGGCACGAAGCGAGGCATCCTCGGCCATCATGAAAAACGGCTGATTGACATCATTTTGGATTTTGAAAGGATCCATATTGACTCGGTCATGATCCCCGTCGCGGAGGCGGCCAAAGTCGATATCGCAGGTTCGGTCGGCGAAATAAAGGAAATCGCGCGGCGCACCCACACCCGGATGGTTTTGGTGTATGAGGAAATCCCGTCCATTATTGTGGGAATGATTTATGTCTTTGACCTGCTGTTTGAGATCCGGGAAGATTTGGGGCTCAAAAATTATCTGCGTTCGCCGATTTTTCTTCCCCAAAATACGTCGATCGAGAAGGCCTTTCTCACGCTTCAGGAAAAACGCCAGTCTTTTGCCGCCGTGACCGACAGCCAGGGAGAGGTGAAGGGCGTTGTTGCGATTGAAAAGCTGTTTGCCTTTTAAGGAGAGAGAATGAAAAAGAAAATCTGGAAAATCCTGCCCGTTCTTTTTGCCGGATTGCTGGCGGGCGGCGAGAGTTTTTTGTTTGCGTATTCGGATGAAATCTCCGCCCCGCTGGAAGAAGTCTGGCAAGGGGTCCAAGAAACGCTCAAGCCTTATGGGATTAAGAATATGAACCGCGATCAAGGTGAAATCCAGAGCCGCTGGATTCAAGACCGGGTCAAGCGGTCGAGGGGGCTTTTAAGAAAAATCGCCTCTCAGATTTATGCCCGCAGGTATCGGCTTAAAGTTCGTCTTAAGCCGGCGGCCTATCTTACAACGATCGAGATTCGCGGGACTTTTGAAGAAAGGCCTTTGGATTCCCCGCCCGCGGCCCAATGGCGCAATTACGAATTGCAACCCGTGGACTACGACGTCGAGCGGGATTTCTTTATGCAGCTTCTAAAGACACTCGAAGGGCGCCGGCAGAATGCAACTCCATTATAAATAACCCTGCCAGTTGACTTGAATTAAAAGGTAAGCGAAGGAAGAGAGGCTGACTTCTGCCGGATTCACCAGTCTTTGCGGGTTACTCCGGCTATGGAGGCGGGGGTTAGCGATCATGTTTGGAGTCTTCAGGAATTGGTGGGATTACTTGATAAAAAAATCTGATTTGAAACTGTACCACTACCTAGCGGAAGGTTTCCTTTTCTTTTTGCTTTTTCTTCGCTACAATGGCAATCCGTTATGGATGGGTCCTGGATTAAGATATGCAAATCATTACTTAGGAATAAGTTAAAGCATTCCTTATTGACCCTTTCTCCTTCAGCACGCCGCGTGAAAAGCAAAAAAATTATAAAATGCCTTTTAGGCTCATCTTTTTTCCGCAAGGCCCAAAACATTGTCATTTATTTTCCTTTGCCCGGCGAGGTCGATACACGGCCTTTGATCGATCGGGCTCTTTTCTTAAATAAGAATGTTTTTCTTCCCCGGGTTCATCCGGCCCGCGGCGCATTAGAAGTATTTCAAATCCGGGACTCTTCGAAGGAATTGAAAAAAGGGTATTGCGGAATTCGGGAGCCCCGGGCGAGTCAATTTTTTAAAGGCCGGCCGCAAAAGATGGATCTTATCATTGTGCCCGGACTTGGTTTTGATAAATCCGGGCGGCGATTGGGGCGCGGGGAAGGCCATTTTGACCGCTTCCTAAGGAAAACAATCCGCGCGACAAAGATCGGGCTGGCTTTTAAAGAGCAGGTGCTGACAAAAATTCCCGCAGATGCGCGGGATGTGCGGGTGGATAAAATTATTACGGATTAAAAGACGGTGAAAATGGAAAAGACGGAATCAAAAAAAATAGAAGCCTCCCCGGACCACGCTCCCGATTTTCAGGGAAGAAAAATTTTTAAGGTCAGCGAGATTAACCGCCAGGTCCGCTTGTGCCTCGAATCGGCCTACCCTTCGCTCTGGATCGAGGGGGAAATCTCGAATTTTAAATTTCACAATTCCGGCCATATCTATTTGACCTTGAAAGATGAAAAATCCCAGATGCCGTCCGTTTTTTTCAGCCGCCACAATCACGGCCTTCGGTTTGAGTTAAAAGACGGCCTTCAGGTTTTGGCTTTTGGGCGGCTTTCCATTTATGAGCCCCGCGGACAGTACCAATTTTATATTGAGAGAATCGAGCCCAAGGGGATCGGCGCCCTGCAGCTTGCCTTTCTGCAGCTTAAGGAAAAATTGGAACGCGAGGGCCTTTTTGATCCCGCGCATAAGAAACCAATCTCAAAATTTCCGTGTGTCGTCGGCGTGATTACTTCCCCCACAGGCGCGGCCATCCGGGATATCTTAAATATTCTCAACCGGCGCTTTAGCGGCACGGCCGTGCTTTTGTATCCTGTCCCGGTGCAGGGAGCGGGAGCGGCCGGACAGATTGCGAAGGCGATTGACGAAATGAATGAGTTCGGGGAAGCCGACGTGATGATCGTGGGGCGCGGCGGGGGAAGTCTTGAAGATCTGTGGGCCTTCAATGAGGAGGTTGTGGCGCGGGCTGTTTATGCCTCCCGGATTCCCATTATCTCGGCGGTCGGGCACGAGATCGACTGGACCATTTGCGATTGGGTGGCGGACCTCAGGGCGCCTACGCCTTCAGCCGCCGCCGAGTTAGTCGTCCAGAACCGTGAGGAACTCGAAAAACGCCTGCGCGATTTTGAAGCGCGCGTAAGAAATTCCGCTTCTAAAATTTTACAGCGCAAGCGCGATGAGCTTGAAAATTTGCGCGAAAGCTACGCCTTTAAACAGCCTCTGAACCTGATCCAGCAATATTCCCAGCGCGCCGACGAACTTCTGAGGCAGCTTGGAAATTACTCGAGGTCCTTGGCGCTTCACAAGGCCCAGGCCTTCAAGTTCTTGGCAGGGCGGCTGGATGCCTTGAGCCCGCTCGCCATTTTGAAGCGCGGCTATTCCATCAGTTTTTTCGAAGGAGAAATCCCGTTAAAAGATGCGAGGAGTTTAAAAACCGGGGACCTTATCCGGACAAAACTCTGGCGGGGGACAATCCATTCAAAGATCACGAAGGTTGAAGAAAAGGAGCGCGTAAAATGAGTGAGGAAATCAAATTTGAAAAGGCGCTGGAGAGGCTTGAGAAAATTGTCGAGGAGCTCGAAGCGGGAAACGTCAGCCTTGAGGACGCGCTTAAAAAATACGAAGAGGGCGTGAAACTTTCCGTGCTGTGCCAAAAAAGGCTGGGCCAGGCCGAGAAGAAAATCGAAATTCTGACGCACGCTTTGGACGGATCTTTTAAAAAAGAAACGTTTGATTTCGAAGAAAAAGAGGAGGCGCCTCCGGCCGGAAAACCGAAAAGGCCCGTCAAGCCGGCGGCTGGGGAAGATGAGGATCTGCTCCTTTGAAATACGAGCTTTACTTTAAAGATTTTTTGAAAGCCATTGAAGAGAAACTCGAAGAGGCCCTGCCTCCGGACAGTCGATACCCTTCCGTGATTCACGAGGCTATGCGGTATGCCGTGTTCCCGGGCGGGAAACGGTTCCGGCCCGTTTTAGCCCTTGCGGCCTGCGAAGCCGCAGGCGGAAATTTTGAAGAGGCCTTGATCCCTGCGGCGGCGGTCGAACTGATCCATTGTTATTCCCTTGTCCACGACGATTTGCCGGCCCTTGACAACGATGAAATCCGGAGGCAAAAGCCGGCCTGTCACAAACGTTTTGGAGCGGCGATTGCGATCCTGGCCGGGGACGGCCTGCTCTCCCTTGCTTTTCAACTTCTTTCCCGCATCCAGCCTGCCGGCAAGGCGGTTGGTATTTTGGAGGAGCTATCGACGGCCGCAGGCACTTATGGTATGATCGGCGGCCAGGTGGCCGACCTGATTACAAAAAAAGAGGAACTCAACGTTCCTCTTGTCGAATTTATCAGCATTCATAAAACGGGAAAATTGATCAAAGCCGGCGCTGTCAGCGGCGCCTTGGCGGGAGGCGCTTCAAAGGATGCGCTTGAGCGGGTGGTCAAATACGGCGAATCCGTTGGGCTGGCATTCCAGTTTATTGACGATTTGATCGACCAGGACGGAAGTCTTCAGGTGATAAAGGCAGGTGAAGTCCGCCAGAAAGTCCGCGACCTGATTGCTTACGGCTTGCGCGAGCTGCGGCCCTTGGGAAGCAAAACTGAAAAACTCAATGTGATAGCCGGCTATCTTTTGAAACGGTTGCCGCGAGGAAATCATGTGGCAGTGGATTGAAAAGATCAACTCTCCGGAAGACCTCAAAAAAGTTCCGCTGGACAAGCTTTCGGAAGTCGCAAACGAGTACAGGACTTTTTTAATCGAGTCGGTCGCCAAGACGGGCGGGCACCTTGGCGCGAGCCTCGGGGCTTTGGAATTAAATGTCGCGCTGCATTACGTTCTTCAGTCGCCGCAGGACAAGATTTGCTGGGATGTCGGGCACCAGGCCTACGTCCATAAAATGATTACGGGCCGGCGGAATCAAATGAATACCTTGAGGCAGGCAGCAGGCCTAAGCGGTTTTCCTTCTCCCTTTGAAAGTCCTCACGATCCTTTCATCGTCGGCCACGCGGGAACGGCGATCTCGCAGGCCTTGGGCCTTGCCGTTGCGCGGGATTTCCACAAAGGTCACGAAGAAATTGTCGCCGTCGTCGGAGACGGCGCGCTCACTTCTGGCCTTGCTTTGGAGGCCTTGAACAATGCCGGCCATTTGAAGCGGGAAATGCTCATTATTCTGAACGACAACGAAATGTCGATTTCGAAAAATGTAGGCGGGATCAGCAAATATTTAAATAAAATGATCACCAATCCGCTTTATAAC
Source organism: Candidatus Omnitrophota bacterium (assembly GCA_023247035.1). Classification (GTDB taxonomy): domain Bacteria; phylum Omnitrophota; class Omnitrophia; order Omnitrophales; family Aquincolibacteriaceae; genus JAHFHG01. Next base: position 23,190 of record JAHFHG010000024.1, read on the forward strand.
CGCGTCCGCTCCGAAGTGGAAAAGCAACTGGAATGTTTCCCGCGGCTCCGTCGATTTGCCGCCGCCGGCCTTGAGGGAATCAAACATCTGTTATTGCCGGGCATCCTCTTTGAGGAACTGGGATTCCGCTACTTTGGCCCGATCGACGGCCACGATATCGCCGGGCTTGTGCAGACGCTCCGCAAGGTTTTATCGCTTCGGGAATGCAGTTTGCTGCACGTTGTGACGCAAAAAGGGAAAGGGTGCGCGTTTACCGAAAAGGACGCTGAAAAGGGGCACGGCGTAACTCCTTTTGACGTGAAAACCGGGGAAAAAATTAAAAGTCCGAAGGAAATCGAAAAGGCCGGAGAGGAAGGCATCCCTTATACCAAAGCCTTTGTGCAGGCGCTTACGAAGATTGCGCGCGAAAACCCGGAAGTTGTGGCGATTACCGCGGCCATGCCGTCCGGGACCGGCCTTACCGATTTCCAAGCGGAATTTCCTGACCGGTTTTTCGATGTCGGTATCGCGGAGCAGCACGCCGTGACTTTTGCGGGCGCTTTATCGAAAGGAGGGATGAGGCCGGTATGCGCTATTTATTCGACTTTTCTTCAGCGCTCTCAGGATTCCTTGATTCATGATGTGGCGTTGCAGCGCCAGCCGCTTGTGCTTGCCCTTGACCGCGCTGGATTGGTCGGAGCCGATGGCGCGACTCACAACGGTATTTTTGATATGAGTTATCTTGGACATATCCCGCAGGCCGTGATCGCCGCGCCCATTGATGAGAAGGAAATGGAGGCAATGCTGCGGCTTGGCTTTAATTATCCTCATCTCTTTGCCATTCGTTATCCACGCGCCAATGTCCCGAAGATTTATGGCCCTTTGCCCGCCGCCCCTTTTGCCGTGGGAGTAGGCCAGATTTTGACCGAGGGGCAAGACGCCACTTTTCTTGCTCTCGGAAGTATGGTCGAGACCGCCCTCAAGGCGCACAAAATTTTAAAGCAGGAAGGCGTTGAAGTCCGCGTCGTGAATATGAGGTTTGCGAAGCCGTTAGACGGACGCTTGATTTTGGATTCACTCGCTAAGAGCCGTTTCCTCTATACCCTTGAAGAGCACGTCCTCACCGGCGGCTTCGGATCCAAAGTGCTGGAATTCCTCGAACAGCGGAAGGTGACGGATGCTTATGTCCACCGTTTTGCGCTTCCGGATGAATTCATTGAGCAGGGAGCGCGCGAAGCGCTCCTGGATTATTTCGGGCTTTCCCCGGGGAAAATCGCCTCGTGCGTTTTAAGCCGGTTACGATTTGACTCTCCGGTCTCCTTGCTTTCCTAAGATTATTATTATGAAAAGAGTCGGCATTGTCATTAACCGGAATAAAGCAAGCGCTGCAGAGCTGGTCCTGAAGCTGCGAAGCTGGCTGGAAAAACGGGATATCGCCGTTCTTGATACGGAAACCCGCCCGCTCGAAGAGGTGCTTCAGGATGCGGCCCTGGTCATTTGTTTAGGCGGGGACGGGACGCTTCTTTCAGTTGCCGGCCGTCTCAAAGAGGCCGCTATCCCCATTTTGGGGGTCAATCTCGGGAGCCTGGGATTTTTAACGGAGGTAAAGCAGGAAGAGGTTTTTGAGGAGCTGAATTCTTTTTTTTTCGGGCAATCTCAAATTGAAGAACGGCTTATGCTGTCTTGCACCGCGTGGAGTGAAAAGGCGAAGGAAGAACGGCGCTTCATGGCCCTCAATGATATCGTGGTCAGCCGCGAAGGTTTGTCTCGCATCTTGAAAATGGAAGTGAATGCGGGCGGCGAAAAATTGACGTCTTTTGCCGGCGACGGCCTGATCGTCGCGACGCCTACCGGCTCGACCGCTTATTCTTTTTCCGCGGGCGGCGCGGTCGTCCATCCGAAGCTTGAGGCGCTGATTATTACTCCGATTTGCCCTCACGCCTCGGCGTTACGTTCCATGGTGCTCAGCGCCGATGAGCGCATATCGATCCGGCTTCAGAATACCTTGGGGCACGGAAGGGCGCTCCTGACCGCCGACGGTCAAGAAAATTTAGAGATCGACGATAGCTATAGTATTGAAATCACCCGCTCCGGCACGCGTTTGCGGTTGGTCAAAAGCTCAAGGCGCAGTTACTTTTCAACCCTCAGGGAAAATTTTAAATTTCCGGTCTGACAAAGAAGGATTTTTAAATGGCAAGCATTCTTGTTGTGGATGATGAACCGTCGATAGGGGAAGAATTTAAAATTATTCTGCAAGGAGACGGACACGCGGTTGATGTCGCTCTCGACGGTGAGCAGGCCATTCAAAAAGTCCGGCAAAATCACTACGATCTCGTCTTTCTTGATGTTTTGCTGCCCCATATGGAAGGCCGCGAAGTTTTCGAAAAAATTAAAAGCGTCAGTAAAGTTCCCATTGCGATTATGTCCGGCTATATGCCCCGCAGCAAGGAGAAGGAAGTCCTGGCCCTCGGGGCGGTCGCGTGCCTCCGGAAACCCATTGACTTAAACAGCATTAAAGGATTGGTCAATTCGGTGAGCTGAGTGAGGATTGGCCTGCTTTTCAAGACAGTACTGAGCTTTCCCGCAAAATCAACAGGGTCGAAGTCCTAGCGGCAGGGTGTCACACATGGCGAAAATCCTGGTTGTCGATGACGAAAAAATGATTTGTGAAGAGTTCAGCGCCCTTTTGCAGGAAGAGGGCCACGAAGTCGATACCGCCTTAAGGGGCGCGGAGGCCATCCAAAAAGTCCAACAGAGCCGCTACGATCTTATCTTCCTTGATGTTTTGATGCCGCGTATGGAAGGCCGCGAAGTTTTCGAAAAAATAAAAACCGTGAGTGAAGTTCCCATTGCGATCATGTCCGGTTATATGCCCAAGAGCAAGGAAAAAGAAGTTTTGGCCCTCGGGGCGGTCGCGTGCCTTCGAAAGCCTTTGGATATTGCCCGCGTCAAAAACCTTGTGAACTCGATCGGCAAACAACAAAAATAAACCGGATACACCTTCGCATTCACTCATGCCTTTTTCCCTTCTTGATTTATGATCCGCGTCCGTTTTGCCCCTTCGCCAACCGGCTTTCTTCACATCGGAGGCGTGCGGACGGCCCTTTTCAACTATCTTTATGCGCGAAATCAGCAGGGAAATTTCCTGCTGCGCATTGAGGACACCGACCGTGAAAGGTCGCGCCCTGAATTCGAAAAAGAGATTCTCGCTTCGCTGAAATGGCTGGGCCTGGATTGGGATGAGGCCGTCATCCGTCAAAGCCAAAGGCTTGGGCGCTACCAGGAACTGGCCCAGGATTTGATGGCCCGAGGGCTGGCCTATGAAGAAACGATTGAAAATAAAAAGGCCGTCAAATTTAAAATATCTCCCCAAAAAACTATTTTTCAGGATCTGGTGCACGGCGAGGTCGCCTTCGATGCCGCTCTTTTCGAGGATTTGGTGATTTTAAAATCCGACGGATTCCCAACCTATCATTGGGCCTGCGCGGTGGATGATCACGAGATGGGAATCACCCACGTGATTCGCGGCGACGACCATCTTTCAAACACCCCGAGGCAGATTCTTCTTTTTGAAGCGATGGGCTGGAAGGCCCCGAAGTACGCGCATTTGCCCTTGATCCTCGGAGATGACGGCACGCCTCTTTCCAAGCGCCACGGCGCAGTCTCGCTTACGAATTTCCGCGATTGCGGGTTTGTCCCCGAGGGGATTTTAAATTATCTGGCCTTCCTCGGCTGGGGAACGGAAGGCCATCAGGAGATCTATTCTTTAAATGAGCTGATTCAAAAATTTTCCATCAAACGGATCAACAAGGCCAATGCAAAATTCAATTTCGAGAAACTTGAATGGTTGAATGCCCAGCACATTAAAAAGCTGGCGGAAGATGATTACGTCCTGAGAATTTCGAAATTCTATGAAAAGGAATCCAAAAAATTTCCGCCCGCAAAATGGAGGCAGTTTGTTTTGCTTTATCGTTCGCGGATTAAAGCCTTTCAGGATTTGAAAGCGCAGGCCGGATACTTTTGGGGCGAGGAAATTTCTTATGAATCCCAGCTGCGCGGGGACTATTTGCAAAATAAGCCTTTGAAGCGGCATTTGGAGGCGTGGGCTGAAAAAGCGGGCGAACTTTCCGGCCCTGACTTTGAGAATACGGCCCTGCTTGAGAAATTCACGCGCGAAGCAGCCTCGGGCTGGGGAATCGAAGCCAAAGACCTGATCCATCCGCTGCGTTTTGCAGTGACGGGAAAGACCGTAAGCCCCGGCCTTTTCGAGTTGATGGGCGTGCTGGGCAGGGATGTCTGTCTTAACCGCGTCAAAGCATTCTTAACTAAAGAATAAAGAAGCGGACTTCTTTCATCAATCCAATGAACACATCAGACTGCCTCTTCTGCAAGGTTCTCGAAAGAAAGATTCCGGCCAAAGTGGAATATGAAGACGACAAGCTGCTCGCTTTTTATGATATCAACCCGCAGGCCCCTGTTCATTTGCTCCTTGTCCCCAAGAAGCACATCGAAAAAATCAGTGATCTTGAGGAGAACCATATTGCCTTGACCGGAAGCCTGATTTATAAGGCGGCCCGGATCGCGGAGAAAAACCATTGGACGGATTACCGTTTGGTTTTTAATAATGGCGCCCAGGCCGGCCAGTCTGTTTTCCATATTCACCTTCATCTTCTGAGCGGCCGGAAAATGCGCTGGCCCCCCGGCTGAAATCCTGTCCCTCTTATTGTCCTCGGCAACTTTGAAAGAGATCGATTGATGAGACGCGTAAGAAAAAAACATATTTCAATGGGGATCGAGCTGGAAACCTACTCGATCGCAGTCCCCGAGTACCGGATCTGCCGCGCGCTTCATTTCCCAAAGCGTTCGATTATCGAGAAGGGTGAACGTTTTACGCGCGACGTCAGCATCGGCTCCGAATACAATAGCAAGATCTTTTTGACGATCCGGGAAGCCTTTTTTCTTCTTAAGAGCAGCTTGCGCAAATATACGGAATTCAATGATTCCGTAGACCCTCACGACCGGTTTGTCATTTTCCCGATCGGCGGCTGGACGGACCGGTTCGCGGGAATGCATATGCATTTCGCGTTTGGAAGGCACAAGCTGACTTACCCGGAGGCCAAAGAACTTGCGAGCCGGCTTCACGATCATATTCCTTTTTTGATCGCCTTGTGCGGAAATTCCCCGATCTGGAGGGAAAAAATTACGAATTATTCGTCGGCCCGTTTGCTTCGCGGATCAAGCAAGTATTGCCAGCTGACCAAACGCGGCATGCTTTACAAACACCGGTATCGAGAAATGACTTTCAACCGGGGCGGAAAGAAAAAACCGCCGACCCTTGAGATTCGCGTTTGCGACAGTTCGGTGCCCGAATATATTGCGGCCGCTTTGTGCATCTGCCGCGCCGTGGCCTTGCGCTGGCGGGCGCGCGGGCAGGCGGTGAATCGTTCCACGCATTCGAATTATTTAAAGGCGCGGGACGGGGCCATCCGTCGCGGGCCGCGGGCAAGACTCGTCTGGACGAATCATTGGATGAGCGTTGCCGATTATGTCGATATTTTTTTTAGAAAGTATAAAGAGGAACTCGATCAGATGGACATCCCCGATGAAGTACTCCGGGTTTTCAAATACCTGAAGCGCGGCTGGAATCAGGCGGAAGTGATCCGTAAGGCCTCGGAACTCTGCCGGAGCAAGCATTTTCCTACCTGGCAAAGGCAGTTTTCCAAACGGTATGCCGTGGCGATTGAAGAGCTTTTGGACGGAAATTCCTTTGAGCAATTTTCCCACCGGCTCGGAGTTAAACTTCCGAGCATTGACCGGACTTGGCTTGGACGCAAAGAGGCGCGATGGTGAAACGGCTTAAAAAACGGAAGTCTTTAAAAGGCGGTCTGAAAAAGAGGCATAAGCCGATTATCGGAATCACTTGCGAGGTCTTAAAAGTCAGGCCTTATTTTTCCCAATTTGATCTGGTCTGCGATTACCGCTACGTAAGGGCGGTTTTAAGATCGGGCGGGATTCCCGTGCTTTTGCCGATCAATCCCTTTCAGCGGGACGTCTCATTGCTCATGGATCAGATTGACGGGCTGGTCATTACGGGCGGCGCGGATATTCACCCCAGTTTCTACGGTGAAAAATCGAAAAAGAAAATCCAGCCGATTTATCGCGGCCGGACTTATTTTGAAATCTCACTTTACCGCGCGGCGCGCACAAAGCACATCCCGATTCTCGGTATTTGCCACGGACTCCAGCTTTTAAACGTGATCCACGGCGGGACGCTGCACCAGGACATTCAATCTGAGGTCAAAGGCGCGCGCGACCACCGCTCTAAAAGGTCGCCGCTTCACCGTGTCGACCTGCAGCCCGGTTCTCTTTTTCACAAAATTTTCAGAAGGAAGAGTTTTTGGGTCTATAGCGAGCATCATCAGGCGATCAAACTTCCGGGGCGTTTCCTGAAAATTACCGCGGTTTCCGAAGACGGTATTCCCGAAGCTATCGAGGGGCCTCCGCTTACCCTCGCCGTTCAATGGCACCCGGAACGCCAGCCTAGAGATCCCCTCCAAAGACGCCTTTTCAATTTTTTTATACGCCTCATCCGCGAGGCTAAAAAAGAAAAGGCGCCGCTGCGCTGACGCGGCCTCTCCAAGCACCTCGAGAGCGATTGATCTTTACGAGATAAAATGATAAAAAGATGCACGGTTTAAAGCCAGAAATGCTCTCTAAAGGAATCATTAAGGGGAATAAAAAATGACCGCTCGATGCGCCCTTTATATCCGGGTTTCGACAACTCACAGGAAGAAAAGGGGTTGAGTCTCGACGGGCAGCGGAAAAACCTGCCGGAAATTGCAAAGTCGAAGAAGTGGAAAGCCGCAAAAATGATCTTTATGATGAAGGAAGCCGGAGCGGGGAAACGATCGTTGAGAGGCCCCAATTTCAGAAGCTTTTGGAGAATGTCGGGAAAGGGAAATACGATATTGCCCTCGTCTCAGAATTAGAAAGATTATCCCGGGCGCAATACTCAAAGGATTGGGGCGTTATCGGTGACACGTTTCGTTCGAACAATGTCAAAGTCGCAACGCCTTATCAGATCTTTGACATTAATGAAGTCGAAGATGATTTTATGTTCAGCCTTTTCGGCCTTCTCTCCAAACGTGAGAAGCAGAAACTCCTGCTTCGATGCCAGCGCGGCCGGGAGGAAGCGAAGCTGAAGGGCAAATTTTTCGGGCAGTATGGTTACCGAGAACAAGGCGAGGCGCGGTTGGTTCGAGTCTTATTATCGCTGTAATGCGAGAGGGAGCGGCCGTATTTGTAAAAAGAGCAGGAGGATCCGAGCGGAGAGAATCGAACCCCTCGTCCTTCGTCTTATGGATCACATCATGAATCTTCCCGATATTGTGAAAACCATTTATCAGAATCTGAGTGATGCTTTAAATTCCGATATGGATGAAAATGGAGAGCGGCTGAAGGGCCTTGACCGGCAGTTAAAGGATTTAGAGGCGCGGAAGAAGAATCTGATCTCTCAGGTGGAAGAAGGGAATTTAAAGGGCGCGATTATCGCGGAGCGTCTTCATGCGATTGAGATGCAGCAGAAAAATCTTTTTGAGGAAAAGGAATTAATTCTGAAGACCTTGAAAGTTCATTCAAAAAAGTTTATGTCCTTTGAAGAGTATTCCGGCTTACACAAGCGTTTTTTGCAATCCTTCATAATATCTCTCGGATGAGGAAAAAAGGAAAATCGTCGAGTTTCACATCAGAAAGATAGAATGGTGCAAAGACGGTTTCAGAGTCACCTTTTCTGAGTACCTGCATTTTGACGGACTTCAGGGAAACACCCTCTTTTTCAGGCGCCTCAATTTCAAGCGGGGTGAGATGAAAAGACTCGTTACGGTGGGGGATGGTGTAATGGTAGCACGACAGATTCTGGATCTGTCTGTCTAGGTTCGAATCCTAGTCCCCCAGCCATTTGACGCTCCCAAGCGAACCTGCCTGCCCGCCAGTTTTGTGGCGGGATTTTCGCTTGGGAGTGAGGCTTCTACCCCTTTTGGCTGAGGGCGTTTTGGAGGGTAGGAGCCGTCATCATCACCGCCAGGCGGCGGTGTCCAGTCGGGCGGATTTTTAGGTCAAAGTTCATTTCCGGCAGATCCACCCCAAAACTTCACTATAATTTTGACGGGCGTATAAATCACTCGATCTCTATTTGATATTTTCCTCTGGGAAGTGTATTCTTTTATAATAATTTAATAAACTGTAAAGGATTATTCTCCTATATGATCTGTGTTCCTTGCCGATATTTATTGATTGGAATA
>JAHFHG010000025.1 GCA_023247035.1 Candidatus Omnitrophota bacterium
GAAGGGGGATAATTCATGGCCGGCCTCCAGAAAAGGAATTTGGCCGGGAATTATACCTCTCCGGTTGAAAGCGGACATTTCATCTGCTACAAATACCGGACAATTCATTAGCTTACGACAGTTCTTTTTATCCGCACGCAATAGCCCTGCATCGACGCGGTAATTGTGGAGCGGGGTTGAAAATCAAAAGACAGCCTGCGGCAAAGCAAATACCGGAGCAGCGGTCTTTGTCAGGCGGCGATCTTTATGCGGCAGCCTTGGTGCGCAGTTCGGAACGGAATCGGGCGGCGATTGCTTGAGCCGTATTCCATAAACGATCTTGATCCACGATGACGGCGATTCGGCCTTTTTCATTAATCTGAAAGATATTTGAATCGGAAAATTCCGGATACTGCTTAAAAATAAGCTTGAGAACTTCCTGCTTTAAAAGTTCGCCCTGCAATTCCGGATGCCGGCTGCGCACAAACGCAGCCGCAGCCCCGATCACGATCCTTCCCAAAAGATCAAAGCTCCGCCGGTGAAGGGATTCCGGCCCCGAGGGGTGCTTCGGCTGGACATTGAAAAAAGAATGGCTTTGAATTTCGGAAGCCCCGTCTCCTGCAATCGCCGCAATATCGTAAGGATTGCTCACCGGCTTTGGCAATCCGGAAGCTTTGTAACGATCGAAGTCCTTTACGGGAGTTGTAGACAGGCCGGCAGCTTCAACTTTTCCTACCGCCAAAGGAAGGAGCGCGACGAGTTTTTCCTTGCCCTGCAGCTTCTCAACCCCAGTTTCAAAAGCCTGTTTCTCCTCAACCTGAATATTCAAGGCAATGAGCAGGGATTCCTCCAGCTGATCCAGGATTCCGCCGAGCCAGGGAAGCGAGGCCTTGAAAATTTGGTGATCCTGGGTGATCTGATTTTCTTTTATTTTGCGTTCCTTCTCTTTTTCATAAAGTTGAACGACTTCTGCAAAGGTGTCCTGAGCAGCGTCACTATCGCGCGCATCAATTTTTTTCCCTGCTTTTTCCCCTATTTTTTCGATTGCCGTATTCACATCGTCCGTTTGACTCCGCGATTCGGAGCGAACAGGAAGAGTTATTGAAATGGGCGTGCAGGTTTGATTCTCATTCTTTTTCCGGATGCTCTCTTCAAACAACGAAACGAGAGATTCAGAAAAAATCTGCGGGAAGTTGTGTTCAATCCGGTAATACGACTCAAAATCTCTTTCTTTGATAGATAAACTCTCGGGGCTGCCTTGAAAAGAGCGGATAAGCTGCTTGAGTGTTCCTTTCCTTACAGCTTGCTCTAACAACCGCGATGATTATCTAGCAATTGCATACGGGTCTAATTCTTGAAGGGCACGGCAAATTCGGGTGATTTCCTTAGCGCTTAAGGCAGGGAAAATGGGGATTGAAATGACGGCGCGGCTGACCGCCTCCGCAACGGGAAATTTTTTCCGGTCCAGGCGAAAATACCGGTGTAAAAGCTGATACGGCTCCAGAGGGCTGATGGCCTCAATCCCCCATTTCTTAAAATATTTCAACGACGCCTCAAACGGTTCCGTATTCCCCGCCAAAAAACGGTAAAAGTTCGGTTCCGCCCCGCGGCGGCCTGCCCAGTAATAAAAACGAGACGGCCGGAGGATATTCATATATTTGCCGCCAATCCGGCGGCGGCGTTCGACAAACCCGTCCAACTTTTCGAGCTGGCTCAGCCCCAGCGCCGCGCCCATATCGGACATGGAATAATTAAAACGGATTTTGTAATCCCTGCGCTGATCATATCGCGTCAAATCGTCAAGGCGGGCGGCGTATTTTTTATGATCCGTAAGCACCATTCCGCCATATCCTGTGGTGATCATTTTTGTGGCATAAAAAGAGCAGACCGCCAGATCGCCGAAGCCGCCGAGAGGTTCTCCGTTTACGGAACTTCCCAGCGCCTGGGCGCAATCTTCGACGACGGGAATTCCCAAGGAGCGCGCCTCCTGAATAGCTGCGGGAAATCCAAAGGCGTGGTTGACGATAATGGCGGCGGTGCGCCGGTTCACAAGAGGCTTGATCGTCCGTTTTGAAATCCCCAGCGTTGTTTCATCGATATCCGCAAGACGCGGCGCGGCGCCCGTATAAAATACGGCGTTCAATAACGCGCTGCAGGCGTAAGTCGAGACAATGACTTCGTCCCCTTTTTTAACTCCGAGCGCGAGAAGAGCCAGGTGAAGCGCAGCCGTCCCCGAAGAAGCTGCCTTTGCAAATTTCCTTTTTAATCTGCGCGCCAGTTTCTGCTCAAAAAGGCGAACCGTCCGGCCTTGGGCGATCCATTTCGAAGAGAGGATCTTGCTGACCTGTTGGATATCGTGTTGATCAAGGAAGGGCTGATTATGCGGGATCATTTTAGAGCCGGACCCAGACGGACTTGATTTGAGTGTAAAAATCAAAGGTGTGAATCCCGCCTTCCCGTGTATTTCCTGACATTTTATAGCCGCCGAACGGGACCGCGTGGTCAAAGTTGCCGTATCCGTTGATCCAGACCGTTCCTGCTTTTAAAGCGCGCGCCGCCCGGTGGGCCTTTTGAATATCTTTCGTCCAGACCGCGGCCGCAAGTCCGTAAATAGTTTGATTCGCATTCCGGATGACTTCCTCAAAATCGCCGAAGGCAATTTGCGAAAGCACCGGCCCGAAAATTTCCTCCTGCGCCAGGCGCATCTGCGGCAGGACGCCGGAAAATACCGTGGGACCGATAAAAAATCCTTTTGATTTTGTTCCCGGCGCCTTGCCTTGAGGCATTTTTGGATTTCTTCCGTCCAACAAAAGTTTGGCGCCTTCCTGCCGGCCGATTTCAATATATTTCAAGACCTTGTCAAATTGTTCTTGAGAAACCAGGGCGCCCATTTCGGTCGCCGGATCGAAGGGATCCCCGGGCCGCCATTTTTGGGCGCATTGAAGAAGCCGCGCGGTAAAATTCTTTTTGATCTTTTCCTCCACAAAGAGCCGCGAACCCGCGCAGCAGACTTCTCCTTGATTAAAGAAAATGCCGTCACACGCAAAGCGCGCGGCGTTGTCCATATCCGCGTCCGCGAAAATAATGTTGGCGGATTTGCCGCCGAGTTCAAAGGAAAGTTTTTTAAGCGTCAGGGCCGCATTTTTCATAATTTCCCGGCCTGTAAGGTATTCCCCTGTAAAAGAAACTGCGTCGACTTCAGGGTGCCGGACAAGGGCGGCGCCGGCCACAGGGCCGAATCCGGGGACAACATTGAGAACCCCCGCCGGCAATCCGGCCTCTTCGGTGATTTCCGCCAGGCGCAGGGCGCTCAAAGGAGTCTGCTCCGCAGGCTTCAGCACGACTGTATTGCCGGCAGCGAGCGCGGGGGCAATCTTTTGGGCGGCGATTGAAAGAGGAAAATTCCAGGGCGTAATCGCGCCGATCACGCCGAGTGGTTCACGCAACGTATATGAAAAAAATTCAGGGTGGGCGGGAAGGGTCTCGCCGGTTAATTTATCGCACCAGCCCGCGTAATATTCGAACGCCTCCGCGGAGGACGGGACATCGATCCGGCGGCTGTTTTGAATCGGCTTGCCGGTGTCCAGGGTTTCCAAACTCGCCAGTTCCTCGTAATTCTCACGAATCAGCGCGGCGATCCGGTGGAGAATCCGGGCGCGTTCGCTGGCCTTCATCTTGGGCCACGGGCCGGAGTCGAAGGCCTTGCGCGCGCGGCGGGCGGCAAGATCGATATCTTCCTCCGTCCCTTCGGCAACGCGCGTGATGACTTCTCCGGTTGCGGGATCAATCGTTTTGAAAGTGCGGCCATGGACAGCCTCTTTCCACTTGCCGCCGATCCACAGTTTCAAATGTGGGAGGCGGATATCCGGGCCTTTTCTTGCGTTTGCCGCGGGCGCTTCTTTTTTTTCGGGCTTCATTTTAAATTTTAGGCCGGCGACTTTACTCATACCTACATCATCGTCCTCTTTTTGCGTGCGTTAATGCCCGCAATGATACGGCAATCGATGGAGAATTGTAAATGCCCGGTAAATCTGTTCACCGGCGACCACGGCCGCAAGCTCATGCGGGAAAGTAAGCGGCCCAAAACTCCAGATCAGGTCGATTTTACAGCGCACGTCATCTTCTTCGCGGAAGCCGTCCGGCCCTCCAATCGCAATATGGAGTTCTTTTTCCCCGGAATTTTGAATCTGAATCAAAGCGGAAGCGAGATGCTCGGAAGAAAGCGGGCGCGCGCCTCGGGAACGATCGCAGAGCCAAACGGAAGCGCCGGGCCCTTTGATTTCTCTCGGCGCAAAAGCCCCGCGGACCTCACAGGCTGTAAAATTTTTGATGCGCTGAAGGTAATCAAAAAATAAGCCGCCCGCGCTGGCCGCTTTGAAAATCTTCCGCGGCGGGAGATTTTTGCCGGCGGCCCACATCAGACGAAAAATAATCCGCATGGGCGGACTTTACCTGATTTTATTGTGGAATTCAAACGTTTAGAAAATTTTAGCGGAGCGGAAAAAATGACGGGCCTTTTGCGGCAGTGACGAGGGTTGCTGTCAGCGTACAAGAAAAGCTATAAAGCGCGATGCCTCCGGACCGCGAATCCAAACATTTCACTGAAGGCTGAAAAATTAATACGCGGAAATGAAATCAGTAATGACAGTGAGAATTTTTTTCCGTATCGCCGCGGCCTGGGATAAGTCCTTAGCCGCCTTTCCGTATTTTCCAATCTTGCAGTAAAGACGTGCGCGCCCAAGATAAAAATCATAGACGCCGGGATCGAGAGAAATGGCTTTTTCATAATCTTGCAAGGCCGGCTCTATTTTCCCAAGATCCACAGAGAGCCACGCCCGGTTCCCATAAGCCTTCGCGAAGGCCGGGCTTATCGCGACGGCTTGATTAAATTGCGTAAGCGCCTGCTCCAAATCGCCAGCGGCATGATACGCAAGGCCGAGATTATTGCGGACGCAGGCATCGTTAGGATTTAAGTTCAGAGAGCGCCGGTAATCGTGGATGGCCGCTTCATATTTCTCTAAGTAATAAAAAGCGTTTCCGCGATGGTAATAAGCCCTCGGCGCTTCAGGGCTAAACAAAATGGCTTGATTGAATTCCTCGACGGCCTGTTTGTATTTTTTCTTTTGGAAAAAAAATTTTCCGCGGCCCAAATAAGCCTCAGCAGATCGGGGGCCGGGCTTGATCCCCTTCCGGTAATCCTTGAAGGCCTTTGCAGCTTGAGGAACTTGAACACATTCCGATTGGATTGAGGACGCAGACACAGGGCTTGGAAGGGCCGGAGAGCCCGGAATAGGATTGGCGGAAATGCGATGGGTCAAAAGAAAGAATACAAAGATAAGGCCCGTAATTTTCTTCCGATTTTTCACCTTTCTTTCCGCCGGCATCGCGCGCTCCTTTCAAGAATATTTTTTTTGCCGCTGAATTTTTATATCGGTCGGATGAATCCTATTCTTGAATCAATCTTCAAATAAACCGGCAAAGGATAAGGCGGGCGGTCATGATCGATTGCGGAACGTTGGAGACGCTGGGATTCGATAGAGAACTTTTTGCGTTTTGCTATTTCCGAATGGCAAAGTGAGTCGAGTTACGAAAGATACTGGTCAAGATAGCTATCCAGCACGGCCGCTTGATTCCTCGCGGACTCGGAGGAGCCTTGATCTCTCCCGCCAAGTTTTTCCATTGCGGTGTCCGGAATGGGAAGCCCGACGGCATCTTCCAATGTCGTCAGGTCAAGCGAAGCGTGATCAAAGCCCTCGGGAGGCGCCATCGCACCGGCCGGCTGAGGAGGATCCTCAGGCAGAAAAGAACCCACAAATTCAGGCGGGGAGCCGGCAAACCGTCCCCCACCAAGAAAAAAAGCGTTTTGAGCAGATTCGATTTGAGAGCTTGAAGCCGCGGATTGGACCGGTGCAGCTTCTTCTGCCGCCGCCGTCCCGGCACACAAAAATAATACCGCAACGGCAAGATTCAATACCCTTAGGCCGCTTTTCACCGATCCCGTAAGCACATCGTTCATTTTAAACTCCCTTTTTAAAAAATTTTAGTTACTTATAACTGAAGATACTCTAGGAAATTACGATTTCAATAGACGTGGGAAAAGTTGGAGTAAATTGCTAAAAGATGAGCCTTGCAACTTAAATAAGATCGTTTTTGAGGGCTCAAGAATAATCCGGAAAGGACGATTGATAACTCATTTAAATCTAATGAGTTATAAGTTTCGGCTTGGGATTTGAAAGTGTCAGGTATAATTGTACCGACCAGGGTGCATAAGATCGCAAGCTTCAGAAAAAGAAAGTGGGATCCCGGTGACTGACAAATCTATTTTCGGACTCGTCTGTGCAGGCGGAGGGGCTCACGGGGCCTACCAGGTAGGAGTCCTGAAATATATTCACGAAAAATTTTGTTCCGGAAGTCGCAGTCCTTTTCAAATTTTTGCCGGCACCTCCTGCGGCGCCCTCAACACAACCTTCTACGCGGCCCAATCCTTTGACGCATTTCAGAGCCGGCTTTTACTCGAGGAATTATGGCTGAATTTTCACGTCCCGGCTTATCATGGGAGCCTTTTTAAGAACGTCCTTTTTTCGATCTACAAAAAGTGCAGAAAACGGGATTCCGAAAATAAGACGACGTGGTCAGTCTTAGATCCGAAGGCGATGCTTGAAACGATCCAAAAAGGATTCCGGCGGGAGAATCTGGACAGGGCCTTAAATCAAGGATCCACTCGCGGCGTTGCCCTATCGGCGACAGAACTCCTTTCAGGGCAAACGTGCTGGTTCCAAGAAGGCGCCGGCGCGACTTCCTGGAGCTTGTTTCATTCCGTAGGCGTCATTGACCGGATTACTCACGCCCATTTAGCAGCGAGCTGCAGTGTTCCCATTTTCCTTCCACCTGTAAAAATCGGAGACCGCTACTTCCTCGACGGGTCTGTCAATTTAGACCGCCCATTGAGCGCGGCGATTCATATGGGCGCCACGCGGGTGTTAAGTATTTCGACGGACAAGCCTTTCCCCGATGCTCTGCCGGATTACCCTCCCCAGTTTCAACCCCGGTTCTCGGATGCGATTCGCCTGCTTCTCAACCGCTTAAGCCGCGATGCGGCGCCGGATGAAGCCGCAGAGATTGAAATGTTCAACCGTTTTTACAACGCGCTGTCGCGACGAGAAAAGCATCTCCGCGACGAGTCCCCGCTTCCCCTTTTTCACGAAGAGGCTCTCCCTTCGCACTACCGGCCGACCGAAATTTATCTGCTGGTTCCTTCCCGGCGCATCCGGCAAGGAAGCCCGTTTTATGAATGGCCTCAAGGCAAAATTTCTTCGGGAGAAGCTGTCTCGCACAAACGAAGCCGTTTTATGTTCCATAAAAAATTCATCCGGGAGATGATCGATTTTGGTTACCAGGATGCCAGGCTGCAGCGTGAGGAACTGGAAAAATTTTTTTCCCCGCCCAAGAAAAGAAAATACTGGTCTATTTTTTCACGCCGTATTCGCCCCGCCGTTCAAGCCGAAGGCGGCTAGCACGCCGTCAAGATTGAAATTGACAGCCCTAATTTCAATCGGCACAGTACCGCGAAACCCCTAAAATCAAAATGGACGCGGCGCGAGAGAGTTTAAGCAGGGCTGCTTCTTGTCGTTAGGGGATACTTCAAGCAAAGAGGAAATTTACAAGAGGTTCCAAATCAAGTAGAATTCTGCCGTTTCACGCGCCCGTCTCGCTTCACGGGACTGCGGGCAATAGCAGATATGCAAATGGAGGCAAGCGAGGGTCAAACGTTATTTTTCCGCAATATTCCGTGCGCCCGTAGCTCAGTTGGATAGAGCAACGGATTTCTAATCCGTCGGTCGCAGGTTCGATTCCTGCCGGGCGCAGTTTTGAATTGCTTATCTCCAAAGAACGGGGCAACAAAATTCCGAAGTAGTTTTTCTCCTACCCCGCTACGGCCTTAACCGCAACGGCCGTCATAAACAATAAAAAAGAAAAGGCGAAACGGATCAGGGCCTGGGCAGGCTCCGGCTGGATCTCGGCGCGAGGGTTCACAAAATTAAAAAAACTGCAACTCAATAAAACGATACTCGCCTCAATGAGAAGAGGCTCAATCACAGACGGGGTTAAAAATGCCGCCAGGAACCCGGACGTGCCGCCATTTCCGGAGTGAATCGGAATCCCCGTAAGGCGCCAGATCGGCCAATGGTATAACGTGCGGTGGAACGGCCAAAAAAGTGGAATGGGGCGGTTTGTCCCTCCGAAAAAATCCAAAACAACGTGCGAGTAGTAGGCCGCGAGGGAAATCCAAAATACCTTAAAAACTTCTTTTTTCCTTCTCCAGCGCGTATAGGCTGCCGCCAAGAAAGAAAATACGAAGGCTGCCCCCAGACTGTGGCTAATGCCCCGATGGCACAAATTCGGATCATTTAATAATATCCCCGGAATAAAATCAAAATCAGCCAGATTCGCCAGGGCGATACAATAGAGCGCAAGCTTCCAGCCGTTTTCTTCCTCCGGCGTTTTGGCCGCCCGGTAAATCGCATAACCTGCGAAGGAATGAAGAACGGGCAAGGGCATTTTGAAATTTCCTTTCAGAGTTTATGAATTTTTTTGCGGAAAGCCGCGAGGTTCTTCGTCGCATTTCTTGCATCCAAGAAAACAGGGACGTGCTTCAAAATAAATTCATAATCAAAGGTTTTGTGATCCGTTGTCAAAACCGCAAGGTCCGTCCGGGCCGGCACGCTTTGAAAAACTTCGCCGGCCGCGCCGGAGTCCGCCGAAGGGAAAATTTTCCCGTGGAGATTAATTTCCGGAGCGAAAGGGTCGGCGGCCAGAGGAAGCCCCACATAGCCCAAGCCGATAATGGCCGAACGAAGCTTCCCTGCTGAAATTTTATCGGATAAGGATTGTTTTGAGCCGGTAAGGGTTCCCACGAGAATTATTTTGTTCCAGAAGAATTATTCAACCCTTGAATTAAAAAAGTTCAGGAGTTGACCAAGCTTTTTTTGCGGATCCACAGATGGGTCGACTGGCCGTAAAAAAGTTCCGCCGCTTCCATCAGCGTTTCCGACAACGTAGGATGCGGATGCACGGATTCTGCGAGGTCCTTGACGGTCGCGCCCATTTCAACCGCAAGAACCCCTTCGCTGATCAATTCCCCGGCTCCCGCGCCTGCAATTCCGACGCCCAAAATCCGCTCCGTCTCAGGTTCGACAATCAGTTTCGTCACCCCGTCAGTACGGTCAAAACTAAGGGCGCGTCCGGAAGCTGACCAAGGGTACCTCGCCACTTCGATGGGAATCCCCTTTTGCTTTGCCTCAGTTTCCGTCAGACCGCACCACGCGACTTCAGGATCGGTAAAAACAACCGCCGGGATCACGATATTCTCGAAAGAACTTTCTTCGCCCAAGATGGCTTCAACGGCAACCCGGGCTTCCTTCGCAGCTTTGTGGGCCAGAAGCGCCCCGCCCACAACATCGCCAATCGCAAGAATATGGGGATCGCGCGTTTCCTGGCGCGCATTTATTTTAATGAATCCTTTTTCATCCCGCTCGACCTGGGTATTCTCAAGCCCCAAGTCGTCACAATTCGGAACGCGGCCTACGGAGACTAAAACCTTATCATAAAGCTCCTCTTTCTGAGATCCGTTGATTTCCATCATCACTTTAATTTTTTTTCCGCTCGTGGCCATTTTGAGGACCTTGGTCTTCAGGCGTAGCTCGCGAAAATTCTTTTGGGCATAATTCAGGACAGGGCGGGCCAGATCCGGATCCGCTCCCATTAAAATGGAGTCCAGGGCCTCAACGAGCACAATATGGCTCCCGAGTGCGGCGTATACCGTTCCGAGCTCCATTCCAATGTAACCGCCTCCCACAATAAGCAGGTCGCGGGGGATATCTCCAAGCTCGAGAGCCTCGGTGGAAGTCATAATGCGCGGATTTCCCAAATCAAATGCCGAAGGAAGCGCCGGTTTTGAACCGACGGCAATGACGGCCTTTTCATACGTGATGAACTTTTGCCCGTCCGAGGTTTCCACTCTTAAGGTCTTTGAATCCTCAAAATGCCCCCGCCCGCGGAGAATTTTTACTCCCCGCTTGTCCGCAAGCCCGCCGATTCCCAATGAAAGCTTATCCAAAATCGAGTCCTTCCAAGCGCGCATTTTTTTTAGATCAATTTTGGGGGAAGAAAAACTGACGCCGCGGAATTCAGACGCCTTGGCTTCCTGAATTAATTTTGTGATGTGCAAGAGCGCCTTGGAAGGGATACAGCCACGATTGAGGCAAACGCCGCCAAGCCTTTTATCCAGATCCACCAAGATCACGTTCTTCCCTTTGTCCGCCGCATAAAACGCCGCGGCATATCCGCCCGGCCCGGCTCCCAGAACAACGATTCCCGTATTGATCTTTTCCATTTAAATTTTCAATTGCCTTTCGTCAAAGTTTTCAAGAGCCGCGACGATTTCCCGGATAAAACGCGCGCCGTCCGCACCGTCAATCACCCTGTGGTCATACGAAAGCCCTAACGGCAGCATATTAGCGGCCTTCACTTTTTCACCCTCCAGGACGGGCCTGAGGATGCCCCTCCCGACGCCGAGCACGGCGACCTGCGGCCGTGTGACAATCGGCGTAAAATGCGTCCCACCGATACTTCCCAAATTTGAAATGTTGAAAGTCCCGCCCTGCAGCTCCTCAACGGAAATTTTCCGCCGGCGGGTCTTTTCCGCAAGCTGCGCAAGTTCGACAGAGATTTCAAGCAAACTTTTTTTATCCACATCCCGGATCACGGGAACAATTAAACCCGCCTCCGTATCCACCGCAACTCCCAAATGATAATATTCCTTGAGGATGATTTCACCTGCGGCTTCGTCCAGGCTCGAATTAAAAAGCGGGTATTTTTTTAAGGCGGCGGCGGCGGCGCGGAGAATGAATCCGGTCAAGGTCAGGCGCGCGCCTTTTTTTTCATAAGCGGCGCTGTATTTTTTCCTGAGTTCCATCAGGGCGGCGATATTGGCTTCATCAAACTGAGTGACGTGAGGAACCGTTGTCCACGATTCCACCATTTTTTGGCCGATTGTTTTCCGCAGATTCGAGAGAGGTTTCTTGAGGACCGGCCCCCATTTTGAAAAATCCGGAAGCTCAAGCGGCGGTTTTGCAGAAGCCGGGCCGGCCGTCCCGCTCCCCTTTTCCTCCAGCGCCGCACGCTGCAATTGCTGGATATAATTTTTAAGATCCGCTAAAACGATCCGGCCGCCGCGCTCGCTCCCCTTGACGCGATTCAAATCAATCCCAAGATCACCGGCCAGCTTCCGGATTGCCGGCGAGGCGGGAGGCGGGAAGCCGGATTTGGATTGATACCTGTATCCAGTCCCTGATTCCGCGCCAGGAACGAGAGTATTTATTTTTTCGGGAATATTTTTTCTGACGGCGGCCGCACTCTTCGGGGCATCTTCATTCCGCGCCGCCGCGACTTTCGCTTGAGGGGCTTGCCCCGTATCGCTCCCGACCGCTAAGGCAATCACCGGCTGGCCGATCGGAACCGTATCTCCCTGCTTGACATAAATTTTAGTGACCCTTCCCGATTCCGGAGAGGGAATGGGCGCGACGGCCTTTTCAGTCTCGATCTCCATAATGGTCTGGTCTTTCTTAACCTCATCGCCTTCGGCAACCAGAATATTGACCACGGTGCCGAAGCTTACACCTTCACCCAGACGAGGAATCCGTATGTCCATAAGTCTTCCTTCACTTGTTGTTTTCAAAGGCAAATCGGATAAGTTTTTTCGGGATTCACACCCAAATCCTTAATGGCTTTTGAGACTTCCGCTTTATCCAAAGCGCCTTTTTCCGAAAGGCCGTAAAGCGTCCCGATCACAACCAGCTCAGCATCCACCTCAAAAAAACGCCTCAGATTCTGCCGGGTATCGCTGCGCCCGAACCCGTCCGTACCCAGCGCCAGCAATCCCCCGGGAACCCAAGGCGCGATTTGATCCGGAACGGTTTTTACATTATCCGACACGGCGACAAATACGCCCTTTTCTTTTTCAAAAAGATTTTCAAGGTACGATTTCTTCGCGGGCACCTGCGGGTTCAGCATATTGAACCGGCGCACGGCCAGGGCTTCCTGGCGCAGGTGCTTGTAACTTGTCATGCTCCACACGTCTGCAGAGACATTATATTTTTCCGCAAGGATTTCCTGCGCCCGAAGCGCTTCACGGATCAGCGGCCCGCTGGCGAGGAGGTGCGCCTTATGCTTCTTTTTTTCCGGGCCGCTCTTGTATTTGTACCCGCCCTTCAGGATTCCTTCTTCAACCCCTTCCGGCATCGCCGGCATCGAATAGTTTTCGTTATAAACCGTCAAATAATAAAAAATTTCTTCGCCTTTTTCGTACATCCGGTAAAGCCCATCACGCACAATCACGGCGATTTCATAAGCAAAGGCCGGATCATAAGCCATCAGCGTGGGGATCGTGCTTGCGTGCAATTGGCTGTGCCCGTCCTGGTGCTGCAATCCCTCGCCGTTGAGCGTGGTGCGTCCTGCGGTGGCGCCGAACAAAAATCCCTTCGCCCGGATGTCGCCGGCGAGCCAGATCAAATCTCCGACACGCTGGAATCCGAACATCGAGTAATAAATGTACATGGGAATCATATGGAGGCCGTGCGTTGAATAGGCGGTCCCTGCCGCGACAAAAGAAGACATCGATCCGGCCTCGGTGATTCCTTCTTCGAGGATCTGTCCGTCTTTGGCTTCCTGATAATAAAGAAGGGTTTCCCTGTCTACCGGCTCATAAAGCTGCCCTTTGGAAGAATAAATCCCGATTTGGCGGAAAAGGGCGTCCATTCCAAAGGTCCGCGCCTCGTCGGGGATGATAGGAACAACCCGCCGCCCATACCGGGGATGTTTCAGAAGCTTGTTCAGGATACGCACAAACGCTATCGTTGTGGAAACCTGAAGCTCCCCGCTGCCCTGAAAAACGTCGGAATAATCAATATCACGAAACGAAATGGGCTCCGCCTTGACTTCCCTTTTGGGAAGAAAGCCGCCGAGGCTTTTCCTTCGCTCCAAAAGATACTGCGTCTCAAGGCTGTCCTCAGGCGGACGGTAAAAAGGAGTGTCGGCGATTTCTTCATCCTTGATAGGAATGTTAAAACGGGAACGGAATTCCCGGAGTTCCTTTTCATTCAGCTTCTTCTGCTGATGCGTAATGTTCCTTCCCTCGCCGGCTTCGCCCAGCCCGTAGCCCTTGACCGTTTTTGCCAGGATCACGGTGGGCTGGCCCTTGTGCTCCGCGGCCGCTTTATAGGCATTGAAAACTTTCTGCGGATCGTGGCCGCCCCGCACCAGTTTGCGGATTTGATCATCGGTAAGATGATTGACCATTTCAAGGAGTTCGGGATATTTGCCAAAAAAATGTTTTCGAATATAACTTCCGGGCTCGACCGAATATTTCTGGTAATCTCCGTCAACGGCTTCTTCCATTCGCTTTACAAGGAGCCCTTTGGTATCGGCCTTCAAAAGCGGATCCCAGTCTGAGCCCCAGATGACCTTGATCACGTTCCAGCCCGCTCCTCGAAAGACGCCTTCCAATTCCTGGATTATTTTTCCATTGCCGCGCACAGGGCCGTCCAAACGCTGGAGATTGCAATTGACGATCCAAATCAGGTTATCCAGATTATCCCGGGCCGGAAGCGTCAGGGCGCCGAGCGACTCGGGTTCGTCGATTTCCCCGTCGCCTACGAAGCACCATACTTTGGGCTCCTCGGCGCTCACCTCGGCGTTCACTTCGGTGGTCACCTCGGCGTTCACCTCGGTGTTCACCTCGCCGGTCATAAAACCGCGAGCTTTTAAATACCGGTTAAAACGCGCCTGATAAATCGAAATAATCGGGGAAAGCCCCATCGAGACGCTGGGAAACTGCCAAAAATTAGGCATCAAATACGGGTGGGGATAAGAGGAAAGCCCTCCCCCTTCAGCCAATTCCTGGCGGAAGTGGTGTAAATGACGGGCATCAAGACGTCTTTCTAAATAAGCCCGCGCATAATTCCCAGGCGAGGCGTGGCCCTGGAAAAAGACAATATCCGCAGGGCGGCCTCCGCTGCCGCCTCTAAAAAAATGATTAAAACCAACCTCATAAAGAGTTGCGCAAGAGGCGTAGGTCGAAATGTGCCCCCCGATGCCGCTGTGGATCCGGTTAGCTTTCACAACCATTGCCATTGCGTTCCAGCGGATAATGCTTTTGATCCTCCGTTCGATATCCCTGTCGCCGGGATAAGGGACTTCCCTCTCTACGGGAAGGGTATTCACATAAGGGCTATTGACGCTCGGCGGGATCTTTAAGCCCGATTCACGGAGGCGAGTCATTAATTTATCCCATAAGAAAGACAGCCGGCCGGCTTCCCTGCTCTTAAAGATAAACTCCAGAAGATTCTCGAGCGAATCCAAAAACTTTTGCGTTTCCTCTTTGTCCATTGCCCCTTTTTTCTCCACGCCGACACTCATAAAATTCAGGACGTCGTTTACCCTCAATTGTTTAAACCGCTAACCTGCCTTCAAAGTCATAAGTGTTAAAATTTACCTAATTCATTACCCGGATTCAATGATTATTTCATAAGCCGAATTTGCCCTCTCGGGATATTGCCGTATAATGCTCTCCGCTTATGAAGTACCTGGACTTGACTTTTCCAACTCCTGAAGAAAATCTCGCCTGCGATGAAGTGCTCCTGGATTGGGCGGAAGCCGGCGCTCCTTTTGAAGTTTTGAGGTTCTGGGAGCCTGACGATTATTTTATCGTCGTGGGATATTCCAACAAGGCCGGGGCGGAAGTCAATCTGCCGGCTTGCCAAAGAGAAGGCGTTCCGCTTTTGCGCCGGATTTCCGGAGGCGGGAGCGTTCTTCAAGGCCCGGGCTGTCTTAATTTTTCGTTAGTTCTAAAAACCGCAAATTCACCGGGCCTTCAGTCGATTACGCAAAGCAATGCCTTGATCATGGAAAACCACAGGGCGGCTCTCCAGCCGCTGATCCCGGCGCCTATCGAAGTCCGGGGAATTACAGATTTAGCTTTGAACGGCCGGAAATTTTCCGGCAATGCGCAGCGGCGGAAAAAGTCTTTTTTGCTTTTCCACGGGACATTTCTTTTAAATTTCAATTTTTTTTTGGTGGAAAAACTTCTGCCCTTCCCCTCCCAACAGCCGGACTACAGGCAAAACCGCTCTCACCGGAACTTTTTGATGAACCTTTCGCTTGCAGCGGAAGAAATTAAAAAAGTCCTCCGAAGATTCTGGAATGCTGAGGAAGAGATCAAGGGGCTCCCTTTCGCGCCAATTCAAGAGCTGGCAATGACCCGCTATCGCGATCCCGCCTGGAATTTCAAATTTTAACTTGAGTTCCGCAAATTTTAAGATATTTATCCGCTGATGATCAGATGGCACTCGCGGGAAAGATGGGTTGCAAGATTCCGGAACACTTCACCGCGTAAAAGATTAATAAGCGCGCTGCGCCTTGTCGTCCCGATCATCACGGTTTTTACGCCCAACTCGCGGGCCGTGTGGGCGATCAACTTTCCGGGATTCTCCCCCATTTGCCAGACAGGGACCGCGGTGATCCCTTTCTTTTCCAATTCCTGTTGGGCCTTGGCCAAAACCTCAAGAGATTCCGGAGACGGTTCGAGTTCCGCAGGGAGCTCGACATACGGGGGTACTTCCTCGACATAATTAATATATAAACTGTTCTCGCCGAGCGCTTGGGTCCGCAAAGCAGCTTCGTCCAGCAGATACGGATTGACGGTCTTCAATGCTAAAAGAGATGAGCTTTTGTACAAAGGCGCGATTTCCTTCGCCTCTGAAACGGTCAGCACGTTGACCGTCGGAGCCAGCTCGGGAACGCGGGCCGGCGCAATCGTTTTTGCAAAGTACCGCAAGAGGAGGCCTGCGGCAAGAACAGTGGAAGCAAACAGGAGCGCGCTTCTTTTCTGATAAGCGATTGTAATTTCAATGCAAAGGAGGATAACGGAGCCGGAAAGAAGCAAAAACCGCTCCCGAAGGCTAAGCTTCAACTCGAAATTCGTGGCGCACGCTCCAAGATTCAGCGTGATTGCCCCGACGACCCCGATCGCGTAAAGCGCTGCCAGTTCAACCACGCTGTGTTCTGCGATAAGGACGAAGCACGGCACGAGCGTGGCAATCACAAGAGCGATCGCAGGCATTCCAAAACGATTCAGCTTCGAAAAAACAGAAGGGAGATCCCTGTCTTTCGCCATTAAAAATTGAATGCTCACCAGCGACATAATCGCCGTATTCGCGGCGGATAAAAGAAGGAAACCGAAAACGATGGCGATCAGGGTTCCATACCACGGCCCGATATAATGCGCGCCCAGCGCTCGCAGCATATCTTCCGTATGATCCGTAAGATTTGGCACGGCATTCATCGCAATGCCTAAAAGAAAGGTCAGCACCGAGACCTCCAAAAGCACGGGTAAAATCGCGCGGCGAGAGGTCTTCGCCACAGGCTCGACCATAATTCCCGTCATATTGGCCACCGCCTCGACGCCGGACAAGGCCAGCACAATCCCTACGAAGAGGCTCCAGTTCTGCGGCCAGCCCCCCTTGGGCAATTGAAGATTCACGTGCGGAAGGTGCGGAAGAGTCGATAAAAATAAAACTCCCGCCGCGGCTGAAGCAGCCAGAGCAATCAGAGCTGCAAGGTTTCCTCCCTTTGTCGGGCCTACCCAATTGAGAATTCCGATGGCGAGAATCGAAACTATGGCCCAGAGCGCGGGATGCGGGAAATTGAAATAATGAAATGCGTCCAGCGCGCTCAGCGAGGCCGTGACTACATAATCCGCAACCAGGAGCAGAGCGCCGATAACCGCCAAAAACTGGGATCGGTGTTTTACAGAGGAATAAACGCCGCCTCCATCAGGATAAATCCGGCAAACGATCATATAACAAACTCCGACCAAGGCCGTAAGGGCGGACATAAGGCCGAGGAAAAACCAGGAGGCATGTCCGGATAACGCGAAGGCAATTCCCAGCACATAGGCCTTGCTCGTTCCCCAATCGCCGTAAAGCATCGCCCCGGCCTGAAACCATTTCAGCTCGCGGGGCCTTTCAACTTTTTTTAAAAGCGGCATAACCATAAATGATTATTCTCCGAGGTAAGAATGTTTTACAACCGCGCTCGACAAAAGCTCTTTTCCCGTTCCTTTAAGGCGGATTTGCCCGCTTTCAATGACATAGGCGTAATCGGCGAGCGCGAGCGCCCTCCAGGCATTTTGTTCGACGAGCAAAACGGTAATGCCCTTCTGGTTGATCTTCCGGATCAAGGAAAATACAACCTCCATCATCTTGGGCGCAAGGCCTAAACTCGGCTCATCAAGGAGCAAAAGGCGCGGCCGGGCCATAAGCGCCCGCGCCATTGCCAGCATCTGCTGCTCTCCGCCGCTCAAATGACCGGCCGGATATTTTAACCGGTCTTTAAGAATCGGAAAGAGCTGCAAAAGCTCCTGGCGGTCTCTGGAAATTTCACGGTCGCGCCGGGTGTAGGCTCCCAAGTCCAAATTTTCCTCCACGGTAAGGCGATGAAACATTCTTCTTCCTTCCGGCACCTGGACGATCCCAAGGCGGACAATAAGATCCGGTGGAAGCTTCTCGATGGATTTTCCCTCAAAACGAATGGTTCCGCTCCGCATTTTGACCAGCGCTGAAAGCGTCATTAAAAAAGTGGTTTTGCCCGCGCCGTTGGACCCGATCAAGGAAACGATCTTGCCGGCGGGGACATTCACCGTCAGCCCTTTCAAAATTTCGATCCGCCCGTACCCGGAATGCAGATCCGAGACCTCAAGCATCGGCGCGCCCGCTCGCCCTTCCCAAATAGGCCTCCACAACGCGCGGATTGCCTTGGATTTCCTTGGGCGTTCCTTCCGCAATTTTTTTTCCGTAATCAAGCACGACGACCTGATCCGAAACCGGCATAATCACTTTCATGTCGTGCTCAATAAGGAGCAGCGTGACGCCGCGGTTTCGTATGTCGCGAATAAGTTCCAGGAGCGCTTCCTTTTCTTTGGGGTTCATCCCGGCGGCAGGCTCGTCAAGCAAGAGAAGCTTGGGATTTGAAGCCAGCGCTCTTGCAATCTCCAATTTGCGCTGATGGCCGTAGGCAAGGTTTTTGGCGAGTTCACCAGCCTTCCTTTTCAATCCTAAAAAATCCAGAAGCCGCAGGGCGTCGGCCTTCAATTTTTCTTCCGTTGACCTGATCCTTCGGGTCTTCAAAAGCATATCCCAAAGATTCACGCAGGCGTTTACGTGCGCGCCGACCAGCACATTTTCAAGAGCCGTCATATGTTTGAAAAGCCGTATCGTCTGAAATGTCCTGGCAATCCCACGGGCTGTGATGTCATACGGATAAAGTTTATTTAAAAGAATCCGATTTGCAAAATAAATGCGGCCTTCATCCGGGGCGCTGAGGCCGGTCATGCAATTAAAAAGCGTGGTTTTTCCTGCGCCGTTAGGGCCGATCAAACCTATGATTTTCCCCTTCTCAATCGAAAAACTGACGCCCTCAAGCGCCGTCACTCCTCCAAAACGTTTGGTGATATTTTCCACACGCAAAATCGCAGAATCCGCAAACCTCTGCGGCCGGCTTTGCGGATTAAGCATTGTCACCCGATGCTTTCTGAAACTCCTCGCGGTGGCGCACCTCGCCTAAAATTCCTTGAGGCCGCAGGAGCATCATCAAAATCATTGCAAGGCCGAAGAAAAGCATCCGATAGACATCGGCTCCCCGCAAAAATTCCGGAAGCAAACTGAGGACAAAGGCCCCTAAGACGGCTCCCCAAATATTCCCAAGCCCTCCTAAAACAATCATGGCCAGAACCATCACGGAGACCACGAAATCAAAACTATCCGGAGAAACCGTTCCTTGCTTGCTGGCAAACACGCACCCCGCAATCCCCGCTACGAAACCGCCGATCGCAAAGGCCCACAATTTTGCCCAGACCAGATTGACGCCCATACACGAAGCTGCGAGTTCATCTTCCCGCATCGCAACCCAGGCGCGGCCCAGAGGCGAGGATTCGAGACGCTTTAAAAGAAAGGCGGCGGCAAAGACGAGCGCGTAGACTAAATAATAATACGGTTCCGACCGGACGCCAAAATCATAATTCAAAAATCCAAGCCGCGGATGTTCGATGCCGAGAAGCCCGTTCGGGCCTCCGGTGATCGCGTCCAGATTATTCAAAGCGATCCGGACGATTTCCCCGGCGCCCAGCGTGACGATCGCCAGGTAGTCGCCGCTTAAACGCAGCGCCGGAAAGGCAAACAGCATTCCGGCCAGCGCCGCCGCGGCCGCGCTCACGGCCAGGCCGGGCCAGAACGGCAGATGCAGATTAAGATTTGCGAAAGCGTACGCGTAAGCCCCGACCGCAAACAGCGCCGCGTATCCGAGATTCAATATCCCTGCATACCCTACAATCACATTGAGTCCCAAGGCAAGAAGGATAAAAATCCCCGCGGTTACAAAAATATCAATGTGATAAGGATTGCGGTCGATCAGCGGAAAGAGAAAGATAAAAAAAATCAACCCGGATAAGCCGGCTCGTTTTGAGAAAATTGCCGGATACTGCGCTTTCACGAAGGAATCTTTCATCCGCTCAAACTCACGCCTTTTTGACGACCCTTGCCCCCAACAAACCTGAAGGACGGAGAAGCAAGATCAAAATTAAAACGTGGAAGGCAAAAACATTTTTCCACGACGAAGAAATGTAGCCCGCGCCCAGCCCTTCCAATATCCCGATCAGAAGTCCGCCGAACATCGCGCCCGGAATATTTCCGATCCCCCCCAGGACAGCCGCGGTAAAGGCCTTCAGGCCCGCCAGATAGCCGTCGTGAAAATTAATCGTGTTGTAATACATTCCAAACATGACTCCGCCGGCCCCGGCCAGAGCCGATCCAATTAAAAAGGCCCAGCTCATAACCCTGTCCGTATTGATGCCGACAAGGCTCGCCGCTTCCCGGTCATCGGCCAGCGCCCGCATCGCCTTGCCTGTGCGTGTTTTCTTGACAAAAAAGTGAAGGCCAAACATTAACGCAATCGAGACACACGCAATAAAGAGCTGCAAATTCGTTACCGCAGCCCTCCCGAGGGGATAATTTTTAACCGTCAGGATCGCGGGAAAACTTTTATCCGAAGGGCCGAAGATCAGCATCACCACATTTTGCAAAAGGAAAGAGATTCCGATCGCGGTAATTAAGGGGGCGAGGCGCGGGGCATTTCGAAGCGGCCGGTAGGCAAAACGCTCGATCAGGACTCCCAAAAATGCCGTGCACGGCATTACAAAAATAAAAACGCCCGCAACCCACAGAGGCCCGTGTCCGCCGGCCGGAAAAAGCAGCTTAAGGAGAGAATATCCTACAAGCCCCAAATAAGCCCCGACCATAAAAATTTCCCCGTGGGCGAAATTAATGAGCTGCGCAATCCCATAAACCATGGTGTAGCCCAAGGCGATCAGCGCGTAGATCATTCCTATCGTAAGGCCATTGATGATCTGCTGAAGGAAAATAAAGCTCATGGAAGAAGAGAAAAATTTTATTGGGCGGGCCCCACGTAGGCAAGGAGTCCATTTTGAACTTTAAACACCCCTATAAATTGGTTTCGGTTGTCTCCCTGAGCGTCAAAAACAACTTCGCCGGTCACGCCTTGAAAGCTTGGGATTCCGCGAATCGCTTTAAGGACCGCCTGCCGGTCTTTTCCACCGGCTTTTTGGATCGCCGTAATTAAAATATTGGCCGCGTCGTAGCCGTAGGCTGACCATTGTCCCAATTCTTCACCGTAGCGCTCCTCATAAGCCTTGATAAACTCCTGCGCGGTGGGGACTTTTTTCATATCGCCCCCGACCATGGTCGCGTAAGTTCCTTCTGCAATCTCAGGGCTGGACAGCTGGATAAAGATCGGCGTCGCCAATCCGTCTCCGCCCATAAACTTGGCTGGAATATTTAAGGCGCGCGCCTGCCTCACCAGCAAGGAGCCTTCCGGATAAATGCCTCCAAAATAGATCATGTCCGGCAGGAGGGATTTAACGCGGGTCAGGAGCGGCATAAAATCTTTGTCGCCCTGGGTGATCCCTTCGTGGCCGAGAACATGGAGGCCCAATGCTTCAGCTTCTTTTTGAAACTCGTCGGCCAGGCCTTTACCGTAGGTTGTTTTGTCGTCAATGACAAAAACGGTTTTCGTGTCGAGCTGTTTGGCGGCATATCTTGCCCCTTTCGGGCCTTGAACATCATCGGTTGCCGCCACACGGAAAAACGTATCGAACCCCTGCTTCGATAATTCGGGATTCGTAGAGCTTGCCGTGATCTGCACCATCCTCGCCTCGTGATAAATGGCCGAAGCCGGTTTCGTGCAGCTTGAGTTAAAATGCCCCATCACCGCGAGGACATCGCGGTCGGCCACGAATTTCTTAGCGACGTTCACGGCTTGCGCCGGATTATGCTGATCATCTAAGGCAGTGACTTCCAGTCGGTATCCGGGAACGCCGATTCCCTTTTCATTCGCCTGCTCGACGGCCAGCCGGACGCCGCGGCACACGTCCCTTCCCAACTGCGCCTGATCGCCGGTCAAAGGAGCGGCGCACCCGATTTTAATAAGAGGTTCTTTATGACGATCCGCACAACCTCCTCCCATTAAAATGAGAATCATCAAAACGGTTTGACATTTTAAAGGTTTAAACACCGGCTTCTCCTGGTTCAGTTAAGGATTCGCTTTGCTTCCTTTTTCTTTACGCGCGGTCCAGAGTTCTTTGAAGATGGGAATAAAAGAAAGAAAAATGACCCCGGCAATCACCCCGTGTATTTTTTTTTCAATATCCGGGACGAGGCGGCCTAAAGAGTAGCCGGCCAGCGTCATGCTCAGAACCCACGCGATCCCGCCGAGGATATTATAAAAAACAAACCGCCCGTAATTCATCTTTCCGACTCCCGCGACGGTCGGGGCAAAGGTGCGGACAATCGGGATAAAACGGGCCAGAATAATCGTCTTGGCGCCGTATTTTTCGTAAAAACGCTGAGCGCGCATCAAGTGGTCTTTATGAAAAAAAAGGGAGTCTTCTTTGTTGAAAATTTTCGGGCCGGCATGATATCCGATAAAATATCCCGCGCTGTCGCCTGCAATGGCCGCGGCGCACAAAAAGACATTAAGCTTAACGATATCCAGCGAATTTTCAAGAGCGGCCAAGAGGCCGGCCGTCACAAGCAGGGAATCCCCGGGCAGGAAAAAGCCGACGAGCAGGCCCGTTTCCGCGAAGACAATCAGGAATAAGATGAGGTATCCGCCCCACCGGATCAAATCTTGCAGGCTGTGGACATCAGAGAGAAAAGACATTTTATTTAAAGGCAATCCTTGCGCTGGGGCGGCCGGAATTAAAAATTTTCACGATTAAATCTTGAGTGAGTATAGGGAAAATGACCGCTTTTATCAAATGTTAGCTGGAAATAATGCAAAATCATCCTGCAGCACGCCTGCGCCAGATTTTAAGGGCTTCGTAAATCAGTGCCCCAGCCAAGAGAAAAAGAAACAACGCGATGAGGCCGGCCGGATCAAAGGAATGTGAAGGCGAAAAAAACTTCTCCGCCGAACTCCGCATCATAATCCAAAGAGACCACACGGTCATGGCCATCATAAAAATCATGGGAACGACGCTGACCCAAAAGGGTTTGCGCATTTTGGCCAGCCACAACGACAGGATCATTAACGTCAGCGCAGCCAGTAATTGGTTGGAAGTCCCAAAAATGGTCCAGAAAACTTTCCACGCCGGCATCCAATTCCCTTGAGTGTCGAGCATCTTGAAGCTGACGCAAAAAAAAGGAACAACCAGCGTTATCAAGGTCGCCGCGATCCGGCCCCCGACTCCTTTCCAGCCCGTAAGTTCCTGGAAAAGATAACGCGCCAGCCGCGTGGCCACATCAAGCGTGTCATAAATAAAGGTCGTAAAAGCCAGCAGCGTGAAGGATCGCGCGAAGTCCTGAGGAATTCCGAGATGCTCGACAAAACGGCTGAGGCCCTCGGCATAAATCCGGTCCGGCGAGGCTACCGCCAAGGAATCGTTTTGAGCTAGAATCATTACCGTGGATAAGGCGACTATCGCGACAAGGCCTTCCAGGAGCATTCCGCCGTAGCCGACGGCGCGGCAGTCCGTCTCTTTGGCGATTTGTTTCGAGGTGGTGCCGGAGCAGACAATCCCGTGAAACCCCGAGCAGGCCCCGCAGGCGACCGTGACGAAAAGCAAAGGAAAAAGCGGCAGGCCTTGCGCGCTTGTAAATCCAATAAAAGCCGGATACTGGATCTTCTCGCCGCCCAAAAATAGGCCGACCACGCCGGCGGCCAAAGTGACGTAAAGGAAAAATCCTCCCAAATACCCGCGCGGCTGGAGCAATATCCAAACCGGAATAATGGAGGCAAGAAAACAATAGGCCAGCAGAATCATATTCCAAATCTGCTGGGCGCTGAAATAAGGAGTCGCCGGCAGAACAATCGGCATCGACGGGCCCAGCCAAATCGAGAACGCCACAAGCGGGAGAAAAATGAGCGTTGCCGCGGGCAGCGGGATATGGAAACGGTAGAGGGCAATCCCCATTAAAACGCCGAGGACGAGGTAAAGCAAAGACGAGGCCGCGACTCCTCCGCCGAGTTTTGGGTCAACAAAGGAGCTGCTGGTAAGATCCGTAAATGCGGTGATCACGTAAAGCAAGGAAAGCCAGACGAAAAGAAGGAAAACCAGATATCCCCTTCTTCCGAAATGTTCGTTCACGATTTCAACGATCGAGACCGCGCGGTGGCGGACAGAACCTACAAGGGTTGAAAAGTCATGAACCGCGCCAAAAAAAATCGCGCCGACCACGATCCAGAGTAGAACGGGAAGCCAGCCGAACCAAAGCGCAGCCAGGATCGGCCCTACAATGGGCCCGGCCGCTGCAATGGCCGAGAAATGCTGCCCCAGCAAAAATCCTTTGGGAGTCGGCACGAAATCAATCCCGTCATTTTTTTCCGCGGCCGGAGTTGGGCGGGCGGCGCTCAGATCAAAAAACTTTGCGAGGACTCTGCCGTAAGAAAGGTACGCGAATCCGAAGAGAAGAAGAACGCCGAGTGCAATCCAGTAAAGGCTCATCAGGAATGGAATGTCTTGCTTTCAGCGGCCGGCATTTATTTGCCAAAAGCCCGCATTTCTTCCTCAGCCGATTGGGGATTGCGCAAAATCAGGTAAAGGAGGAATAAACTTCCCCCCGCGGCGATCCAGAAGACCTTGGCTGAATCCTGGTATTGGACGATGATCGGAATCGAAAGCAAGGCGACCATATTCATCACTTTAATCAGAGGATTTAAGGCCGGCCCTGCCGTGTCTTTAAGCGGATCACCCACCGTATCGCCGGTCACGGAGGCCTTGTGCGCTTCCGAGCCCTTTCCACCGTAAATTCCGTCTTCAATTAATTTCTTTGCATTGTCCCAGGCGCCGCCCGCATTCGCCATAAATACCGCAAGAAGCTGTCCGGAAAGAATCATTCCCGCAAGGAAACCGCCCAAGGCTTCTTTCCCAAGCAATATCCCCAACAAGAGCGGCGACAGAATCGCCAAAAGTCCCGGCCGGATCAGTTCCTTCTGAGCCGCCGTCGTGCAAATGGCCACAACGCGCGCGTAATCCGGAAGTTTTTTGCCGGCCATCACCGCGCCGTCTTTTAATTGCTCACGGACTTCTTTTACGATCAAAAACGCCGCGCGCCCAACCGCCTTAATGGTCAGCGAGCTGAAAAGAAATGGGATCGCCCCGCCGATCAAAAGGCCGATAAAAACCCGGTGATCAGAAACGGAAAGCGAAGAGGCAATCTGGGCAAATGTTTCCTTCGTGATATTGCTGATATCGGTAATGTAGGCGTTAAAAAGCGATATTGCAGCCACGACGGCAGAAGCAATGGCGACGCCCTTGGTAATGGCCTTCGTCGTATTCCCTACCGCGTCCAGGTCGGCGAGAATCTGGCGCGATTCCTTGGGAAGGTGCGCCATTTCCCCGATCCCGTTGGCGTTGTCGGCGACAGGCCCAAAAACGTCCATTGAGATATTATTTCCCGTCAAGGTCAGAAGACCGATACCTGCCATCGAAACCCCGTAGGCAATAAACGTGGGATTCATGCCCTGGTACACAAAAGCTGAGATAAGAATCGAGACTGCGATCACGACAACGGCCCACACGGTACTTTCCAGCCCGACGGCAAGCCCGGTAATGATGTTTGTGGCGTGGCCGGTTTGACAGGATTCGGCAATGGACTTCACCGGCGTCTTGTCGGTGGCCGTAAAGTATTCGGTAATCCGGTTAATGGTGACCGCAAGAAGAATGCCGACCATCGTTGTCCAAACGGGCCGCATATCAAGGCCCGGAATTCCCAAATTGACTCCAAACGGGGCGGTTTCAGCGCTCGAAGAACGAAAGTAAAAAAAGCCGACTGCAACAAACCCTACGACCGAAATTAAGGCGGACAAAATAAAGCCGACGTTGATCGCCTTCATCGCGTCACGCGCCTGCTCTTTGGTGCGTACCGCATAGGTCCCGATAATCGAGCTGATCACGCCGATCGCGCGGACAAGCAGCGGGAAAATAACGCCCTTATGCCCGTAGGAGGCGTAGCCCAAAATCATCGCGGAAACAATCGTGACTTCATAGGACTCAAAAATGTCCGCCGCCATTCCGGCGCAATCGCCGACGTTATCGCCGACATTATCCGCAATCGTGGCTGCGTTGCGCGCATCATCTTCGGGAAGATTCTTTTCGATTTTTCCCACTAGATCCGCCCCGACATCCGCAGCCTTGGTAAAAATTCCCCCGCCGACCCGCATAAAAAGGGCAAGCAAGGTTCCGCCAAAGCCGAAACCGAGGAGCACTTCATAAGCCTTCTCGCCGTAAATCATAAAGATCGTCGTTCCGCCGAGCAGGCCGAGGCCGTCGGTCAGCATTCCGGTAATCGTGCCGGTTCGGTAAGCGATTTTAAGGGCGTCGCTGAAGCTTTTGCGGTTCGCCGCCGCCGCAACGCGCACATTTCCGCGCACGGCCAGATTCATTCCGACGAATCCGACCATTCCTGAAAAAATAGACCCCATCAGAAAGGCGCAGGCCCTCCCGATGGCCACGTGTTTCTCGCCGGCGGAAAAATACAGGGCGGCCGTTAAAATAAGGATAAGAAAAAGAATCGTCTTGAATTGACGGTAAAGGTAAGCGTTCGATCCCGTCCGGATGGCCGCGCTGATTTTCTGCATTTCGGCAGTGCCGCAGTCCTCGCGCAGGACTTGCCCCATTAAAAAGCCCGCGTACAAAAGCCCCAAGATAGCCGTTCCGAGAACGCTCCAGAGGGCCCACACTTCACTTTGTGAAAACTGAGTAAGCATATTCCTCCCTTCCTTGCAGTCGCTTAATAGTTTGATTTTAAAAATTCAAGAAATATTCCACCGTGAATTTTAGTCCGCGGCGGTTATTCCGCAAGGGCGTATTGCAATACGCCCTTACCTCTCAAAGTAAACCTAAATTGGGGAGCCTGTCTTTGCCCTCATTTTTCATGCTCCAATAAGAGGCCAGTATACATAATGCAAGCACTCCTGCGATAAAACCCAAAGCGATTCCGATGGGAATGTGGAACCACCGGGAAAGGATCATTTTGATCCCCACGAATCCCAAAATGACGCCCAATCCGTAATGCAAATATTTGAAAAGTTTCATCAGCCCTGCGAGCGCGAAAAAAAGCGCCCGCAATCCCAGGATCGCGAAAATGTTGGAGGTGTAGACGATAAAAGGATCCGTCGAAATCGAAAGCACGGCGGGAACGGAATCCACGGCGAAAAGCACGTCCGTGGTTTCAATCACCAGCAACACCGCCACCAGCGGCGTCGCGAAAAAATGCCCGTCTTTTTTGACGAAAAATTTTTCACCTTCATAATGGTCCGTAACCGGCATCAGGCGGCGCAATATTTTTAAAAAAATGTTTTTTTCAGGCTGCACTTCTTCATCTTTTCCTGTGATGAGTTTTACGGCTGTATAAATAAGAAAGACGCCGAAAACATAAATAATCCAGTGGAACCTGTGAATGAGCGCGACGCCGGCAATGATGAAAATTCCTCTCATGATGAGCGCGCCCACGATTCCCCAAAAAAGGACGCGGTGCTGGTAGCGGGCCGGCACGCGGAAATAATTGAAAATCACCAGAAAAACAAAAAGGTTATCGACACTCAGCGATTCCTCGATTAAATAGCCAGCCAAGAATTTCATCGCCATACCGGGCCCGCGAAAGGCGTAGACGCCGGCGCAAAAAATAAGGGCGAGTGAAATCCAAAAGAAGCTCCATCCAAGGGCTTCTTTCATTTTGATCTCGTGGGCCGTGCGGTGAAAAACGCGCAGATCCAGCATAAGCATCAGGACAACGAACAGGTTAAAGCCAATGAATAGCAAGAATTGCGGATTCAAAAAATCCTCTCAATCAAGGAAAAACTTGCCCGGAAATTTTTCTATTGTACCTAGATTTACGGCCAATCGGAAATTAAATTGATGAAGGAAAATTTACCCCGGCTCTACCCAACGAACTCGAGTCCGCGAAAGTTGGAGGCGCCTCTTGTAGAGTGAGTAGAGCGAGGAATCGCCGTGAAAAGTTCGCAATCCTAAATTTGGTGGGTAGAGTAGAGTGTCAGCCTTAAATTTACGAGTTCATTTATAGAAGACGCCTGCAGTACCGCGAACCCTAAAATTAAAATTGGCGCGGCTGCTAGGCTGAGACGGCCGTTTTCTGATGCGACAGATATTCGCTCAGATAACGGCGCAGGGCCTGGCGTGAAATCACAGGATTGCCGGCCGAATCAAACTGAAGGACGCTTCCACGATCCCCATAGTCATTAAAAAGATTCTTTAAGAGTTCTGCGCGAATCTTCTGCCTTTGGATCGGATTTCTGAGCTGCTCCGTATTCTGCAAATCTTCCGCAAGAAGCAGCCCGACGACTTGGCGCAGGATCATTTCAGCAAGCTCCAAATGGGGATCATTCTTCCCTCCTATATCCGTCACCTTGATTTGAACCGCCGAAGAATTTCTCTTCAAATCCAGCGTCTTATTGCCGATGACCGGCAAAACTTTTTGCCCTCCGAATAAAAACAATTTGACGCGGCGCGGGATCAAACTCCTCAGAAACTCAAAGCCCGTCCGCCCCTTGAGGCGGCTCGCAATAAAGCTTCGTAAATCTCCGTTCCCTTTTTTCTCAACAAAAATGACTTGTCTTAATTTCTCCGCGATACCTGGCCGCGCGAGCGCATCAAGCAGCGTTTGGATATTTGCCAGCTTCTCCTCAGAGATTTCAAAGGCCAGGGTTTGCGAGCCGTTTTTCACGCGCGTCAAAAGCTTGAGCCACCGGCCCGAGGCGCGTTCGGCAGTTTCACTCGCAATAGGTTGCTGCGCGGTCAAATTCTCGGCCTGCTTTCGATTACGCGCCCAAAATCCGACAAGCCCGCGAGCTGCAGGCCTTGCTCCTAAGGCGGCGGTGCGCCGTGATAAGTTCCGAGCCGCGCCGGGATCGAGCGCCGAATCCGCCAGGGCGTTGAAAATCTCCTCCCCCACCCGCCGCAGTTCGGAGCGAGGTACGACATCGGGGTGAGCGCCTTCAGTTAGAATTTCGCCCTGGTTGTTTTGCTGAGACTCTTTTTCCCTTTCTTCTTCAAAAAAATTATTGAATTCTTCGGTGCTTATTATCCTTCTCCATATCCGCCTTTCAAGAACTGAAGCGGCCTGATCCAATTCTTTCACACTGGGCGGATCTTGATTCCGTGCGGCTCCTAAAA
This sequence comes from Candidatus Omnitrophota bacterium, assembly GCA_023247035.1. Classification (GTDB taxonomy): domain Bacteria; phylum Omnitrophota; class Omnitrophia; order Omnitrophales; family Aquincolibacteriaceae; genus JAHFHG01. The sequence goes on from JAHFHG010000025.1 coordinate 28,799, forward strand.
CCATGGCTGCGAAATCCTTATCGATTCCTAAATTCTTGTCCAATTCCGAAAGCTTAGTTTGTAAATCTTCCCAGGTAAGGTGGCGGACAGTGTCCAAAAATTCAGGGACAAGATCCCTTGCAGTAACAGGGGTAATGGGTAAACCTTCACGCCCTTTGAGGACCAATAACGCGAAAAGCATGTGAAGCGAGTTTCCCCACTCGCCTTCCAGAGTGACCTCAATACCCTTTTCTTTTGCCATCATTCCAATGAGCCAAATATCTCTTATAAGAAGCGGGTTTAATTTGGTGAGGGAGCCGCGGCCGTTCTGCCGTTCCTGCGAAATCGATGCTGTAAGATCACTGGTTCCCAAAGCTGCGAAACGATCAGCCGGCTTTGCGGTGCGCAGCCGCTGGATTTCATGGAAAATAGATTCCCTCTGAGACTCAACAGCCCGCGTATGTTCAAACATGTATCCAATCGGTATTCTATCAATGCGCTCTGAGGCGACCTCCAAATCAACGGCCAAAGTTTTTACGAGATCCGGATGGCTTGCTGTCTCGACCAAGAATTCTTGCTTGGCTTCCTCAATAAGCTCTTCAATGCCGGCCACTTCTTCTCCTTTTCTAACATCCGAAAAAAGGATCCGAATGTCTGAATCCGATATATTTTTGTGAAGCGCCGCCAGAAATATCGCTTTAAGCTGCTCTTTGCCGAATTTCCGGAAGTCTTCGAATTTTTTGTCCTTGCTTAAGTAAAAACGAACCCCTGAGCGATCCCTGATGATTTCCTCAATCTCTGCTTTTGTCCATTTCCCGCGCCTCAAAAGTTTTGGCCTTTTATCAACGGCTACGTCATATAACCTGATGATAAGTGGCCGCTTTCTGCGGAAAAAACTGGATGTTAAAATCCCCATAAGGGTAAAGGCTAATTGCTTTTGACCGAACTCCCCGCGGCGCTCAAACTCTGCAATGATTTCTTCTAAACGGCAGAGGCCGACGCCCCACCCGCCCGCTTCCAAGGCTTTTGAAGTAAGCTGCTCCTTTTGTCTTCCTTCCTTTTTTCTTGTCGTATCTTGAAATACGGCAGGATTTGTTTCGTCATATAAAAAAACAACGTTCCTTCCCCCAAATATCGCCGGCGATCTTGCGTGCTTCAGATAATAAGCCGCAACGTAACGGTAAATGCTTTGATTTTTCATCATTTCCGCTTCTGTCTCAGCAGACGGATTCAGAACGACCACGCCCTTCTTTCCATCCACAAGGGTTAATGCCCCGGGTTTAATGTCTTCAAAGCGCAAATCGCTTTCTGAATCTAAAAGGAGCACCACGACAATCCCCGCTTTTTTCGCCAGAATGATCCAGTGAAGAAGGCGGCGGACTTCCCCTTCAGAAAACACCACGATGGCTGCAATTTTGTGGTTTCGAAAGCTGCTCTCCAGTTGGTTATATTCGAGATCGCTGTTAAGGCCTTTCGCAAATACCACAAGGCTGCGGCCGTTTTCCCCCTCAAGCGCATTCTCATGATAGGAATCCCAATAATGGACGACGTGATGATAACGCATGAGTAAGTTTACAATAGGCGCCGGCGCAAAATCAAAGACGGCGGCTTTTTGATATTCCCGGGAATAATGGTAGAAAAGCTTGGCCGTTGCATATCCCAAAGGACGTCCCTTCGCGATTTCCTCTTTCACCCCTTCATCAAATTGCCGGAGAAAATTCTGAAGGAGCTGCTTAGCCTTTTG
>JAHFHG010000026.1 GCA_023247035.1 Candidatus Omnitrophota bacterium
AATGAGAATGGCAGAATTCTGTAGGGGCAACCCTTGGGGTTGCCCTTTCTGAAGGGCAGGCACAAGGCCTGCCCCTACCTTCATTCGTTTCATCAAATTCCCAAACATCGCTTCTTCCCGCGATTCCGCATTTCTATAAAAAGCCAGATGATTTTCAAATTCTTCCTTCCGCCTTCCGCCCTCCGCCTTCCACCTGCTTTTTATGTCTTCCCAATCTCCGCGGCTCAATTCAAGCTTAGCAAGACGTCCGAGAAGTTCAATCCTTCGGCTTTCTTCATCCAGTTTTCTTTCTTCTTCATTCCGGAAAAGCGAGTTCTTGACAGACTGTGCGTAGGCTTCAAAATCTTCGAAGAATTTCGTGCCTTCAATATCACGCATTCTCCTTTGGTTATTCATGGAATGAGAGAGACGGCCTGAAACTTTAAGAGACAGCTTTGCTTTCGAAGCCAATCCTTCAAGGAAAACAGCAAATGCCTGAGCGCTGATTCGTGAGGTTTGAAACTCCTGAAACTTGTCATTGAAAGAAGCGAGATCGGTTTTTGACGCATGAGAAGATTCAAGAGCGGTTTTAACTTCTGCTGCGATCTTTTTAACTTCGATTTCTATCGGGTCTTGGTTTTCTTTCTCACGGCTTACTTCCTCAACAAGCAGCGCCAGCTCACTCCCCTTTTCAGGAGCTTTGACCGCCGCCAGTTTCTTTACGGCTTCCGTCAAATCGCTGTGATTCCCGCGAAAATTTTCAAGGGTTGTATCCAGATCTAAAAGCTCTTTGGAATAGATTCCCTTTTTCTCTTCTTCCAGCTTCAAACTTCGAACTTCCAGCTTCTTTAGAATCTCCCCCTCTTTATCCATTGCCTTTTGATAAAGGCCAAGGCCCTTTTCATATAAAGACCAGTCTTCAATGCCGTGATAGACAGCCGGACTTTCATTGAAAATAGCGGCGGCGGCGCTTCCAGTAACTTCTCCCTTTTCCATATATTCACCGAATATCTTTTTGAGGATTTCCTTGTCCGGGAAGCTTCTAAAAATCTGCGGATCCAATTCCGAAGACGCCCCTTCCACCGCCACAACATCGATCCCGTATTCCTTCTCAAAATATCCGATGATCTTCTGAATATTCCTCTGCGCCTCAGGGATCGAGTGCGCGTCTTGAATGAGAATGACTGCGGGGGCGCGGCTGTTTTTCGATTTAAAAATTTTTTCGACCGTTCCTATTTCACGCCTCAGCCGGAGAGCGGAAAAATCCCGGGGCGTAACTTCGTTTTTAAAGGGCGCGTGCTGCGATTGATAACCGTAAGAAGCGTCCGCAAGATTGGTGACGGAATAAAAAAGAGCGGCAAGAAAAGCGATAAACCGCTTAGTAAAGTAACTTTTTATGATTTTAGAAACTGAAAAAATTTTACGCACAAGACGTCCGATTAAATGAATTCATCCTAATGAAATATCTCAGGTTAGAGAAATGAGGGCTCAAGATAGCGGATTTCCAGCGTAGAGTCAAACGAGGAACGGCTCGAATACAGCAATTTATAACATTGGATTTCAATTCCGTTTATATTTCCTCCCAAACGCTCCGGTAGGCGCCGATAGATTCGGCGTATCGAATGAAGTCCCGGTAAAAAGGAATATGAGCGAGCGTCGCGCTGTCTCCGATCACGATCAGTTTGCGTTTCGCGCGTGTCATTGCAACATTCATCCGCCTTGTGTCGGTGAGAAATCCCATTTCCCCTTCCACGTTCGAGCGGACAAGGGACAAAATCACGGCTTCCTTTTCCCTGCCCTGGAATCCGTCCACACTATCAACTTCAATCGCGGGATCGGGCATGAGGCTGGAGAGCAGCCGCACCTGCGCGCTGTAAGGACTGATCACGGCGATCTCGCGGGCAAGCACGCCGGAGCGGAGCAGCCGGTCTAAATGATTCAACACCAGATTCGCCTCCTCCCGGTTAAAACGGCTCTCACTTCCCGGCTCAAGCGCTTCCTCGAATCCCCGGCCGGCCGTATCCAGATACAGAAAAACCTCTTCCGTCTCCTTATGACGCTGGACGTGTTTTAAATCCGCAAGCGTATGATCTTTTACCGATTCGTCCGCAATCAATTGGCCGCCGTAAAACTCGTGCGAGGAAAAGGACATAATCTTCTCGTGCATCCGGTATTGGATTCGAAGCAGCGCTTTCCATTCTTCGCCCAGGAGCTGATGAAATCTCTCAAATAAAGTCTTTCCCAATCCCTGCTCCTCGGCTTTTTTAGAACGGACCGTGGGCGGGAGCTGAAAGTGATCGCCGGCCAAGATGACTTTGCGGGCGCGCACAAGCGGGATCCACGTGCTGGGCTCCGTGGCCTGGCTGGCTTCGTCGATCACCAGCAAATCAAATATTTTATTTTTCAGGATCGGATCGGCCGCGCTCGTGTGAGTCCCGACCATGACCGGCGCCTGTAAGACGACTTGAGAAAAAATTTTCGCGTCCAGTTCCCGGATTTCGGATTTCAAACGGCGGACGGCTTCGGCCATTTCTTCCCTTTCATCGCGGCCGAGGGCGCGCCGGTCACGGCGCCTTTCCCGTTTCAAAAAAATCCGGTGAAGCTCATTTTCAAGCTGATCCACGGTCTTGGCCAAGGGATGAGACGCCAATTTAAAATCCAGCGTGTGCTCCCGAAGATGCTTCATAATGCGGGCCGGATGCCCAAGCCGCAGGGCCGGAACTCCTGAGGCCGCGAGGCCTTCCAAAAAATTGTCGCAAGCGGTATTGCTGGGGGCCGTCGCAAAAACAAATTGGCCCCGGCTTATCGTTTGACGGATGATTTCAATAAGAACCGTGGTCTTTCCCGTTCCGGGCGGCCCGTGGACCAGCGCAACGTCTTTGACTCCGAGGGCTTTGGCGACGGCCTTCCTCTGCCATTCATTGAGATTAGGATTAAAAAAATGAATGGCTTGCGGGTTTAGAGAATCAAAACTTTCCGCCGGTTTGAGCCTCAAACTGAGATCTCTCAAAAAAGAAAGCCGCGAATGCTTCGCGGAGCGGACAACATTCAAGGCCTCGAGCATTCGTTTGTAGGTCCCGCGGTTTCCTGCGATATTCAAAAAATAAAGTCCTTCTTCGCGGACCCAATCGGGAAGAGAATGATGGAAGGCTATCGTAATGGTGCGGGCCGCTTTTTCATACACCGTGCCGACCGGAAGATCTCCGATTTCTTCGGGAGCTCGGGCAAGGCTCACGAGGTCTCCAATATCGGGAGAGTACAAAGGAAGGGCCTTTGGAATTTCATAACGGAACGAAACCAAGTTGTGTCCGGCGGGGCTGAAATGAAACTCTTCAATTTTAAGGCGCAGGAGCGCCTTGCCTGCCAGCTCCCGCTCTTCCGGCGTGCGTTTTAAAAATTCCTGGCGGAATTCTTCGATCTCTTCGGCCTCTTCCAGCCTCAATAATTTTTCTAAACGTTCAAAGTGTTTTTCGCAGTCCATGATCGTCTATTGTTCTTGAAAGCAGGGGCGGCCCTTATGCCGTGTGGAGACAAGTCCCGGCTCTGCCCCACGACAAAAAAAGAACTCCCCTCCCAAAATCAAAAATGCAAGCACGCCCAAGATAGGGATCTCGCGGAATATTCCAAAAAAGAAAAAGGCGAATAGGAAATAAAAATGAAGCGACAAGCGGCTCCATTTCCAAATCGGGGCGAGTTGCGGGCGAGAAGAAGACAGACCCGAATCTTTTTTCTTCGGATCAAGTCTTGGCCGGTTGAAGCCGACGACCGCAAGAAAAATAAAAAATTGCGCGGTGAAAAGAATCAGCCGTCCGCCTTGGGTTGTCAATCCTAAAAATTTTCCCAAGGTCCCGACAAAATTCATTCCCAAGAAAAGCGCGGCGTAGGAAAAAAGAGGAAGAATCCCGTAAGCCCAGATCCAAGTTTTGTTTTTCGCTTCGAGCCGGCGCACGATCCGGGCAAAAAAGGAATACGAAAACGCCACCCACATCCAGGCATACAAATTCCCCGCAGGGACGCCGAACCAGCCTTCATGGAGAGGAATGACCCAACTCCAGTAACCGATCCGGATGGCGATCGCATCGACGGCCAGATCAATCCAGACCGCCAAAAGAGCGTCGCTGAAGGGTTTCACGAATTCAGGCAGCCCCCACGCGTCGGAAATGGCCATGGATCCGCCGATAATCACGGCCCAAAGCAGGGCGATGCACACGGGCACTTGCCACAACGTCAGGGAAAAATAAGGGCCGTAGTGATAACTTTTAAAAATCCTCATATCCAATTCCTCGAGGAGGATCCCGTAGAAAAAAATCATCAGGAATTCCGTGAGCCTTCCCAGGCCTTTGCGCCGGGCCTCAAAGGCCGCGAGAAAAAAAAGAAGAAGGGCGGCAAGCTCCACGAAGAGAAAGGAAAAGCGGATCATGAGAGAAAATCCAGGCGATACTTACGGATCAAAATTTCATCCACATTTCGAACGAGCGAAAGCACGGCCTCCCAATGGCCCGCCGCGCAGTTCTTATCCTTATGAATCATGATGAATCATGCAAAGACCCAGGACGCTCCGCTGCCACGTGTCGACCTCTCCTATTTCCCTGATCGAAATATTGAATCGCGCCCGCATCCGGCCCTTGATACTTTTAAGGAGCCGCCTTTTATCCTTCAAGGATTGTGACGCCGGAAGGCGCGCGTCGACGCTCAAAACGCCAACATGGGTTGCGGGGTCCGACCTTTTAAAGAAACGCTTTTATTTTCAAATTTTGAGCTTGAGTTGCGCAAATTTTTCTTTTCTTTCCGTCGTTCCTGAATATTTTTATCGGGAATGACGGATTTTGGGTTCCCCTGTGAAATCGCGGAGCGATTTCTCGGGGCCGCTTTTCCGCCGAAGGACGGACGCGCGAATGACGGCCGCTTGTCTTACAAAGAGTCATACTCCATGAATTCGGAAATTCGCAGAACTCAACTTTTGAGATTGACGCCAAAAAGATCATCTTCTTTAATGGAGGTATGTTTTTCGTCCCACTCCTCCAAACGCGACATTCCCACACCTAAAAGCCGAATAGGTTTAGCGCCCGCCTCGGTCTTCTTCTCGAGCAAGTCGCAGGCCGCAAGATAAATTTCCTCGCCGCTCAAAGGAAACTGAGGCAGCGTTCTTGAGCGCGTGATAAGCTCAAAATCAAAATATTTCACTTTGAGCGTAACCGTTCGGCCCATTCGGCCCTGCCGCCTGAGATGTTCAAAAACTTCGTCGGCAAACTCGCGGAGTTTGGATTTAAGAAACGCCTTATCGCGCTCATCTTGATGAAAAGTTTCTTCCGTGCTGTATTGTTTGGGAATCCAATGAGGTTCGACTTCGCGCTCGTCGATTCCTCTGGCGCGATCATACAAGACCTTTCCCCACTTGCCGAATTTTTGAAGGAGCACGCTAAGCTCAACCTGCGCAAGCTCTCCGCAGGTTCGAATATTCATTCGCCGGAGAATGCCTTCCGTGACCGGGCCGATTCCGGGAATTTTTCTCGCGGGCAAGTCTTTCAGAAATCGGAGGGCCTCGTTTTCCCGGACCACCATCAGTCCGTTCGGCTTGTCGAGGTCGGAGGCCATTTTAGCCAAAAAAAGATTAGGCGCAACTCCCGCGGAAGCGGTGAGTTTTGTGACCGCGTAAATCGTTTGCTTCATCAGAGCGGCGATCAAGACCGGGTCATTCATCCCGAGCCGGTGCCGGGTCACATCCAAGTACGCCTCGTCAAGAGAAACAGGCTCGACCAAGCCGGTGTGCTGTCTCAGGATTTCCATAATAGAGGATGAAACCGCCTTATATTTTTCAAAGTCCGGCCTCAGAAAAACAGCCTGGGGGCAAAGCCGGCGCGCGCGGGAAGCGGACATCGCCGAATGAATCCCGAACTTTCTTGCCTCATAGGAAGCCGCGCTCACCACGCCCCTTCCAAAGGGGTCGCCTCCGACCGCCACCGGCTTGCCCCGGTATTCCGGATGATCCCTTTGTTCGATCGCGGCATAAAAAGCATCCATATCAATGTGAATAATTTTTTTCATTCCGGCGCCCTTGTAATCCACGACCCTGTCTTCCCGCCTCCCCCAACATCTTAAAAAAATAATTGACCGGCAGGGAGCTCAGGAAAACACAAAAAAGATAAACCTAACCCTCAAAAATCCTGCAGGGAAAAAGAGGCGGGACCGGCGGAAAGATCCACGTTAAGAATACGGGTTTCCCCAGTGCGGCGGGATTTCACTTCTATTTTTCCTTCTTTGAGATTCCTCTCGCCAAGAATAATTTGCTGAGGAATCCCGATCAAATCCGCGTCGTTGAATTTCACTCCCGCGCGCTCGTCACGGTCGTCGTATAAAACCTCGCGGCCCTGGGCTTGCAGATAAGCATAAATTTTTTCCGCGGTCTCGCGGGTGAGCGGATCCGACTGATTGAGGGCGATGATTTCGATATCAAAAGGCGCGAGAGAGGCGGGCCACTTGATTCCCTTTTCATCGTGATGTTCCTCAATCGCCGCGGCCAGGAGACGGTTGACTCCGATTCCGTAACATCCCATGATTGCAGGCACGCGTTCTCCTTTTGCATCCAGGAAATCAGCGCCGACGGATTTCGAATACCGCGTGCCCAGCTTAAAGATATGCCCGATTTCCATTGCCGTGACGAGTTTGAGTTTTCCTTTTCCATCCGGCGCTAAATCCCCTTCTTTGACGTAACGTATATCTCCCGCGGCAGCAGGTTTAAAATCACGGCCGGCGCTGACGTTTTTTAAATGTTTGTCCTGCTGATTCGCGCCCGTCACAGCGTCGGCAAGGGCGAGAACATCCCAATCCGCATAAACAGGAATGGAAAGTCCGACAGGGCCCGCAAATCCGACCGGAGCGCCCGTAGCCTCTTGAATCTCTTTCGCAGCGGCCTGACGGATTTCGCTTGCGCCGATCAGCCTTCGCAGTTTCCCTTCGTTGACTTCGCTGTCGCCCATGACAAGAGCGGCCGCCGGTTTTCCGTCAGCGATATAAACGATGGTCTTGATCATCTGAGACGGCTTAATCTTGAAACGGTGAGCGATCTCCTCAATCGTCCTTAAATGGGGCGTATCGAAAATTTCCGGTTTAGCCGAAGGCGGCGCCGGCGGTTTGGAATCAGGCTTCCCCCTTTCCGCGATATCAAGGCTGGCCATATATCCGGATTCGGATTTCGCAACGCGGTCCTCGCCGTAAGGGCATTCCACCATAAATTCCTGGCTCATGTTGCCGCCCATCAGCCCGGGATCGGCTTTCACAATCTGAAAGCTGATCCCGCACCGGGTAAAAATGCGCGTATAAGCCTCCGCCATTTTTTGATAACTCCGGTCCAGGCCCCCCTCGTCCGCGTCAAAGCTGTAAGCGTCTTTCATGATGAATTCCTTGGTCCGGATCACGCCGAATCGCGGACGCGCCTCGTCCCGGAATTTCGTTTGGATTTGGTACAACGTGACGGGAAGATCCCGGAAGGACTTGATCGATCCTCCGACAAGCTCCGTGATGACCTCTTCGTGAGTAGGCCCGAGAACAAATTCATTGCCCGCGCGATTCTTAAAAACAATTTTATCCGCCCCCAGCGCCTCAAAACGTCCTGATTTTCTCCAAATTTCCGCCGGGTGGAGCGCCGGAAGCAGCACCTCGGACGCCCCTGCCCGGTTCATTTCTTCACGAAGAATATGAATAATTTTATGGAGAACGCGAAACCCGAGCGGGAGATAACTGTACACGCCGGAAGCGAGCTGCCGGATAAGGCCCGCGCGCAGCGCCAGCTTATGGCTTGCGGCTTCGGCGTCTTTGGGAATATTTCTCAGCGTGGGAATAAGTGTCTGGGACCAGCGCATCATAAGACGGGAATAAAAGTTTCAGCGGGGTCGTCATTCCCGCGTCCGCCGAAAACCGGCGGAAAAGGGAAAGTGACGAGCAAACTTTTAAATATCATAAACCTTTTGTGCGGCGGCTTAACGGCTTCCGGCGGTTTGAAATAAATTTTTGATTTTTTCAAAAGCCTCAATATTCACGAGATCGTTGTAAATGATAAAGACCATCAGCGTGAGGAGCAGAAAAAATCCCGCCTGGGTTGCGCGCTCCTGAAACGCCAGGCTTACTTTTTTGCGGCGCACGCCTTCAATGAGCAGAAAAAACAAATGGCCGCCGTCTAACGCGGGAACCGGAAGCAAGTTAATCACAGCTAAAGAAACGCTCAAGGTCGCGGTAAGCTGGAGCAGGTAAGGAAGCCCGAGCTGGGCCGCGGTGCCGGTCATCGTAATAATTCCGATAGGGCCGGAGATGGTTTTCATCGAAAGCTTTCCCGTAAGAAGATAAAAAATGGCCTTGTGAGTCATCGCCGTAAGGAACCATTCGGTTCTCCACGCTTCCCGGAGCGAGCCAAGCAGCCCGAATTTTTCAAATTCACCGGCCCGGGGGTCCGGAGTGATCCCCAGCCGTTTGACTTCGTGCAGATTCCCGAAAAGATCCTTGATCGTTTCTACTTTAGGATCAAGCTGAAGGCTCACCGGCTGTCCGTTTCTCTCGATCTTCAGACGGAGATTGCGGGCAGGCGCGGCCTCAATCGTATCGGTCAGCTCGCGCCAGCTTTTGACCGGCTTTTCATCCACGGCAAGGATCTTGTCGCCGGCCTGAAGCCCGCTTGCTTTCGCGGGATACCCTTCCACAAAGCCTCCGATCGTAGTTCCCGGAACGGGCCGGCCCAGCAGGAAGATGCCCGTAAAGAGAACAAACGCCAAAAAATAATTCATCAGCACGCCCGCCGCCACGATAAAAATCCTGGCCCCGAGCGGCGCGGCAAGATAATCTCCCGGCTTCATTCCCGCTTCTTCGACCTCGCTGATCGATTCCCCCGCCGGCTTGACAAATCCTCCAAGCGGTAAAAGGGAAATGGCGTAACGGGTTTCTTTGCCTTGCCAGGAAAGGATTTCCGGGCCGAATCCGATCGAAAACTTTTCGACGCGCACTCCGGAAATCCGGCACGCGAGAAAGTGCCCGAATTCGTGAATAATGATGAGTAGGCCCAATACAATTAAGGCAGGGACAATCGAAGCTAAAAAACTCATAAAAGTTCCTTTGCTTGTTGCCGCGCCCACTGATCGGCTTCCATAAGATCGGCTAGGCCCGGCGTTTTGATTTTTTTATGTTGGCGGATCACTTTTTCAATTATTTTTGGGATGCCGGGGAAAAAAATCTCTCCCTCCAGAAAGGCTTCCACCGCCACCTCATTGGCGGCGTTCAGAACGGCCGGCATACTCCCGCCCTCGCGGCTTGCTTCGTAACCCAATTCAAGACACGGGAAACGTTTCCGGTCGGGCTCTTCAAAATGAAGCGCCCCGACTTTCGTGAAATCCAGCGACGGAAGGCTGTCCAGGCGCGCGGGATAGCTTAAGGCATATTGGATCGGCAGGCGCATATCCGTCACGCCCAGCTGCGCAAGGTGGGAACCGTCGAGAAATTCAACCAGGGCGTGAATAACGGCCTCGGGATGAACGAGCACTTTGACTTTTTCGCAAGGAACTTTAAACAGATTCACGGCCTCGATCACCTCAAGCCCCTTATTCATAAGCGTCGCCGAATCAATCGTAATTTTAGGGCCCATTTTCCATTTCGGATGCCTGAGCGCCTGAGCCGGAGTCACGTTAGCGAGGGATCCTTTTTTCTTTCGAAATGGCCCGCCCGAAGAAGTTAAAATCAGTTTTTTAATCGTCTCTTGAGGCCTTCCCTCGAGACACTGCCACAACCCCGAATGCTCACTGTCGATCGGAATCACTCGAACGCGGTTTTGCCGGGCCGTTTCCATCAGCAGGGCGCCGGCCATAACCAGAGGCTCTTTATTTGCGATGGCAACAGACTTGCCGGCCTTGACCGCCTCAAAAAGTGGCGCAAGTCCTACCGCCCCCACCATCGCAAAAATAATCTGATCGACCGAAGCCAGCGTACCGAGCGCGCAAAGTCCTTCAGCGCCCGTGACCACGCGTATTCGAAGCTTGCGAAGTTTTTTTTCTAATGCCGCGGCGTATTGGTTTTCATATAAACAAACGACCTCCGGACGGAACTCGCGCGCCTGCTCAAAAAGAAGATCGGCATTTTTTTTTGCGGCCAGCGCCTTGACGCGGAAATGTTCCGGATGAGCCCGCACAATATTCAGCGTGCTCAAACCGATCGAGCCTGTCGATCCTAGAATGGCGATATTTTTCACGCGGGATTCCTCTCTTTACGGGACCGGAGGATGAAACGTAATCAAATAATAATAGACGAACGGAATCGTCAAAATTAAACTGTCCAAAATATCCAAAATCCCGCCCAAACCCGGAATCTGCCCCGAATCTTTGACGCCGACGTCCCGCTTGATCAGGCTTTCCGCCAAGTCGCCAAGCTGGGAGAGAACGCCGAGCAGGATTCCAAGCCATAATAAATGGAAAATGGGAATAGAGTAAAGATAAACCTTCGAGCCTAAAGAAAGAATCACCGTCGCCAAGAAGCCGCCGCACGCGCCTTCAACGGATTTGTTGGGGCTGATGTGTTCCATCAGTTTTATTTTACCGAACTTTTTACCCACAAAATAGGCGCCCGCGTCCCCGCCTTTCACGAGGAGGATCGTGTAGAAAACCCAAAAATCCCCGTGGGGAAGGGATTTGATTTTAAGCAAATGCAGAAAAAACCAGCAGGCGTAAATGATCCCGAACAAAGTCATGGCGACGCTGATCAGGGCTTGTCCGCGGAGGCTGCGGTGAAAATTAAAAATGAAAATCGCAAGGCAGGCGGTCGCCAGGACCACGGCTTCGGCTGAAAAAAACATCGAAAAGGCGAGCGCGATTCCAAAAAAAATCCCTAAATAGCGGTTGATGACGATGTCTTTTTTCTGGGCCAGAATAAAAAATTCGTTCAGGGCGAGCACGCTAAAACTGAGAACGACCAGAAAAAAAACCCACTCCGGGGCGAAAAAAATGGTGAAGATCGTAATCGAAATCAAAAAAGCGGAGCTTGCAAGGCGCTTGCCTAAAGTTCCCATTTAGACCTTTTCAAGCGGCGCGGTACGGCCGAACCGCCGCTCTCTTTTCTGGTAAGCTTCGACCGCTTTGGCGAATTCTTCTTCCGTAAATTCAGGCCAGTATTTGTCCGTCACATAAAGCTCGGTATAGGAAATTTGCCACAGAAGAAAATTGCTGATGCGCATTTCACCGCTTGTTCTTATCAAAAGATCAGGGTCAGGCAGGCCCGCCGTATAAAGATGGTCACTGACGGTTTTTTCATCAATCGACTCCGGGTTTAACTTCCCCTGCGCAGCTTCGAGAGCCATTTTGCGGCAGGCCTCCGTGATCTCAAGCCTCGAAGAATAACTGAACGCAAAGGTCGTCACAAGGCCCGTGTTGTTTTTTGTCTCGTTCATTCCGCGGGTGATTTTTTTTTGAATGGTTTCAGGCAAATCCGTAAGTCTTCCGATCGCATTAAAACGAACATTATTTTTCATCATCTCCTTGAGTTTGTGATCCAAATAATGGGACAGGAGATCCATCAGGAAAGAAACCTCTTTGGGCGGGCGCTGCCAGTTTTCCTTCGAGAAAGCGTAAAGCGTGAGGTACCGGACGCCGTAGCCGGGAGCGGCCCGGATAATTTCTTCGACGCGTTCTCCGCCTATTTCATGGCCTCGAAGGCGCGGCAAATTTTTTTTCTCGGCCCACCGTCCGTTTCCATCCATGATGATGGCGACGTGATAAGGAATGTTTTTTGTCATGAATGGCTGCGCAAAATGTTTGCCCCGGGCTTTAAGCCTGCCTTGAATTACAAAAATATCGTCTGCGCCCGCTTGCTGCCGACGGAGACGATCTTGATCGGAGTTTCTAAAAGCGCCTCGAGCCGCTTCAAATAGCAGCGCGCCCGCTCCGGCAAATCTTTCCAGCGCTGAATGCCTGACACATCCTCCTGCCACCCTCGAAGGGTTTCATAAACGGGCCGGCATTTCGAAAAATCAAAAGTGGAAGAGGGGTAATCCCGGTAAATTTTACTGCCGATCCGGTAAGCCCTGGCAATTTTAATTTCGGAGAGTCCCGAGAGCACGTCGAGCTTCATCACGGCAAGCTCATCCAATCCGTTGATCCGCACCGCGTGGCGCGCAATCACCGCGTCAAACCACCCGCAGCGCCGGGGCCGGCCCGTGGTGGAACCGTATTCTTCCCCTTTGGTCTGAATCGTTTCCATAAGCTTGGGAGGGAACTGCGTCGGAAACGGGCCCTCGCCTACGCGCGTCGTGTAGGCCTTCACCACGCCCATCACCTTATCAATCAGGGTCGGGCTCACTCCCGATCCGGCGATTGCGCCTCCGACCGTGGCGTTGGACGAAGTCACGTAGGGATACGTGCCGTGATCCACGTCCAGCATCGTCCCCTGCGCGCCTTCGAAAAGGATGCTTTTGCCCTTGCGCGAGGCTTGATAAAGATAAAGGGAGGTGTCCGCGGCAAAATCAAGCAGGCGTTTGCGGTAACTGTTGTACCGGGAAAAAACCTCCTGAAACGAAAGCCCCGGGTGCTTATAAATTTTACGCAGGATTTCATTGCGTTCCTTAAGAACCGCGGCAAGCCTTTCCTTAAAGTATCCCGGATTTCTTAAATCCGAAATGCGGATGCCGAGCCTTGCCATTTTGTCTGCGTAACACGGCCCGATCCCTTTTTTCGTCGTTCCGATCATTCCCTTTTTTTTGACCAGGGATTCTTCGCGCAGTTGATCCATCAATTTGTGGTAAGGGAATAAAAGATGCGCCGCATCCGAGATCAAAAGCCGCCCGCGCACGCGGATTCCTTTGGATTCCAGCACGTCCACTTCCTCAAAAAAGGCCGCGGGATCGAGCACCACGCCGTTTCCGATCACGCAAATTTTTCCGGGATGAAGAATGCCTGAGGGAATCAGATGGAGGATGAATTTCTCGTCGTCGAATTTTACGGTATGGCCCGCGTTATTGCCGCCCTGGTAGCGAACAATCACGTCGCTTTTTTGCGCGAGGAGATCGATGATCTTGCCTTTGCCCTCGTCCCCCCACTGGGCGCCGATCAAAATACGGTTCATAATTTTACAACTTTAGCGTCCAGGATCGGGGGGAATTTTTTAATCTCGGCCAAGACAGTGTCCGGGATTTCGTTGTCCGTATTGATCGTCGTCAGGGCGAGCATTTTCGCATTTGACTGAACCGCCCGGGCAAGCGACATCTCGGCAATATTGATCTTGTTGCGCCCAAGGATCATGCCCAGCGTTCCGACAACACCCGGCTGGTCCTGGTTCTTCACCACAAGGACGTAGCCCTGCGGGTCGATATCCAATCCCCAGAACTCGTTGATGTTGACGATCCGGGGAAGTTTATTGCCGAAAAGCGTCCCCATAATGCTGTTCCTCGCCTGGGATTTGGCATCGGCCTCGACCTCCACTTGAATGTAATTGGAAAAATCCTCCATTTGAGTGGTGCGGCTTTCGTTGACGGTGATTCCCCGCTCTTTGGCCATCGCAGGCGCGTTCACATAATTGACCGTCTCCCCGCAGATTGGCGTCAGGAGGCCTTTCAAGACGGCAATGGTCAGAGGGCTCAAGGCGTAACGCGTCACCTCGCCTCCGTAGCGAATGGTGACGGTTTGAAAACTTCCGCCAAAAAGCTGCGCGTGGAGCATCCCGATTTTTTCCGCCAGGGTGATCCAGGGCGTGAGGGCTTTATAAGTTTCAGGATCTAGATTCGGCAAGTTCACGGCATTTTTGATCGCCCTTTTTTGCAGGGCGTCCGCCACCTGGCGCGCCACGTCAATGGCAACGTTTTCCTGCGCTTCCTGTGTCGCGGCCCCCAGATGAGGCGTGGCAATGACCTGCGGAAGTTTGAGGAGCGGATCATCCGGAGCGGGCGGCTCCTTTTCAAAAACGTCCAGCGCCGCGCCCGAGACGATCCCATTTTGAATCGCCTCCACCAGCGCCTTTTCCTCCACAATCCCGCCGCGCGCGCAGTTGATGATCTTCACTCCTTTTTTGCAGAGCTTAAAAGTCTTTGAGTTCAGGAGGTGCTTGGTTTCCGGCGTCAAAGGCGTATGGACCGTGATAAAATCAGAAATTTTCAAAAGGGCCTCCAAGTCCATAAATTCCGCCGGGAATTCCTTGAATCCTTCCTTGGAAATAAAAGGATCGAAAACAACGACTCTCATGCCGAACGCCGCAGCCCGCTTGGCGACCTCGCGCCCGATCCGGCCGAATCCCATAATCCCGGCGACTTTGCCGTTCAACTCTGTCCCGAGGAAATCGTGCCGTTTCCATTCCCCCGCTTTGACCGATGCCGCCGCCTGGGGAATGTTTCTCGCCAGAGCCATTAAAAGTGAAAAGGTGTGCTCCGCTGTAGAAACCGTATTTCCTTCCGGCGTATTCATCACAATGATTCCGCGCTTCGTAGCCGCCTCAAGATCGACGTTGTCCACTCCGACTCCCGCGCGGCCGATCACCCGCAGCTTCCGGCCCGCTTCAATAATATCTTGGGTCAGGCGCGTTCCGCTCCGGAGGATCACGGCCTCATAATCTCCGATAATCTTTTTCAGTTCCTCGACCGAAATGCCGGGGCGCTCGTCGACGGTAAAACCATTTTCTTTTTTGAGTTCGGCCATTCCATTCTGTCCAAGAGGGTCTGTGATTAAAATTTTCATGATTGCTCCGGCGTTGTCATTCCCGCGGAAGCGGGAATCTATTGATTTTATTTGTGGATTCCGGCTCGGCTTCCGGCCGTCCGGAATGACAATCTGGTTTAGTCTCAAATTAATGCTTTAAAGAAGACGACGGACGTAAATGCTTTTTCATTTCTTCGAGCGTTTCCTCAAGAATTTGAATTCCCGTCTCTAAATCTTTTTGCGTAATCGAACCCATGTGGGCGATACGGACGATTTTTCCTTTGAGTTCTCCCTGCCCGCCGGCCAGCGTCACGCCTTTTTCGTCGCGCATGATTTTGACGAGCTTCTCTCCGTCAATTTCTTGCGGCACCACGGCCGCGCTGACTGTCGCGGAAGGCGCTTTGGAAAAAATCTGAAGGCCGAGCCGCGCCAGTTTCGCGCGCGTAAAATTCCCCAGCCGGGCCGAGCGTGAAAAAACATTTTCAAGCCCTTCGGCCTCGATCAAATCCAGGGCCTTCTCAAGCGCCAGGACGAGCCCAATGGCGGGAGTAAAAGGAGTATCCCAATCCTTGACCGCCTTTTCATAGAGACGTAAATCAAGATAAAAACGCGGAAGCGTTGCGCCGGCCAAGCGCTTGCGGGCCTTGGGGCTCACGCTCAAAAAGGCCAGCCCCGGCGGAAGCATCAAGGCCTTTTGAGAGCCGGCAATGGCAAGGTCCACCTGCCAGTTGTCGGTTTCAAGCCGGTCCGCGCCCAAGCCGGAGATCGCGTCTACAATCAAGAGGGCGTCGGTCTTGGCCGTGATTTCCCCGATCGCCTTGATGTCCTGCAGAACCGCGGTCGAGGTTTCGCACAGCTCCACGCAAACTGATTTCAATTTTAGATTCCGCTCCAGCGCTTCCCTGATTTGGGACGGCTTGACCGCCTCCCCGTAAGGAACTTTCAGGACCGCTGGCTTCAGCGCGAAGGCGTGGGCAATGTCCGTAAAACGCTCGCCGAATTTGCCGCCGTCCACGACCAGGATTTCATCGCCCGCCGAATGAAAATTGACCATCGCGGCCTCCATTGCGGATGTGCCCGATCCCGTAAAGGTGTAAATCGGTTCGCGCGTCAAAAAAACACCCGCCAAACGCTTCGAGACCGATTCGAAAATTTTCCGGTACTGAGGCGTGCGGTGGTGAATCATCGGCTCAGCCAAAACGCGCCGCACGGGTTCCGGTACGGGAATCGGGCCGGGAGTAAGAAGAATATTGCGCGTTACGCTCACTTTTTCCCGGGGATTTCTGAGCGCGAGGTAATGACTTCGTCGACGACCCCATAGGTCTTGGCCTCGGCGGCGGACATAAAGTAATCCCGGTCCGTATCTTTTTCAATACGCTCCAGAGGCTGGCCTGTATGTTTCGCGAGGATCTGGTTGAGATGGTCTTTAAGTTTCAAAATTTCGGTCGCCTGAATATGGATATCCGAGGCCGTGCCCTGCGCCCCTCCCCAAGGCTGATGAATCATCACGCGCGCGTGCGGGAGGGAATAACGTTTCCCTTTCGTTCCCGCGGCCAAAAGCAGCGCGCCCATGCTCGCGGCCTGGCCGAGGCAGTAAGTCGAGACGTCGCACTTGACGAACTGAATCGTGTCGTAAATGGCGAGCCCCGCGGTCACGGAGCCGCCCGGAGAATTAATATAAACATTAATGTCTTTTTCCGGCTCCTCCATATGAAGGAACAGGATCTGCGCAATAATAAGGTTGGCAATCGTATCGTCAATCGGCGTTCCGATAAAAACGATCCGGTCTTTAAGCAGGCGGGAATAAATATCATAAGCCCGCTCGCCTCTTCCGGTTTGTTCAATGACCATAGGGACCAAATACCCGCTCATAATTTCTCCTTATTCTTTTGCGCTGCGTTTGACAAGCTCAATGGCTTTTTCGTTACGAATTTGATCTTGAAGCGTTTGAACCGCCGCAGGATGTTCCGCGTAATACTTTTCGACCGCCTCCAGAGGCTGCCCGTGCTGCTGGGCAAGCTGCCGGTACCGCTGCTCCAAATCCTCTTCACTGACCTGGAGATTTTCTTGACCGGCAATCTTCTCCAGCAGAAAAGCGAGGTGGACCTGGCGCCTGGCCTCCGATTCAAAATCCTTTTTGAGTTTTTCCTTGAATTCCTCGACCTTGGATTCCGGCCCGCCTCGGGCTAAGAAATTTTCAACGGCGTCTTCGATTAAATGATCCCGTCTTCTTTGGATAAGCCCTTCGGGCAGATCGGCTTTATTTTGGTTGATCAACTCATCCAGCAGGGCTTTTTCATATTTAATCCCGGCGTCGCGTGCCTTGAGGGCGAGCAGATCTTTGCGGATTTTCTCTTTCAATTCCTCGAGCGTCTGGAAATCGCCGGCTTCCCGGGCCAGATCATCGTTCAGCGGAGGAAGTTCTTTCAGCTTGATCTCCTTAACTTCCACCTTAAACAAAGCCGGCTTGCCGGCGAGATCCTGGTTCGCATATTTTTCAGGAAACCGGGTGCGCACTTCCCGCCCTTCTCCGGATTTGACTCCCAGGAGCTGATCCGAAAACCCCTCCAGCAGATCGTCCTTTCGCAGCTCGATCCAATCGCCGCTTCTTTTATCGATCGGCTTTTCATTCACAAAGCATTCATAATCCGCGACCAAAAAATCACCCAGCTGGGCCGGCCTGTCTTCGACGGCCTTGAACTTGGCCAGAGATTCCTGGAGTTTTTTAAGGGCCTCGTCGGTTTCCTCCGGTTTTAAAATTCCCTCTTCCTTGCGAACCTTGAATCCTTTGATCTTGAGGGATTTAATGCGGGGCCGGATTTCGATTTTTGCGTCAAAGGAGAGCTTGGAATCGTCGAACTTGACGTTTTCAATTTCCGGAAAACTGAGGGGGTCGAGTGACTTTTCGCGGATCGCTTCGCGGTAAGATTCGGTAAGCAGGTTCTTCAATACTTTTTCGCGCGCGTCGGCGGCATAATGCAGCGCCAGAATATTCCGCGGGACTTTGCCGGGCCGGAATCCGGGGACCGCGGCGCGGGGCGCGATCGCCTTGTAGTAAGTCTCAAATTCCTCGGCGATTTTTTCTTGAGGGACTTCGATCTTCAAAATTTTTTCGCACGTTCTTCCATCTTGGATGGAAATCTTCAGAGGCATATTCCGGCTGCCTATCCTTTCTTTAAATCTTCAAAAAATTACGGCTTTTAAATTGGAGCGAGTGGAGGGAATCGAACCCTCGTAGCTGCCTTGGCAAGGCAGAGCATTACCACTATGCTACACTCGCTTCGCTCGCTAAGCCTGCCGCTAAGCTCGCTTAAGTGAACTGGAATCTTTATTGGCGGTTACAAGCGGGTTATTGTAGGAAAAGGCCTCTGCTTTGTCAATCAAGCCGGCGCGAAAACAGCAGATGCGGCTTTGAATCGGAAGAATGCGGCTAGAGGGAGTTGAACCCCCACCCCTTTCGGGACAAGATCCTAAGTCTTGCGCGTCTGCCAGTTTCGCCATAGCCGCGTGTCAAATTACGAATGACGAGCAGCGAGTGTGCGAATAGCGAATACGGTTGCTTTTCTCCGCTCCCCATTCATCATTCGTTCTTCGTCATTCGTAATAATTAAGAATGCGCCCTGAAGGATTCGAACCTTCGACCCACTGATTAAGAGTCAGTTGCTCTACCAGACTGAGCTAAGGGCGCACAAACGGGATTCCCTCAGCAAAAAGGGGTAGAATACACGGAAAAAATTGCCGGCAGCTTTTACTTCTCCCCAATGGAACGCCGATTTTATTACGTCACAGCCTCGGGAACAATACGAATTTTAAATCAAACCCGCCGCCAACCCCAGCGCAATAAAGAGAAGCATTCCTGTGACGATTTGCCTAACCCGCTGAAACGTCACCTTCTTAACCCAATAACTTCCGAGAAAAATCCCTAAGAAGGCTGGAACAAAAGCTAAAAGGATTAGCGCGCTATTCTCCCGCAGCTGCGCCGGGTTGAAAAGAGAACGGTAAACAAACAGGCGCGCCAAATCGACCAGACAGGCAATGACGACTCCGGTCCCGATAAAACTTTCTTTCGGGAGTCCGGATTTCACGAGAAAGGAACTCCTGAAGGCGCCCTGATGGCCGGATAATCCGCCGAAAAATCCGCTTAATAATCCTCCCAGGATCCAATGAAGTTCGCCGCCCGATCTTTTTTTCTCGCGAAAGATAAAATCCTCCAGCGCAAAAAAAATCATCGCCCCGGCGATCACAATTTTGACGGGAAGGACGGCGATCTCTCTTCCCAATAAGGAATAATGGAGCACGGGATCAAAGTGAGAAAACCCAATGAAGACTTTTGCGCCGAGGAATGCCGCGCCCAATGCCGGAAGCCCGAAAAGCAAAACCCTATTCCGGTCCGCGTGTTTTCCAAAAAAGGCGAGCTTCGTTAAATTGTTGAGCAGGTGGACCACGGCCGTCAAAGCGACCGCCGCGGGAACAGGAAAAAATAATGTAAAGACCGGCAGAAGAATCGTATTCAGCCCGAATCCGGAAACAAGCGTGAGGGCTGAGGCCAGAAAACTAAAAAGGGGAATAACAAGGTAAGGGATCATCCGTTCCTTTTGCAGAATTTCAAAATTCGGGACCTAGACTCCGCCCTCATGACCTTCGATAAATCTCGCGGACGCCCTGCGTCATTTCTTCGTAGCGCTTCGGATGGGTGGCGAAATCTTTATCCTGAAGCGGAAGCTGCTTGAATTTCTCGCTCAGGCTTTGGAAGCGCTCCACCGTGATGGGGCGGGATTGATAATAATCGAAAAAATACGGGGCCGCCTCACGGCGCGCATTGAGAAATTTATAAAAAAGGTCGATCATGCCCTGCGGATCGTAGCCGGCCTTTACCATATAGTCGAGGGCCCGGTTGTCGGCCGCCAGGAGACGGTCCGCCGGCGTGCGCTGGCTTCTCTCCTGCATTACGCGAACCATCACCAATCCCAGCGCAGCAAGCACGCCGATCTCGCCGAAGGCAGGCGCGATCAGGGTCCCGCCGCGTGTCACGGCCTCCAGAATTTTCCGGCTCTTGGAAAGTTTCGGATCCTTTTCCTGAAGCTGGCCGATCTCGTGAGCCAGCACGGCCGCAAGCTCGGCCTCATTTTCGAGAAAAAAAATGAAGCCCGTCGTAATGTAAACGAATCCGCCCGGTGAAGAGGCGGCATAAATTTTATCGTTGTAGAGGAGCGTGAAACGGTAGGGCAAGTCCTTGCGTTCGGCGAACGCCGCCAGAGCGCTGCCGACTTCATTCAGATAGTTCGACGCCTTCGGCTCGGTGTAGGGATAAAAAGAAGAAAGGATTTGCGCGTGGATCTGCTCGCCGATCGCGACCTCTTCGGCCGCCGAGGCCGATGCGGCGGGAAAGACAGAAGAGGCCTTCGGGACGCGCGCGCAGCCGTAAAAGCCCAAGGAGAAAATGAGAATTCCGATTCCGATTTTTTGAACCGAGTCAAACTTGAGGACCCCTAAAGGGCGGCTCTTTTGCATATTTTTTTATCCTGCAATTCCGGCTTCACAGCGCCGCGCGGATATCTTTAAATCGTCATCTTCGGGCGGGAGCTTCAGCGAAGGCGGGGCAATATCCGGACCGTGAATGACCTCGTACCCGAAATCAGCCGGAATATCCAGGGCGACCTGTTCAATTTCGGATTCGGTGATGATGTGGGGCATTATGGTTTGACGAACTCCTTGTGAATGGTTCTGTTGAAATCCTTTAAGACGAAAAACTCCCCCGGGAGAATACAACCTGGGAAAGGAGGAGTTTTTCGTGAAACCACTGACAGGCTACGAGCAATTTGTTCTGGTAAGCGTTAAGCTTTTCCGGAAAGCGGTTAAAGATTATTCGAACAAGTTTTCCAAGAAGACTTAACGGCAATGTCGGCATTTGACTTTGCTTCTTTTGAGAAGGCGAAACAAATGGACCTATCGCGAAACCGAAGAACAGGCATTGAGCAATCCGAGGCTCCGGGAGCTTTTGGGACTGTTGGACAGTCCGGATCATTCGACGCTGCAGAAGTTTTACAGACGTCTTGGCCGGAAGGTCATCGAAGATCTGTTTGCTTATCTTCTCAAGGACTTGAAAAAGACTTTGCGAGGCAAGCGCGATGCGCTCGGCGACAGCACAGGTTATCGATTGACCAACGCTGGGCCTCATTCCCTTCGCAGTCTTTGGCGTCAGCGAAAAAGCTTGAAACAACGGGGCGAGCGAAAGCATCGAAGGTTTGTCAAACACACGATTCTTATCGAACACAAAATTTTGCTGATTTTCGCTCAACACACCCGCTGGGGACCCGCAGGCGATACACGGGAACTCAAACCGGTTGCCAAAAAGAAACCTCGATGGATTCGCATCAAAGCTTTGGCCATAGACAAAGGATTCGATTCTTTGGCCAACCATCGTTACGTCCGGAATTGTTTGAAAGCCAAGGCCGCGATTTGTATCGGCAGCGGGAAGCCC
Organism: Candidatus Omnitrophota bacterium; assembly: GCA_023247035.1. GTDB lineage: Bacteria > Omnitrophota > Omnitrophia > Omnitrophales > Aquincolibacteriaceae > JAHFHG01. Next base: position 21,109 of record JAHFHG010000026.1, read on the forward strand.
GCACGCTGGCAACACAATCCAACCCTTCGGCGCCTTCGCAGATATTTTCCGAAAGTCTTTTATCGGAAACGTCCCAAAGTCGAAGGCTGCATCTCGGTCATCAAAAGAAAGTTTTCCAATCATATCTTGGCCCGTATCAAAAAAATTAGGCCTCATGAAGTTTTGTTGCTCGGCATCATTTACAACATTCATCGAGGCCTGCAACTCGGCCTCTTCATTATTATGTTTCATTAAAGGATTTCAACAGAACCACAATTAAAGATTAAAAATGATTATAAGAGCTATAACCAAAGGCCACGTTTGAAGGGTAGAGCGGACAAATTCAAGGAAAAGTTTAAGCTGCGTGCTGTGTTTGTTGAACGGCGGCAATATCGGAAAGAAATCCAGTTGCGACTAGGCCCTCGTCAAGTTTAAAATTGTCATTCCCGAATGGTTTCATCGGGAATCCACAAGCTTTGGATTCCCGCTTAACATCGTGCGGGAATGACAAAAATAAAATTGACACCGTACTAGGCCCGCAGCGCCGGCGGAGATTTCATTTTTGAGGATCGGGAAGCTGAAAATTATGTTTTTTTTCAAAAGCGCTGATTCGGGTTTCTTCTTTGAGAGTCAGGCTGATATCGTCAAGGCCGTGAATGAGCCGGCCTTTGACCGCCGCGTCGATTTCGAAATGGAAGGAAACCTCTTCCGGCAGATGGAGGCTCACGCGCTGCTGATCGAGATTGATCGTCGCTTCAAGCGCCGGGAAACGCTGGATCATCTGAAAAATATTCTCCACTTCTTCTTCGGCCAGTTCCACGGTCAAAAGGGCATTCTTGGCGCAATTATTCTTGAAGATATCCGCAAAGGCCGGCACGCGCATCTCGCCCCGTTTCTGCCGGGGAGCAATGACCGCCCGGAATCCGTACTGCTGAACGGCCCAGACCGCGTGCTCACGGCTTGAACCGCAGCCGAAATTATTCCGTGTGACGAGAATCGTCGCGCGTTGAAACTGAGGAAGATTGAGGACAAATTCCGGATTAGGCTTTCCGTCAGGGAGGTAACGCCAGTCGTAAAACAATTGTTCTCCGAATCCGGTCCGGGCAATGGATTTCAAAAATTGTTTCGGAATAATCTGGTCGGTGTCGACATTTGCCCGGTCGAGTGCGGCCATTAAACCGCGGTGCGTTTGAAAGGATTCCATTAATTTCTCAATGATTCTATTTTGTCATTCCAGTGAAAAAGCTGTTGCAGAAAAATATCCCGTCACACGATCGTAAGGGCGTATTGCAATACGCCCTTACGATTAAAGAAAAACAATTCCAATTTTAACCTGCTAGGCAGGGAGCGGTTTGAAACCGTTCCCTGCAAAAACAAAGACAATTCAAATCCACGTCTGCCCTAATGCCAAGTCCGGATATCCACGAAATGTCCCGCAATGGCTGCGGCCGCCGCCATCTCCGGGCTCACCAAATGCGTGCGTCCGCCCTTTCCCTGCCTTCCTTCAAAATTCCGATTCGAGGTTGAGGCCGCCCGTTCCCCGGGCTTCAATTGATCGGGATTCATTCCCAGGCACATACTGCAGCCGGACTCACGCCACTCGCAGCCCGCAGATTTGAAAATTTTATCGAGTCCTTCAGCCTCAGCTTGCTTTTTGACTTGCTGCGAGCCGGGCACCACAAGCACGCGGACTTTGGACGCCGCTTTGCGTCCCTTAAAATATTTTGCGGCCGCGCGCAGGTCTTCGATCCGCGCGTTGGTGCAGCTTCCGATAAAAACTGTGTCAATCGGAATATCCGTAATTTTCGTGCCCGCTGCGAGCCCCATATATTCCAAGGCGTGCTCGACGTCTTTGCGGCTGTATCCGGCGACTTGATCCGCCTCGGGAATCCGTCCCGTGACGTCGACAACCATTCCCGGGCTGGTCCCCCACGTGACTTGAGGGGCAATCGAAGAAGCGTCTATCGTGATTTCCCGGTCGTATTTCGCGCCGGAATCCCCCGGAAGCGTCCGCCAATAGGCAGCCGCCCGCTCGAATTCCTTCCCTTGAGGAGCGAACGGCCGTTTTCCCGAAGCGATATATTGAAATGTCGTGTCGTCGGGCGCAATCATTCCCGCCCGCGCGCCGGCCTCGATGCTCATATTGCAAACCGTCATCCGCGCCTCCATCGAAAGCGCGCGGATCGCCTCGCCGCAATACTCCAACACGTAGCCCGTGCCGCCCGCGGCGCCGATCCTTCCGATCAGCTTGAGGATCAAATCCTTTGCGGTCACGGGATATTTCAGACGGCCGGTAAACTCGACTTTGAATGTTTTCGGTTTTTGCTGCGGAAGGCATTGGGTGGCTAAAACGTGCTCCACTTCGGAGGTTCCGATCCCGATCGCGAGCGTCCCGAACGCGCCGTGCGTGGACGTGTGCGAATCGCCGCAGACCATCGTGCAGCCGGGCAGCGTGATTCCCAATTCCGGCCCGATGATGTGGACGATTCCTTGCTCGCTGCTTTTGAGATCGTAAAGCCGGATTCCAAAATCCTTGCAATTTCGGGTCAGCGCTTCAATCTGCGCCTTCGAGATCGGATCGCGGATATTGAAACGCTCATCGGTCGGCACGTTGTGATCCATTGTGGCGAAGGTCAGCTCCGGCCTCCTCACCTTCCGCCCGCCCAGCCTGAGCCCTTCAAACGCCTGCGGGCTCGTGACTTCGTGAACGAGATGCCGGTCAATATAAACGATCGCGGTTCCGTCCGCGAGCGTCGTGACCAGGTGTTGGTTCCAAATTTTTTCAAAAAGTGTCTTGGACATATTTATTCCCTGAAAGTGTGGAAGTATAGCGATATCTTAGACACCTCCGCAAGAGCTTTGTGCCCATTTCCCTCGCAATGAAACCTGCCCAAAATATCGTTTATTATTGCCCCTTGAAAAGAATGGGTGTCTCGTGTTTATTAATTATAAAGTTGAGTTAAAATCATCTCAATTTGAGGAGGGAAAAATGCCAATACTTTTCAGCAAAAAAATGCGCGGCGTTTTATCGATCTTAATACTTATTTCCCTTTTTTCGAATTCCGGTCGTGCTTTGGCAGTTGTTCCCGTTGGCGCCACGGTTGATGAGAGCCGACAAATTTATCAAAGTATGCGTAAAGTCCCGTGCAGATGTTTCGATATAACCAAGTTTTTCGAGAAAACATCGGCAATGGTAGGTGGGATACCGATTGGCCCTAACGGTGTAAACGTAACTGCACTCCTCTGTGTTGAACGTTCTGGTCTAATGACCTCTTATCATTTAAGTTTTTATGATAATCGTACTCTCAGCGGAGAGGCTATGACAGGTGATCTTGCCGTCTTGGGCTTTCGTACACAATGGAAATGGGTGGTGGTGGCTCAGGTAATAATAAATGAAATACCGGAGGGGGGCCTACTTGATATAATCTTTTTGGATGACATGAGTAACATTGTAGAAAGTATATGGGTGCCCCTCATAGCAGATCCGCCTCTCTATCCTACGGGTGTAGTTCCTCAGGGCTTTGAGGTAGATGGCGCATGTCCTCCAACGCGATATCCACGACCACCCCCCACGCCCCCCGTTCTTCTTTGAATTCCGCCCGTGAAAGCTGCTGCTTACTTCCCCGTGATCGGGCACTTCACCCCGTCATCCAGAAGAGGAACGTCCAGATTGGTGATCGGGAAAGTGGCGACGTGCAGCAAGCCTCCAACCGAATACACAATCGCACGTGAGAATCCCGAAAAAACTCCTTCCAGCACGTGCGGGACTCCTTTATGGTCCTTGTAATAATTTATAGGTTCTTTAAAAATCGCCGTCCAGCCTCCCAGCGTATTCTTCAGCCCAAACTTTAACTTTTCCATCATTTTTCCCTGATAAGTTGTCTGCTGAGTCCAGGGACTTGCGGCCCAGCTTAGAGCAGGAACTGAGGTCAGCGCAACTGAAAGGATAAGCATTACCGCCATTTTTTTGGTCATTTTGAAGCCTCCTTTTGATCCCAAAAAAAGCTTAGCGTGAAAATTTAAAAAATACAAAATTCCCAATGACTCGCTTGCTTTTCTAAATATCTTTCTATAAATAACGACAAAGAGGCTATTTTCTGTAGTTTCAAAGGGAAACGAATAACCTGACGGCTTTATGATCTTATAAATTTCGCAAGCCGTTCTAAGGAATTCAGAGCTTTTTCGACGCTTGAATTTTTTTGCCCAATGCTTCGGTGAGCCTTTTCAAAGCAGGCGAGCAGTCCTGCGGATCCAGTTGAACGTCAAGCACGCAAAATCCTTCAGTGTATTCACGCGCTTTGCAGAGCGCAAACTCAAGATCCCCTTCGGTTTTCACGCGGTAGCCTTTCCCGTATCCGAAAAGTTCCGGGATGCTGCTGTACTGCCAGGGCTGGATATCATTAAAGCTGCCGTCCTGCATCGGCCTTTCGGTTCCGTATCCGCGATTGTTCAGGATAATGACAATGGGATTTCCGTTAAAACGGGCGACGGTGGCCAGCTCCATTCCGGTCATTTGGAAGGCGCCGTCTCCGACGAGCACCAAAGGCCGCAGCTTGGAATTCGCAAGCTGGACGCCGAGGCTGGCGGGGACTGCAAATCCCATTGAAGTGTAATAGGCGGGCGCCAAAAATTCGGTATGCCTGTGAATCACAAGGTCCGCTCCCGCAAACATCGCATCGCCCGGGTCCGCAATCACGACATCGTGATCATCTAAAAAGGCATTCAGGCGTTCAAACAAACGCCGGATCGTAATTTTTTCAGCGGGCTTCGGGATAAAGTCCGGCCCGGGCGGCTCAGGATGAGGGATAGCCGCCCACTCACGGCGGTGAATGCCGGATTGAATCAGTCCCCGGATAAAATCCTTTAAATAGATTTCCTCGTAATTGTGAAAACGGATCGAGGTCTTCTCGCTCGTGACGGCAATGGAGCGCTGCGGATCGATCCGGGCCGTGAAAATCCCGAGGTCCACGTCGCTCATAAAAGCGCCCAGCAAAATCAAGCAGTCGCTTGATTCGACGTATTGGCGCACCTCTTCACGGCACATCGCGCCTTCATAAATCCCCATATAATTCGGATGAAGCTCGGAGATCACGGATTTACTGAGCAGCGTGGCGGCGACGGGGATGTTTGTCTTTTCAATGAGCTCCATCAGCTCTTTTTGCAGATTGAAGCGGTGAAGCTCAATGCCGGCGATCAGCACAGGCCGGCGCGCTTGATTCATCATCGTGACCGCTTCCTGGAGCGCTTCGCGTAAGGCCTGCAGGTCGCTCGCTTCCTGGATTTCAACCGGATTGTAATCCGCCCTTCCATTTTCATGGACCATGTCCCTCGGCAATTCAATATAAACGGGCCGCTTGTACCGCAAGGCGGCGTGAAGCACGCGGTCGATTTCCTGAAATGCGGTCTCGCGATCCTTCAAAACGGTGGAAGCGACGGTCAAATGTTCGAAGACTTTGAATTGCGTATCGAAATCCCGGACTTTATGATGGAGGAGAGGATTTTTCGCGCGCTCATTTATTCCGGGCGCGCCGCTGATCACGACAACAGGAGATTTCTCGGCGAACGCCTCGGCGGTCGTATTGGCAAGTTTCAGGCCTCCGACACAATAAGTCACGCAAACAGCCCCGAGCCCGTTGATCCGGGCATAAGCGTCGGCCGCGAATCCGGCTCCCTGCTCGTCACAGGTATTGATAATTTTGAGATCGCTGTGGTCGAGCAGCTCATAAAAGCCGAGGACATAATCGCCGGGGACTCCGAAAACGTGCCGGACGCCGTGAGACCGCAGACGGTCAATCAAATATTGGCCAATAGTCGGCATCGTCAAAAACTCCTTGCTTCACTCCGCGTTAGGGTTCGGCAATTTAGGTTCCGTTTTTAATTATACCCGGCGGAGGCTCTTCACAAAGACGAATTCTATGAAAACCATCAGGATAGAAAACGGCGAGAGTTAAGGGAGGTCGCTTTTCCCCATCAAATATTCATCGGCTGCCCGGGCGGCTCCGCGGCCTTCGTTGATCGCCCACACCACAAGGCTTTGGCCGCGCCTCATATCACCGGCTGCGAAAACGCCCGGAATGTTTGTCTCGTATTTTCCATACTCAGCCTTCACATTGCTCCGTTCGTCCCGCGCAATCCCGAGACCGTTGAGAATCGTATCCTCGGGCCCGAGGAATCCCATTGCCAGTAAAACAAGCTGAGCGGAAATAACTTTTTCAGAGCCAGAAATTTCCTTTGGAATAAACCGTCCCTTTTCGTCCTTCTGCCATTCGATATTGACGAGTTGGATTTCTTTAACTTGTCCCTGATTGTCTCCAACGAATTTTTTTGCAGTCACAAGGTATTGGCGTGGGTCCGCGCCGAAAACCGCGGCCGCTTCTTCCTGGCCGTAATCGAGTTTGTAAACTTTCGGCCACTGGGGCCAGGGATTGTCCGGCGCGCGCTCAAGCGGCGGCTTGGCAAGAATCTCAAGCTGGACGAGGCCTTTGCAACCGTGGCGCATTGCAGTCCCGACACAATCTGTCCCCGTGTCCCCGCCTCCAATCACAATAACGTCCTTGCCCTCCGCTGAAATAAATTTTCCGTTTGCCTTTCCGTCGAGCAGGCTTTTTGTATTCGCGTGCAAAAATTCCATTGCGAAATGAACTCCTTTGAGATTTCGCCCTTCGATCGGAAGATCGCGCGGCTTCGTCGCTCCCCCGCAAAGAACAACGCTGTCGAATTCTTTCAAGAGGCGCTCGGCGGGATAATCCTTGCCCACTTCAGTATTCGGAATAAATTTGACGCCCTCGGCGGCCATTAAATCGATCCGGCGCTGCACGACTTTTTTATCGAGCTTTGGATTGGGAATTCCGTACATCAAAAGCCCGCCGATCCGGTCCGCACGCTCGAATACCGTAACCCAGTGCCCCGCCCGATTCAACTGAGCCGCGGCGGAAAGTCCCGCGGGACCTGAGCCCACGACCGCTACTTTTTTACCCGTGCGTTTGGCAGGAGGCTGCGCCGTAACCCAGCCTTCATCAAAACCCTTGTCGATAATAGAACATTCGATATTTTTGATCGTCACCGGCGGCTCGCTGATTCCAAGGACGCACGATCCCTCGCACGGCGCCGGGCAAACGCGGCCGGTAAACTCGGGAAAATTATTAGTCTTATGAAGACGCTCGAGCGCCTCGCGCCACAGCCCGCGGTAAACCAGATCATTCCATTCCGGGATCAGATTATTGATCGGGCAGCCGCTCGCCATTCCCGCAAGCAAAGTTCCGTTGTGGCAGAACGGAATCCCGCAGTCCATACACCGCGCGCCCTGCTCCTTGAGCTTGGCCTCGGGCATATGCTTATGAAACTCGCCCCAATCTTTGATCCGCTCCGTTGGCGAGCGGTCTTCAGGCAGCTCCCTCGGAATCTCAATAAATCCTGTGGGTTTACCCATT
>JAHFHG010000027.1 GCA_023247035.1 Candidatus Omnitrophota bacterium
GTTTGATCTTTTGCTTTGTAAATCCTGCGAGCCTTGCGAGCCTGATGAATGCAATCCTCCCGATATTTTTTCTTACAGGAGTTGGAAACGTTTTGAAGTTTATGAAACCAGCAGCGCTGAATCTTTGCTTGGGGAAAGACGAGTTCGCAAGCGGCCTTCAGACCGGCTGAGCCATCCATGGCAATCAGTTTGAGATGTTTGCCTTCAAAGCCACGGTTGTAGAGATTTTGGAGAAAACTTTCCCACGCCTCTTTGGATTCTGCCTTGGCTTGTTGGAAGTCGATCATTTCACGTTTGCCAAAGAGCGTAATGCCGTAAGCTGCTAAGACTCTGCGGCTGTGATATTTGCCGTTGTAACGGACCTTCAAAACAATGGCATCGAGAATCAAGTACTGATATTCTTCGATTAAAGGCCGGGAATGGTAAATAGCAACCTGAGCGTTGAGTCTTAAACAAATTCTGGAGACCTTGGTCGCCGAGATTTTAGTTTCGAGGAGTTGCTTCAAGACTTCCCCGACCCGTCGTGTCGAGACACCGGCCAGAAAAGTGTTTTGAATCAAGTCATCGACCTGGCGTTGATGTTTTTGATAGCGATCAAAAACTCGATTTTGGGGAGTCTCTTCTCGAAGTCTTGGCGCCCGAAGATCCTGGATCAACCCAAATCGGGTGACCCGATCGCGAGGATAATAACCGTTACGGTAAGTGGGGCCGGCCATTTTCTGACGCTGGGCCTCAAGATTTTCGATGAGGGGCTGTTCCATGAGCATTTTTAACAATCCTTTAACCTTGAGACGAGCATCCGTGTCCCAAAAGTTTTCCTTTTATGATACGTCACCCAGTCCAAAACAGTCATTGATTCTTCCGAAAAGCCGGATATGATAAACGCGTGATCCGCTTTTTAATTTACCTCTTTTTATTCGGAGGCATGCTTTATTTCCTGACTTGGTTTGGAAAACGCCAGAATCAGCCTGAAAACATTGCGTCTCCCAAGCCCTCGCGCTGGTTCCGGCCTAAAAGAAATCCCAGGGAAATGTGGGTTCAAGTTTACGAAACGGCTTCCCTTGAGGAAGGCCGTGTTTTCCAGGCGAGGCTTCAGGAAGAGGAAATAGAGTGCGTTATTTATGAGCAAGGCAAGAAGGACATTCACGGCAATCCTTTAAAGGGGATCGGAATCGCGGTCCCGAAAACCGCAATCACTCATGCCCAGAGTCTCATTAGCCGTATGCTGGCCTAGCGCCGCGTTGATGAAATGTCGCGGCCGTTCCTCTCAAAAAGGGACGCGTCTTGACCTCCTGCCTGTTTTCTTTCCTGTTCAAGATCGTCCGCTCGGGAGCCTAGTACGGTGTCAATTTTATTTTTGTCATTCCCGCACGATGTTAAGCGGGAATCCACAAGCTTTGGATTCCCGATGAAACCATTCGAGAATGACAATTTTAAACTTGACGAGGTACTAGGGGCTGGAGGAGCCTGAAAAATGCCCATTCAAAGACAACTTTCCGTATTCATGCCCAACCGCCCCGGCGTCCTTGCTAAAACTTGCTCCGTGCTTTGGGAAGCGGGCATCAATGTGCTGGCCCTTGCGGTTCACGATACCGTAGACAATGCCGTGGTCCGCTTTTTGGTGGATCAGCCCACCAAAGCCTTGCTTTTGCTCGAGCAGGACGGGCTTTATGTGATGGAGCAAGACGTCGTTGTTTTGGAAGTCAGAAATGCAAGCGGCGAGCTTGCCCGGATCAGCCAGGCCCTTGCAGAGGCGGACATCAACATTGCCTATGCTTACTGCACGGCCACGCCCCGCCAGGAATACGGATGCCTCGTTTTAAAGACCGATGAACCGGAACGGGCGCTTGAGATTTTGAACCGGTGAGGGCCAGAGTATCAGAACAACAGAATATCAGAAAAAAATTCCATTGGATTTCCGACCCTCTGATTATCTTTTTTAGGATTCTTCTCTCGGGAAATTCGGTTCCTCAAACGGCAAATCCACCACGTTGGGATGATGGTCCGAAATAGGGACCTTGAGTTTGACGTTCATTTCTTCGAGTGTTTCTCCGAAGTGCGGGGCAAAACGGTAAGAGCCGCTTCGATTTTTCGGATTCCCGATCTTAACTTTGACGAAAATCCAGTCCAGCCTTAATTTCCCGAGCCAGGGGCCGATGGGGCGTTTGACTTGAAAGGTTGTTTTAAAGCCCTTCAGGTCCCGGTGATTTGAATTGGCCAGCGTATTGCTTTTCCGGTTAATGGATCGATCCCTGTCGCCGCGGAAATCAAAGACTGCGCCGTCATTAAAACGATATTTTTCGATCATCTCGAAAAGGGGTCTGAGGGCGTTGGGCGCAAGAAGCGGGATATCGCCGGCCAGAGGATTTTGGAAATTTTTTGTCACATTCGAGATGCCGCGCAGAGTGTTGACCACGCCGTAGGTTGTAAGAAAGTTGACTCCGAGATTGAACCAGGTTTGAGGACTTGTGGCCGTCCGCTTGACGATCCGGCCCACGGAAGTCGGGCTTAAATCCTGGGCTGCGGAATTGAAATCGCCGGACATAATAACCGGATTCCGGATGTCCTTGATGTAGGAAAGGATTTCCGCCATTTGGCGCTTGCGGTCCTCGGGCCGGCATTTGATCTCCAAATGGATATTGATAAGGGACAGCGTTTTTCCCGGAAGCTCGGGCACCTCCAGGTCGACCCGGAAATAAATCCGGCCGCCCACTTTCATTTCGCGGAAAAGCTCGTTTTTAAAAAGGGCTTTTGTCCCAATCCGTCTTGTCGTCTCCGCAAAAGCGATTTTCTTTTTTTCTCCCCAATACCAGTCGTAAGCCTGATTCTTAAGCTGAAAGGCTTCGGCATACTTGATCGGATAGCGGGAAAGCACCGCGCAGCCGAAAAGCCCTTTATAGCGGGCCGGATCCGCGGCGAAATAATCGGTCGAGGCCTGGTCAATGTCGTTGTTTTCCTGATGGATTTTTCCCGTTCCGAGATAAACCGGGTCGATTTCGATTTGCTCCGGGGCGTAAGCGTAATTCATCTTTAAGGCGCGCGCCAGTTCGCGGGCCGCGTCAATGTAACCCGACCTTTTTGCGCCGATATCAATTTCCTGAAGCACCAGAATATCGGCTTCGCTTATCCTTTGCCGCTGCCGGGTCATTTTTTTATAAAGGGAAGAACTTCTGGGGACCTCTTGAGGATCGATCATGGCCTGATAGGCCGCAGGAGAACTGAAAAGCCGGACGGCGTTTTTCATAAAGATGGACTTTTCAATATTCCAGCTCGCAAGCCTCAAGAACCGGCCGAGATTTGGATTTTTTCTGGAAACGGGCCTCGTCCCTTCATAATAAGCTTCGTTGCTGATGATGGGCGTGGTCCACAGCTTTTGTAGTTTTTTTGAAAGGAATCCTCTCGGGGTGGGATTTTTCGAAAGCGCTTTTAATTCTTCGAAAGTAAGAAATTCCGGCGCTTGATAACGGACGAACAGTTTGATAAAGGCGAAGGAAGGCTCCTTGGCGGAGAAAAAGAAAAAAATGAGACTGAAGGCAAAAATTATTTTCCGTTTCGCAGAAAAAAATGGGGGGATGCCGGGACTTTTCATGGGCCTCCTGAACACAATGCGAAATTATCTCCCAATTGGAACGGACTGTCAAAGGATGATCCGTCAGCCGGCGGGAACGCGGATTTTTTATCTTAAGATTATTCCTAAAATCTCGATAGACTCATGACATTGAATATCTCAAAAACAGAAAGGGGAATAAGGCTATGGCGCATTATGTTGTTTTGGCTTCGTTTACGGATCAGGGGATCCGGAATGTGAAGGGCACGCTTGAGCGCTCCAAGGCGTTCCGAAAAACCGCGGAAGGAATGGGCGTGAAAGTCGAGGATATTTATTGGACATTGGGCCAATATGATCTCGTGATTGGGCTTGAGGCGAAAGACGATGAAACCGTCACGGCTCTTTTGCTCAAGGTGGGCGCGCTGGGAAATGTAAAATCGAAGACCTTACGCGCTTTCGATGAAAAGGAAATGGGCGCTATTTTAGGCAAGGTCTAAACTGGCGAATCCCGTTTTTATTTTTAGTCCGGAACGCTCGGGGGAGCCTGTGAAAAATTTCAGCCCTGCAGTCCGCTACGCCGCGCCTTTCGTCGTTTGGATGGGGATCGCCCAGCTTCAGGGCTTTTTTGAAGGCCGTCCGCTTTTTTGGATCTACGGCCTCAGGATTGTAATGACGGCCGGCGTTCTTTTTTATAGCTTAAAAGGCTGCGCCCCGGAAATCCGCGGGAAATTAGATCGTTCTTCGGTCGGGGCAGGCTTGGCCGTTTTATTTTTTTGGCTTTTATTTTCAATCCGCCTCATTCCAGGATCGCAAAAAGCGTCGTTTGATCCTCTTCTTTTTGAATCTCACACAGCCCGCATCCTGGCGATCCTTGTCCGGATCTTCGGGGCCGTGGTGATGGTTCCCGTCATTGAGGAGCTTTTCTGGCGCGGCTTCCTGATGAGGTATTTGATTTCAAAAGAATTTCTGAAAGTGCGCTTAGGCGCCTACTCCCATTTTTCGTTCTGGGTTACGGCGCTTGCCTTTGCGTTCTTTCACTCGGTTTCAGACTGGCCCGCCGCATTCCTTGCCGGAATTTTTTATGGAGGTTATTTGACCAAGACCGGTAATTTCTCCGGATGCGTGCTGGCCCACGCAACAACAAACCTGGGTTTAGCCGTTTACATTTTGATCACTCAAAATTGGGGATTGTGGGGGTAGCTTTCAATGGCCGAACGTCATTCGCCCGCGGTTTTCAATCAAGTCGTCAAAGAAATTTTTCTTCTCTGCCCGGTCTTCTTTATCGAAACGGCGCTTGTCAGGTATTTCGTCGATATCAATTCGCTTGTCCCCGTCGACGCGATTATCATCCCTTCCTTGTGCGCCTTGACGATGTTGAGCTGCGTGAGCGTAGAAAATGCGCCGCTTGAATTTTCTCTTCAGAAAAAGACGCTGATTTTCAACGCGTCTGCATTCGCCGTATTTTTTTTCCTTAACCTGAAAATGGAAGCGCTGGTTTTATCCTGGGGCTGGCCGCTCTTTGCGGCGCTGTGGTTTATTTTTGCGATCCTTGCGCTGGGTTCGAGCTTTTGTGTTTTCGTGAAGCCGTCTTCTCTTTATAAAAAACTGCGCGCCCACCCTTACGAAACCGGATTTGGAATTCTGGCGGGACTCTCGCAGGCCCTTTATGAATTTATCAACGGGAATCTCTGGCCGTATCTTGCTTCGCCGACGACGCTTGCGGTGCGGGGCGTTTTGTTTTTGTCCGGCCTCCCCACCGAAAGCGCCCGCCCCACCGAGATTGTCCATCCTATTTTCGGAGCCCGGATCGGCCGGGGATGCAGCGGGTTTGAAGGCGTCTTTTTCTTTATCTTTGTTTTTTGCATACTCGCTATGCTTGATTGGAAGAAATTTTCCCTGCGGAGGCTCTCGGCTTTATTCGCAAGCGGGATTCTTTTGATGGTCGCGCTGAATATTCTGCGCATTGCGCTTTTTTTTGCCCTGGGGATTTGGCTTTCGATAAAGCTCGGCAAGTCAAAGGCTGCCGAGTGGTTTATCTGGACGTTTCATTCTCACGCGGGATGGCTTCTTTACTTTGTCGGGATCGGTCTTTTTCTTATGATTTTTTTTATTCTTCCTTCAGACAGAAAAAGGAAAGCGTCTTGAAATGAACTCGCGCATCATTAAAAAAATTACTTCTTATTGAAGAAGTTTCTTCCCCAAAGAACGAGCCCAAGAAGTCCCATCAGAAGAAATGGAGCTGAGGCGGCGGGAATCTCAGGCACGTCGGGGGGGATGACAGGGTCAATCTGTTGCGCCCATGCGGTGCTGGAGAAGGTAACAAGGGCAGCGGCAATGCTTAGAATGTTTCCTAGAAATTTCAGTTTCATGGCGCCTCCCGGGCTTTTTATTTTTTACTGAAAAAATTCCTTGTCCACAGAATGAGCCCCAGCAATCCGGCCAGAAGAAACGGAGCCGACCCCGCAGGAATTTCAGGTGTGTCGATGCTAATTTTATCGTCCGCGAAAGCCGTGCGGCACAATGTGACAAGAAAAGGAAAAGCGACGAAAAAATTTATAAAAAGTCTTTTTCGCATATTTAATCTCCAAAGAAAGTCTCGCAGGTAAAGGGAAATTTGTCAAAATGGAATGGGACGTTAGAAAGAAGCCTGTATTGCCCGACGTCACTAGAAATAGGAAGAACAAAAATAAAATACCTAACTTTAATAACAATAGAGGGTTAAGTTGTCAATAGTCCTTGAGCGCCCTTCAAAGCTCATTTCAAAGAACAAAATAATTTTTGCTTTATAAAAGGAAAATAATTGATAGATTCTACCTTATGGCTCATCCGTCTTCTCCTCAAGTTCAAGAAACGTTAGATCTCAGTGAGACCGGCGCTCCGAAAGAAGGGATTGCCCGGAAGTCCGAAAAACGGCTCTTTGTGCAGCTTCAGGTTTTTACCGGCTGTCTGAATCCAAAAGCAATCGCAGGACCTCTTGAAGCAAGCGGTTTAGAGGCGGTTGTCTATTTAGATGTCAAGGATCCGCGCGGGATCGGCGTTCTTTTTATGTCGGAAGATCCGGGCGTTTTCACGCAGTCCGTAAGAATTCTCCTGACGCAAGACCCTTTTATTTCATTTCATCCGCGTCCTGAGTTCACGATGTTCGGCCGGACTTATTCGAGCGGCCGGGAAACGGATCTTGAAGACTGGCTTCTTCATAAGCCCAGGCGTAACGCGCTGAATCCCAAATGGCCCTGGGCGATTTGGTATCCGCTCAGGCGAAGGCCGGAATTTGAGCTTTTGACCAAGGAAGATCAGGGAAAAATTCTTTATGAACACGCCCGATTGGGCATTCAGTACGGCCAGGCGGATTTTGCTCACGACATACGGCTGGCCTGTTACGGCCTCGATCAAAAGGATAATGAATTTGTCCTGGGACTTGTAGGGCCGGATCTTTACCCGCTTTCGCGCCTTATTCAGGATATGAGAAAGACCCAGCAGACGGCAAAATATATAGAATCTTTGGGGCCGTTTTTTGTGGGGAAGACGATCTGGCAAAGCCCGTTAAAATTGTGAATGGACATCCACAGAATGCGGCAAATCAGGACCCTTTTATTTTTTCTGGCTTTATTCAATTTAAGTTTTTACCCTTCTCTTTTGGCCGACGACGACGATCTTCCACCGCTTCCCAAGGGCCCGCTTCTGCTGACCAGCGTGACGCCGGAGCAATTTTCCGCCGATTATTGGATCAACCGGCTTCCCGATCCCGACCGCCTGCTTAAAACTCCCGAGGAACTTAAAGAGTTTAATGAAGCGATTCCTCTTGAGATCAAGGAGCGGGTCGACATTTTCAAAATGGATCCTGTCCGGCGCGGCCGGCCGATCCGCGAGCAGCTTGAGCTGGAATACAGCACGTTAAAGCGGCGGGTTCTTTTTGATGTGACCGACGGACGTATTCCGGAAAGCTTATTTGAACAGGAGATCAAGCCGCTGGTTCAGCCGGAAAATGTCCCTGATCCGATCAAGATGAGGTGGGGCGCCGCCGCAAGACCGACTTCGGTGCGCGCGCTTCCGAGCGACGTGAAAATGCTTGAGAAACTGCGGGATTTTGAATTCGATCAATTGCAGTTTACCTTGATCAAACTGTGGACTCCGGTTGGAATTTTTCATGAGTCCTCCGACGACCGTTGGTTTTATATTCAGGCGCCTTACGCGCGCGGCTGGGTCAAGGCCAAAGATATCGCCATTTTTCCGGACCGGAAGAAATTGAAAAAATTTTCCAAATCGGAGCATTTTTTGGCCGTGACGGGGGAGAGTCTTCCTATTTTCCGCGATCCGGAGTTGAAAGAAATCCTCCTGCGGCCGAGCATGGGAACGATTCTTCCTTTAGTGGAACCGGCTCCCGGCAATGATTTCAGTGCGAAGCCATCTCAGACGGCCTATTCGATTTGGATGCCGGTCAAAAAATCAAGCGGCCGCAGCGGCTTTCGCCGGGCCTATGTGGATTCCAAAAGCGACGTGAGCAAAGGTTTTCTCCCTTACACCCAGCGCAGCATTATCCGCCAGGCCTTCAAGCTTTTGGGCGCGCGCTACGGGTGGGGGGGAATGTACAACGGCCGCGATTGTTCGGGATTCACTCACGATGTTTTTCTTAGTCTGGGCGTGGATCTTCCGCGCGGTTCGAAAGAGCAGGCCTTTGCGGGAACGCAGATCAATCATTTTGAGCCTTACGAAGATGCGGAAGGAAAAATCCAGGCCATCCGCTCCGCGGCTCCCGGCGTCGGGCTCTTGAGAATGCCGCATCACCAGATGCTTTATTTGGGAGAAATAAACGGACGGTTTTACGCGATCCATTCCACCTGGGCGGAGCGGATCTCGATGACTTCCGATGACAAGAACCGGATCAATCAAGTGGTTGTCTCCGACCTCACCTTAAACGGCAATTCCTACCTTGGCTCCCTTTTCGACCGCATTATTTCCGTCAGCGAAGTGAATTAAGGCCGTCACCTTCCGTAAGTACACCTAACGAATTTGAGAATGCGAAACATTGAGCCCGATGATCTGAAAGTTTTCGGTCAGTAAGGATCTCAAGGCCTGGTGATGATCTTTGATGTTGGCGAAGAAATTCAGGCTGACTTCTTTGAATCGAGCAAAGGCGGAATAGTAATGTAACCGTAATTAAAAAATGCGCTTTACCACCTGGTTATATTGAATTGGGAGATGGAAGGGTAATTGTCTAACCTTGATCAGGAAATGCAGGACCGGAAACCGCAACACTGAGAATCAGAACAATCCGGAAAGGCTTTCGAAACGCCTCCTTGAGTTGCCCAGCTCAAGGAGGCGTTTTTATCCGCTTAAAATTATTTTAAGTCAATACCCGCTTTATGCTATCTATCCTTATTATCAGAATAGGAGAGAAAGAATATGACTTCTGATCAAGCGGTCGCAGCGGTTTTTATTACGGCATTTAACGCCCTTCCTGATCGTGAGCAGCGTGAGGTATTAGCCAATTTTCTAAAAATGCGAAAATGGAGGAATGACCTCGTTGATATTGCCATTGCCCAGTCGCGCAGTCAGGAAAAGTCACGTCCTTTTAAGGATTTTCTTGCCGAATCGGGAAGATAATCCCGTCTGAAGAAAAATGAAGTATACCCTTCCATATCGTTCCCACCGCAGAGCGCCAATTTTTAAAGTTTCAGCCCGCTTTGCAAAGCCGAATAGAAAAACGTCTTCTTTCATTGGAGACAACCCCTCGCCCTTACGGTAGTCAAAAACTTCACGGTACGGAATTTTTTTGCATTCGCGTTGGGGACTATCGAGTTATCTATTCGATTGGACGATTCACGCAAGATCGTAAAAATCCTTGATATCGGTCACCGCCCGAGAAGTTTATCGCGGGGTGGCAGATCGTTTTATCGGGTTACGTGAAGGAACTCAAATTTCGAGGATTTTGGGGAGTTTGACGAGGTTGAGGCAGCCGGTTCGGGTGACCAGGACGTCGTCTTCGATGCGGATACCGCCCGCGTCTTCGTAATAAAGCCCGGGCTCGACCGTCACGACCTGTCCCGCTTTCAGAATATCTTTGCCCCGGCTGATTCTCGGAGGCTCGTGAATATCGAGACCCAGCCCGTGTCCCGTGCCGTGAAAAAATCCCTGCACTCGGCCGTTTTTGACGCCGGTCGTAAATCCCAGTTCCTCGAATCTTTTTTGAATCGCTTCGTGAATTTTACTTCCGTCCGCCCCTTCACGAATGGACAGGAAAGCGATTTTCTGCCCTTCCAGCACAGCCTCGAACATTTTTTTTAACTTCGGGGAAGCCTTTCCGCGAACCACAGTCCGGGTAATATCCGCAAAATAACGGCTCTCGGAATCGCGCGGGAAAATATCCATAATAATGGATTGGTTGGCGTAAAGCGGGCCGGAGCCTTGGTGGTGCGGGTCCACGCCGTTGATCCCGCAGGCCACAATGGAGTGCGCGGCAATGCAATTATTTTCCATCAGCCTTACGTTGATTATTTTTTTGATCGCTTCGGAAGTCAAGACGCTGCCGTCAAAATAAAGCTTTCCTTTTTTGATGACCGATTTCCGGATTGTTTCAATGGCCGCGCTTACGGCCGCTTCAGTGTGGCGGATTGCTTTTGTGATGGCTCTGATTTCTTCTTTGGATTTGACGGTGCGTTCCTCAAAAAAAGGCTCAGATCTGAATTGAATTTCAAACCCGCGCTTCCTGAAAGGATCCGCGTATTCGATCGGAAAATTTCCGGGCACCTGAAGATGTTTGACGCGGTTTGTTTTGAGAAATTCCTCGATCAAATCGAGCCAGCCCGCCTTTTTTTTATATTTTTTTTGATAATCCCGTGCCAGCCGGCTGAGCGAAAAGACCTTGTCGGCCTTGGCTTGAGCGCGGGCCCGGTCCACTTCCAAATCATTCATAAGGAGAAATTTTTTATTTTTGATTTGGATGAAGACAAAAGGATCCGGCGCCATAAAACGCGTGGCGTAGTACATATTGGAATCCGCTTCGCTTCCCGCGATCATTAAGATTGCCGCCCCATTTTTTTCCTGCATAAAGCCCTCTTCTGTGATTGTTGCAAACGGACAAATTCAGTATAATTGCCATTCCTTGGATACCCAAGGTTAAAATTTGGATTACATTATAGAAGACTTGAAAGGAGAAATCCAATGGGAGAATTTGTGAAGGCCTGCAAAAAATCAGAAATCCCCGACGGCGCAGGAAAACGGGTTCAGGTGAATGGAAAAGAGATCGCGTTTTTTAAAACTCAAGAGGGAGTTTGCGCGATTTATTCGGTTTGCCCTCACCAAGGCGGGCCGCTCGAAGAAGGCGGTATCACGGACCAAGTTGTGACTTGCCCGTGGCACGGCTGGGAATTCAATGTGACGACGGGGGAGTGTACGTTTAATGATTCCATCAAACAGCCGACCTTTCGCGTCAAAGAAGAAGGCGAGGACGTCTTTGTCGAAGCTTGAAACCGCGCTCTGGCCGGAACGCATTATCTGCCTGACCGCGGAAACCACGGAAATTGTTTTTGCGCTTGGCGCGCAAGACCGCCTCGTAGGAGTTTCAGGTTACAGCGTCCGGCCCCCCGAAGCGCGTTACAAAGAAAAAGTCGCGGCCTTCACGTCCGTGCGTAGGGATAAAATCCGCGAGCTTCAGCCGGATTTAATTCTCGGATTTTCCGATCTTCAAAAAGATATCCTCAGGGATCTTGTCGGGGAAGGCTTCAACGTTTTTGTGACGAATCAAAGGTCGCTTGCGGAAATCGGCGAGGTGATTTTAGCGATCGGCCGGCTCCTCGGGCTTGAGCAAAAGGCCCTTGAAATCCGCGCTCGATTTTTTGCGGAGCTTGACGAGTTGGCAGCTCAGAACCGACGTTTTCGTTTCCGCCCCCGCGTCTATTTTGAAGAATGGGACGACCCGCTGATTGCGGGGATTCGCTGGGTGAGCGAGCTGATTGAAAAACTGGGCGGCGAGGACGTGTTTAAGGAGAAAAGTCTGGGGCTCACGGCAAGTCAACGGACTCTTGATCCCCAAGAAGTAATCAATAAGGATCCGGATCTTGTGATCGCCTCCTGGTGCGGCAAGAAAGTCCAGAAAGAAAAAATCCTTTCCCGGCCGGGATGGAGCGGAATGAAAATGATTAAGGAGAATCAGATTTATGAGATCAAATCCGCGGATATTCTGGCGCCCGGGCTTTCGCTTCTCCACGGCGCCCGCCAGATGGCGGATATTTTGAAACAAGCCGCGGGTTGAGACTTTCCAGCATTTTTTTCTTACGCAAATTTTGCCATTTTACCTTCATTAAATCATAAGAAGCATAAAAAGTTTGTCCCGAATATCCTCAGGGGATTTTTAAAACAGCCTTCCGCCTATATGTCCGATCTGGCCCGCAGCCTTTCGGCTAAAGAAGGCTCTATGGAAACAAGGGAGCAGAAACTTTCAAGACTCTTTCATCATTATCTTAAAAGGCTTGAGCGCCTTACTCCGAGAACACCCTTCATTATTCAAGCGTCTCGCTTGGAGTCCTTAAATTGTCAACCTCCAGAAAAGAATACCTTTACAAAGACGAGTGTCTAGAGTATAATAACTTCTTCTTTAAATCCGTAACTTATTATCCTATAAGGAGTTGCATCATAATATGGCTTTGGCAAAGGAAAAGAAGAAAAAGATTATCGCTGATTTCCGAAAGGAAAAACGCGATACCGGATCTGTGGAATTGCAAGTTGCGCTTCTAACCGAGGACATTAATGGGCTGGCAGAACATTTTAAGGTTCACGCCAAAGATCATCATTCCCGTTATGGACTTATCAAAATGGTAGGAAAGCGAAAAAGGCTCCTCAACTATCTGCAGAGCGAAGATCCCGAACGCTATAAAAATTTAATCACTCGCCTTGATTTGAGGAAATAATATCTCCTCTCTATTCATCTCAAACGACCCGCTGAAAAGGATTTCATCATGAGTATCGAGACCGTTAAAACCCAAATTGGAAATTGTGAAATAATGATTGAAACAGGAAGAATGGCCAAGCAGGCCCACGGCGCCGTGACCGTACAATGCGGAGGCACGGTGATTTTGGCCACCGTCGTGGCGGAGCGCGAGGCCGAGGAAGGGCAGGACTTTTTTCCTCTCACCGTCGATTATCGGGAAAGGACTTATGCCGCCGGCAAAATCCCGGGCGGTTTTTTTAAGCGCGAAGGCCGTCCCAGCGAAAAAGAAATCCTGACGTCCCGGTTAATTGACCGGCCTTTGAGGCCTCTTTTCCCGGACGATTTTTTCAAAGAGACGCAAATTATGGTGACCGTCCTGTCGGTTGACGGAGAAAATGCAGCCGACGTTCTGGCGATGAACGGCGCTTCCGCGGCTTTGATGATTTCGGATATTCCCTTCCGGAAGCCGATCGGGGCCGTGCGCGTAGGGCTTGTCGGCGGCGAGTTCGTGGCCAATCCGACTTTAGCTGCGCTGGAAGAAAGCGATCTTGACCTTATCATCGCCGGAACCGAAGAAAAAATTGTGATGATTGAGGCGGGCGCAAAGGAAATTTCAGAAGAAAAAATGAACGAGGCGATTCAATGGGGCCACAAAGAAATCCGCAATCTCATCGCGCTTCAGAAGAAGCTGGCGGCCAAAGCGGGAAGACCTGAAAAGGCATTTTCTAAAATAGAAATCCCTGCCTTGATCGTGGAAACGGTAAAACGTTCTGCCGAAAGGGAGTTCGACCGGATATTCAATCTTCCCCTTAAGGAAAAAAGAGAAGAAGCCGCTCACGAGCTTTACCAAAAAATTCTCAGCCAGTTGGACAAGAATGCCCCGGATTTTAAAGAAGCTTACGTGAAAATGACCTTTGACAAACTGGAAAAAGATAAACTTCGTCAATACATTCTGGAAAAGAAGAAAAGACCCGACGGGCGTTCTTTCCAGGATATTCGCGAAATCACTTGCGAGGTGGGAGTCCTTCCGCGCACGCACGGTTCGGCTCTTTTTACGCGGGGCCAAACGCAGAGTCTTTCCGTCACGACATTGGGGACGGGAGAGGATGAGCAAGTCGTCGACGCCCTGGAGGGAGAGCATACCAAGCGATTCATGCTGCATTATAATTTCCCGCCGTTCAGCGTCGGCGAAGTGAGGCCGAATCGAGGCCCTGGCCGGCGCGAGATCGGGCACGGGGCTTTGGCGGAGCGCGCCCTTGAGCCTGTCATGCCGAGCCCTGAAGATTTTCCTTATACGGTACGCCTTGTATCCGATATCCTTGAATCCAACGGTTCAAGCTCAATGGCCACGGTTTGCGGCGGAACCCTGGCGCTGATGGATGCCGGAGTTCCTCTCAAAGCCCCTGTGGCGGGTATCGCAATGGGCCTTGTGACCCAAGGTGAAAAATGGCAGGTCTTTACGGATCTGGCCGGCATTGAGGATCATCACGGGGATATGGATTTCAAGGCCGCGGGAACCGCCAAAGGACTGACGGCCCTTCAGATGGATTTGAAAATTGACGGGATTACCTACGAAATTTTAAAAGAGGCTTTTGAACAAGCCAAAGACGCCCGCTTTAAAATCCTCCGCATGATTGAACATACGATTGCCGCTCCCCGCAAAGAATTGTCCTCTTTTGCGCCCCGGATCGTCACCTTGAAAATCAATCCCGAAAAAATCGGCGAGGTGATCGGGCCCGGCGGAAAAAATATCCGCAGGATTGTCGAGGAGACCGGCGCGAAAATCGATATTGAAGATGACGGCCGCGTGTTTGTGGCGTCAACCGATGCCAAGGCCAGCGAAGAGGCGATCAAAAGGATTCAAGCCATTACCGAGGAGCCTGAAATCGGCAAGATTTACCAGGGAAAGGTGAGGAAGCTCATGAATTTTGGGGCCTTCTGTGAAATCCTGCCGGGCACGGACGGCTTGTGCCACGTTTCTGAAATCTCGGAAGGTTTTGTGAAGTCCGTGACGGATTACCTGAAAGTAGGCGATATCGTCCCGGTCAAAGTCATTTCTGTGGATGAAAACGGAAAAATCAATCTAAGTATTAAGCAGGCCGTCCAGGGCGGGCTTCAAATGCTTCCTCCGGACGTGGAGCGGGACGTTATTTCCGAATCCGGCCGAAGAGGCGGCGGCGAGGGATCGAGGTCCAGGTCTCGCCGCTAGAGATGGAGAGCGTCAAGGGCTCAAGCCGACGGATTTCATTTAAAGAAATAGAAATTCAAATCAAGATTCATCCTCACGCACAGGATTTACCCCTTCCAGATTACCAGACCGCCGGCGCGAGCGGATTCGACCTTTTTGCCGCTTGTTCTGAGCCGGTCTTACTCAAGCCGGGCGAGCGGGCCCTCATTCCGACCGGAATTTCCCTGGCCCTTCCTCTTGGCGTTGAAGTCCAAACGAGGCCGCGCAGCGGGCTTGCCGTCCGCCACGGCGTGACACTGCTCAATACGCCCGGAACCATCGATTCGGATTATCGAGGGGAAATCAAGATCATCCTCATTAACCTCGGGAGTGAAACGTTCAAAGTCGAGCGCGGGATGCGGATCGCGCAAGCCGTGATTGCGGAAGTTATCAAGGCAAGGTTTGCGGCGGCCGATAATTTAGACGCCACACTCCGCGGGAGCGGCGGTTTTGGGCACACCGGCGTATAAGTTTGATTTTGTGAAACTGTAAATCCATAAAATTCGAAAACATCTTTCCTTCTAAGACATCATGCGCAAGGAGCGGACGAACGAAATCTGGGGAGTTTTGTTTCTCCTTCTCGGACTTTTCACACTGACCAGCCTCCTTTTTTTTCATCCCGAAGACCTGTCTTTTTATACCTCCCATCCCTTTAATCCTGTCCGCAACGTCACCGGCGTCCTCGGCGCCTATTTAGCGTTCGGGCTTCTTTTAACGTTCGGCGCAAGCGCCCTTTTGATTCCGGCGTTATTTCTTTTGTGGTCCGGTTGTTTTTTCCTACAACGCGTTCCGGAAAAAAAATTTTTCAAGTTCGCCGGTTTAGGCATCGCCCTTTTTGCGACCTCGACTCTGGTTGCCATTTCGGTGGATCCGGAACTGAGGATCCATCAGGGAGGAATCATCGGCTACCTTGCGAGTGCGCACCTGCTGAAGTATTTCGGTTACGCGGGAAGTTATATTCTGGCCGGCTCGTGCCTGCTCTTGTCGGTTCTCCTGGCGACTGATTTTCTGATCTACTCTCTTTTTAAGAGGGCTGCAAGAAATTCGGCTAAGTTTTGGGAAAATATTTTAGAGAAGTCCGGAAGGGCGGGGGAATGGATCGCGGCTTTGAAGGAAAAGGGGCTGTGGAAAAAAGAAAAATCGCGGCCGCCGGCGGGGTCTGCGGTAAAAGTCAAAACGGAAGAGCCGCCGCGTCCCTTCTTCCTTCCCGAAACGCCTCTGAAGGTAAAACAGTACCGGCCGGACGTGGCTGAGCCTGAGAAAATCGAGAAAAAACCGGTTGATGGAAAAGAGCCGGAACCGGTCAAAGCAAAAGAGCAGCCTTTGATGAAGATCCAGCCGGAGAAGCCGCCGGCCGCTTCAAAGGAAAATATTCCGCCGCCGAGGTCCCAGCCCCAGCCCGCTGCTTCGGAAGGGTCCCGGGTTGAGCAGGTGATCAGCTCGAAAGTAAGCAGCAAAAGTTATGTTTTTCCTTCCATTGATCTATTGAGACGGCCGCAAAAAGGAGCGATTCAGACCGACAATCTGCAGGCCAATTCAAAAATCCTTGAAGCGGCGCTTGCCGAATTCGGCATTGAAGTCAAAGTCGTTGAGATCGAGCAAGGCCCGGTCATTACGCGCTATGAACTTTTGCCTGCGCCCGGTGTCAAAGTGAATTCAATCGCCGCGCTTTCAGACGATATCGCCCTTGCTTTAAAAGCGACGAGCGTGCGGTTCATTATTCCGATCCCGGGAAAATCGGCGATCGGGGTCGAGGTCCCCAACTCCGTGGCGAGCCTGGTCTATTTGAGGGAGCTTATCGATTCTCCTCTCTTCCGCAGTAAAAAACATTATCTTCCGCTGGCGCTGGGAAAGGATACGAGCGGCAGACCGTTCATCGCGGATCTTACGGCGATGCCGCACCTTCTCATTGCGGGGACAACCGGAAGCGGAAAAACCGTGTGCGTGAATTCCATTATTGCCGGCTTCCTTTATGCCTGTTCGCCCGTGGACTTGAAACTGGTGATGGTGGATCCCAAAATGGTGGAGCTTGCAATATACAACAAGGTCCCTCATATGCTGACGCCGGTCGTTACGGACACAAAAAAGGCGGCCCATACCCTCAACTGGGTCGTGAATGAAATGGAAAACCGGTACAAACTTTTTGCGACTGTGGGAGTTAGAAATATTCAAGGCTTTAATTCGCGTCCTCTTTCGGACGAGACCTTGCGCCAGACGGCCGGGATCATATCGGATCATGTCGTGCCCGCGCGCCTTCCTTATATTGTCGTGATCATTGACGAGCTGGCGGACCTGATGATGGTCGCTCAGGATAAAGTGGAGGCGGCGATTACCCGGCTGGCCCAGCTTTCGCGCGCGGTCGGGATCCATTTGATTCTCGCCACGCAGCGGCCTTCGGTCGACGTCATTACCGGCGTGATCAAGGCCAATTTCCCGGCGCGCATTTCATTTAAGGTGGCCTCCAAGGTGGATTCGCGCACGGTCCTCGATGCTATAGGGGCCGACAAATTGATCGGCAAAGGGGACATGCTTTTTATGCAGCCCGGCGACGCCAAGCCGATCCGGGGCCAGGCCGCCCTGGTGGTCGATGAAGAAATCCACGCGGTGGTGAAGTTTGTGTCGGAGCAGGCCGCGCCTGAATATCATCCTGAGGTTTCCTCAACGCAAGAGGGGAGAGGCGGCGGGGCGAACGAGAAAGATGAACTTTTCGATGAGGCCGTCGCGATTGTGCTTGAGACAGGCCAGGCCTCGACTTCGAATCTCCAGCGCCGCTTGCGCCTCGGCTACACGCGCGCGGCGCGGATCATCGATCAAATGGAAGCGGAAGGACTGGTCGGCCCGGCCCAGGGCGCCAAACCGCGCGAAATTTTCATGGATCGTAATGCCAGCCCACAGGCTCTTCAAACCGACTAAACTCGAATCTTGTAGTTTCTCTTGTCTTCGCGGCGATTAATTTTTTTCTTCCCGCTTTGTTGCCGCCCTAGGAAGTTGAAAAATTTTCTCAACCCCGTGTCACATAAATTATTTCACAATAGGCCGACACTTCCGCCCCTCATTTTCTGATTTTTCTTCGTAAGTTATCGTCCTGCCCCGATATTGGTTTTTGGATTTCAAAAAGTGTAGTGCCTGCGTCTTCCTGATTTTCCTAACTCATTGAAGATAACGGGTTGCTTTTTGGAAGCGGCAAACTTCTGTTAGGACAAGCGCGAGAGGGCTTCTTTTTCGTCGGCGGCGAGCTGGAAGATGCTGTCCAGTTTCGAGATTTCAAAGACGCCGCGGACCGAAGGGGTGAGATTGAATAAAACGAGTTTTCCGCCGTAGCGGTTCATTTTTTGAAAGAGTTCCACAAAAACGGCGAGGCCGGAACTGTCGACATAGTTTACTTTTTGAAGATCGATAAGGATTTTAGCCGCCCCGCGTTCCGCGGCCTTGGCGAGTTCACTCCTCAAATCCGAGGCCGAGTGGAAATCCAGCTCTCCTTCCAGGCCGATGTGTTCCATTCCCGAGTCATTTTTTTGGATTTGAATCTTCATGGCGCCTTCCTCCCTTTTTGTATTTCACAAGAATGATTTCATTCCCGTTAGAATGGGCCGTATTGTACTTTATTTTGTCCATCATTGTCTGCATGAAATAGACGCCGAGCCCGCCTCCTTGCTGCGGCGGAAGCTCTGGAGGTTTGAGACGGGTTAAGTCGATTTTTTCGCCGAAATCCCTCACCTTGAAGACGACCTTCTCGGCCTGATCCTCCGCGTGGATTTGAATTTCGTGTCCCGGCTCTCCGCGATACGAATGGCGGATACAATTGGCGCAGGCTTCTCCGAGCGCGACGAGAATGTTTTCAAGAGGCAGGCCTTCAAATCCGGCGGCCTGAAGAAAATTTTTTAAATTTTCCCGGAGAGGTTTTAATTCTTCAGAGGAGCTTTGAATGACGAAAACTTTTGTTTGCATGAAGCGAGATTATAAGAGATATCGATACAAATACAAAACGTTTGATGGGAGGTCCCGTAAGAGCGTATTGCAATGCGCCTTTACGGTGCACTTCTAAAACGAAGCTTGCAATCGCCGCTTCAGATGATTATATTCTCCCATCATGCCCGAGATCGACAAGGATTTTCAGGCCGCCCACGAGATTGGAAAAATCTACAATTCCTTTGTCGATAAAAAAATTTTGTGCGATTTTTTTATCGAGAGCGCGCTTGTTTTTATTCACGCCGGCTGCGGCCTGCTTTTTTTGGCAGGCAAGAACGACCGCCTCTGGCTGGAGTCAAGCCGCCGGCCTCCCCAGCAGATCCAGCCCATCCGGGAGACCGCCCAGAAAATTTTCGAGCAGGGCAAGCCTTCTTTTCAAAAAAGCGAACTGTTTGTCCCTTTGATCGTCCGCAACGTCGCCATCGGGATCGCCTATTTTTCCAAAGACTCTGCGGCCGGAATTTTTTCAGAAAAAGACGCTGCGCTGGCCTCGGATTTGGCGGCCCAGCTCGGGAGCGCGCTGAAAAACATCCTCCTCTTTGAAGAAAATCTGAAAATGGAGCGCCTTTCCACGATCGGCCAGACTATGGGAATGGTGATGCACGAGATGAAGAACATAGTCCAGCTTGCCCATTTTTCGGAAGACTACTTGAAGATGGGGATTCAAAATCAGAACGCCAAGAACTTAACCCTGGGAATGGCCGGAATCTCGAAAGCCCTTCGGGAAATGGAGGGGTTTACCTATGAAATTTTGAGCCTGACCAAGGATTATAAAATAGCCCCTGAGCCGGTCGATCTGCCGTCTCTTCTTGAGGAGCTGAGGACGGACCTCCAGGCGAAGGCTGAGGACGGCAAAATCCGGCTTGACGTTGAAGTTGAAAAACCGTTCCCTCAATCGGTCGAAGGCGAATCGCGCTCCCTTTACCGGGCCCTTCTGAATCTTGCGAAGAATGCGCTCGAAGCGGTCCGGAATAAAGAACGCCACACTGAGCCTCCTTTTGTCCGCATTCGCGCGCGCGTCAAAGACAAAGACGCTTATCAAATTGTGATTCAAGACACGGGAGAAGGAATGAGCGACGAAGTAAAGGCGAAACTTTTTCAGGCCTTCTTCTCGACCAAGGGTGAAAAAGGCACAGGGCTGGGGCTTCTTGTGATTGACCGGACGGTCAAGGCGCACGGCGGGGAAATCCATTTTGAAAGCCAGGCAGGCAAGGGGACAACCTTCACGCTTACGCTTCCGAAGACCCTCTCTCGAACGGCATAAACGGAAAATCCCAATGATTCATGACCCGTGAATCGGGAAATGAAAATTTTTTTAAGAGTCTGCAATCTTTAAAGTAAAAGAAAACACGGACCCTTGATCCGGTTCGCTTTGGCATTGAATCGTCCCGCCGTGCGCCTCAAGGATATGTTTCACAATCGCAAGGCCGAGGCCGGTGCCGCTGTTTTCT
The DNA here is from genome assembly GCA_023247035.1 of Candidatus Omnitrophota bacterium. Lineage (GTDB taxonomy): Bacteria > Omnitrophota > Omnitrophia > Omnitrophales > Aquincolibacteriaceae > JAHFHG01. The sequence continues at coordinate 20,121 of JAHFHG010000027.1, forward strand.
TCTCTTGAACGGGATTTATCCACGCGATAGAACCTCTCAAAAATATGCCCCAACGCGTGTTCGGGAATGCCCGAACCCGTATCGGCGATCGACACTTCCAGGCGGCCAGGAACCGGCTTTGCGGAAATTGAAATCGTCCCTCCGCGTTTGTTGAATTTGACGGCATTATCGAGCAAATTAACGAGGACCTGGCGCAGCTTGTCGGCGTCGGCCATCACCGCGGGAAGGCCGTCCGGGATAAAGTTTTGAAGGGCGATCTTTTTTTCCGCAAGATGCGGCGCAAAAATCTTCATGGCTTTTTCGATTTCATTCTTCAGGTCCGTCTTCCGGAGTTTCAATCCGTCCGATTTGGATTCAAGGCTTGAGAGCTGAAGCAGGTCGTCGATCAACCGCGTCAGGCGTTCGGTATCTTCAGCGATCATGTTAAGGAAGTTTTTGCTTTGGGCAGGATCCGGCGCGCCCGATAGCAGCGTTTCGATGAAACCCTTGATCGAAGTCAGCGGCGTGCGCAGTTCATGCGAGACATTGGCGACAAATTCCCGGCGCATGTTTTCGAGTTTGCGGATTCCGGTCATATCGTGAAAAACGAAAATCCCGCAGATCCCGCCTCCTTCTTGGGATACCCCCACCACGTTTGCGCGAAGGGCTTTCGGCTTAGGGTAATCCAGTTCCAATTCTACGGAATAGTTCGTTTGCGCGTCAACGGCCCGCCGCATCCTTTCGTCCACTTTTTGGCTTCGCGTAATCTCCAGGAGGCTCTTGCCCAGAATGAATTTTTCCGGCAGGCCCAGGATCGACTCGGCGCTTGGATTGACGACAAGGATTTCGTGATTGCGGCTGACGGCCAATACGCCCTCCACCATATTGTGAAGAATGGCGGAGAGCTTATTTTTTTCATTTTCAAGTTCTGAGATCCGTTTCTTCAAAGAATAAACCGTCCGGTTGACGGCGTCGGCCAGAAGGCCGAGGTCGTCGTCTTGTTCAACGGGAAGCTTTTCCGCCAGATCGCCCCGTTCGTGCCGTCGCGCGGCGTGAATCATTTTTTGGATGCGTCGGCTCATCGTTTGTTCAAAGAAAATGCCGGCAAGGATTAAAAAAGCAATGCTCAGAAGAGAACCGATAAAAATAGGAATGCGGACGGAAGACAAGACGGCGTGGATCTGGGCCGGAGGGAGGCCGAGGCGCAAAAGGGAGCGCGAGATATAAAATCCGCCCGCGATAAGGATCGTGATAAGCGCGGCCAGATAAATCAGAGCAATGTTTCTGACGAGGCTTTGTTTCATCGGAAGTTAGGGGATTTAAGAATCGGGATCGAAACGATAGCCCGCATTTTTCACCGTGATCAGGCGGCGCGCTTCTGGTTTGATTTTTTTACGCAGCTGCCCTATGTGCATATCCACGGTGCGGGTTTCAATATTCAAAGCATTGTCATAGCCCCAGACTTTCTCCAATAACAGTTCCCTGGAAAGAACCCGCCCGTCGGCTTCCATTAATATTTTGAGAAGTTCGTATTCTTTGGCCGTCAATTCCACGGACTTATTTTTCAACGTGACGAGATGCCGGGCCGTGTCGATTTGGAGTTCGCCCGCCTTGAGGAGTTCCTCTTTGGGTTTTTCTTTCGTCCGCCGTAAAACGGCTTTGACGCGGGCTGCCAGCTCCCGCGGGCTAAAGGGTTTGGCGACATAATCGTCGGCGCCGAGCTCTAATCCCACGATCCGGTCCGCTTCCTGGCTTTTAGCCGTGAGCATAATAATAGGAATCGCCCAGGTTCTGGGATTTTGCTTGAGGATTTTACAGATTTCGAGGCCGTCGATCTCGGGCAGCATCAGGTCGAGAATCAGAAGGTCCGGCTTCAATTTTTGGATCTGTTCCAGCCCCTCGATTCCCCGGGAAGCGCTAAGGACATGAAAGCCCTCTTTTTCCAGATTGAACTTTATAAGCTCAACAATATTTTTTTCGTCTTCGATGAGGAACAGGGTCTCGCGGGGCATAGGAGCGCTCTCTTTGCAAGTTGTGAGCCGAAGCCCGGTTAGTGTAAACGATTGCCTCGAGAAAAACAAAGCTTTTATCCCTTCCCCAAACGCGCTATAGTATAGCCGCTCCTCAAAAGGGGGAGAGAGAATTTGTCGCGTAAGATAAATTCTCGGCGAATCTAATTTGAGAAACCTTTTGATGAATGGACGCCTCCCTATAAATAAAAAAACGTCCACAAGCAAACCTCCGACCTACCTGCCCACGCGTCAATCTAAAACTTTTCTAAACTATGATTCTCTGGAAAATACGGAGCGAAAAAACAGCTTCACCGATTCCGAACCGGCGGGCGCGGCTGCCGAAAAGGAACAGCTTGAGTTTTTTGCTTATGCGGCGTCTCATGATTTGAAGGAGCCCTTGCTCAAGATCCTCGCCTTCGGGGACCTTCTGGCCGAAAGCCTCAGCGCAAAAATGGAAGCCAAGGATCAGTATTATCTTTCCCGGATACGACATGCGGCGCTGCGGATGAATCAACTGATCGAGGATTTGGTCAGGTTCTCCAAAACGGCAAAACGGTCAGCCTTTTTCACCCAAGTGAATTTGGGGGAAGTCGTGCGCGATGTCTTGGTTGATCTTGAATTTCAAATCCAAGAGTCGGAGGCCAGAATCGATATTCACGAGATGCCCACCCTTTGCGCCGATCGAATACAGATGCAGCACCTTTTTCAAAACCTCATTTCGAACGCGGTGAAGTTCCGCAAAGAAAATGAAACGCCCCACGTCGTCATTTCAAGCCAGGCCGCCGCGGACTCTAAGTCTGTTGCAGTCAGCGTGCAAGATAACGGGATCGGTTTTGATGAAAAGTATAAGGAGCGGATTTTCAAGCCCTTTGAGCGGCTTCATGGGCCGGGCCGGTATGAGGGAAACGGCATCGGGCTTGCGATTTGTCAGAAGATTGTCTCGGATCATGACGCCCGAATTTTTGTGCAAAGCGCACCGGGCCAGGGAAGCAGATTTACAGTGACGTTACCCCTTTTTCAAGAGGAGGCCGGACGGTGACTCCCAGGAATATTCAGGCCCTGATTGTTGAGGATGACGCCGAAGAAATTTTTTTTCTGGATCAGCTCCTTTCGCGGATGGACACTCAAGGAATAGAGCTTCAATTGAAGTTTGCGCGGACGCTCGAAGAGGCCCTGAGCGGGTTGAAAGAAAACCAAGCGGATGTGATCCTCCTGGACTTGACCTTGCCGGACAGCGATGGAATAGAGACTTTTGAAGCCGTCAAAAACCAAGCGCCCCAGACGCCCGTCGTCATCCTGAGCATCCTGCACGACGATACGCTTGCCCGGGAGGCCGTCCGCCGCGGCGCGCAGGATTATTTGTTCAAGCGCGAAACGCACGCCGACCTTATCCTGCGGACGATCCGGTATGCGATTGAAAAGCATAAACTCATGGAAGATATCCGGTTCGCGCACGGCCAGCTTGAAAAATTCGCGCTGCTTGATCCCGTGACCGAACTTTTCAACTCCAAGGGCCTCCAGGAAATCCTTTCTACGGAAATCCGCCGCGCCCGCCGGAAGAACCACAATCTCCTGGTGCTCCTGATCGACCTCGATGATTTTGGCCGCATCAACCGTTCTCTCGGACCGAGCGTGGGCGACATTATTCTTAAAGAAGTCGCGCTGCGCCTCAAGTCGTCTTTGAGAATCACGGATTATGTGGCCCGCCTCGGAGGCGACGAATTCATTGTTTTGCTTCCCGAAACGAGGCTTGCCGAAGGGATCCGCGTGGCCGAGAAAATCCGGCTTGCGATTTCGACGACGATGATTACTCTTTCCACGCAGCACGCGGTGAAAATTACGGCGAGCCTTCATTTGGTGGATTTCCCCGAGATTCCTTTGTCGGTCCATGAATTGCTTGCCAAAACGCACGCCGAAAAAAATAAAAACGCGGTCCGCGCAAGAAATACGGTTTCCTATCAGGAGCAAAAAGGATACGTCGAGCTTGGAAAAGAAGAGAAAAGCGAACTTTCGGTCGTCGCGCAAATGCTCCGGCAGGATCGTTTCCAGGCTTACACGCAGGCTATTTTCAATTTGGAGGATTTGACCGAAATCGGGTATGAATTTTTGAGCCGTTCGTGTGTCAAGGGCTTTGAAATGCCGGACGATTTTTTCCGCGTTTCCCTGGAGGCCAATATTTTGACGCTGGTGGATTATGCCTGCCTTAAAATTTGCGTCCAGGCCGCCGCCGGTTTTCCGGAGTCTGTCCAATGCCACATCAATATTTTTCCTTCCACGATCATCGGCCTGCCTGTCCGGCAGCTTCTGGATGCTTTTGCAGCCCACGATTCCAAGACCACTTACTGTATTGAAATCAGCGAGCAGCAAATCATCGGGGACCCTTCCTACCTGGCCGAGCCTGTGAGTGTTTTAAAACGTGAAGGCGTCTTGATCGCGATTGACGATCTGGGATTCGGCCGCAGCTGCCTGGAGAGCTTGATCCTGCTTGAACCGGATATCGTTAAAATCGACAAGCGTTGCGTTTCCGGCGTGTCGCAAAACGTCGCTCACATCAGATCCTTGAAGCGTCTTTTAAGAATGGCCAGAAGTTTAGGCGCCGAGGTGATGGCCGAAGGCATAGAATCCCGGGAAGATCTGGATATGCTCAAATACCTCGGCGTCAAATACGGGCAAGGATTTTTCTGGGGCAAGCCGGCGCCGAGTTCAGCGCCGGTTTTGGAAGACAAGCCGATCCTTTCGGAGAGTAATGAGGCCGGCATCTAAAAATGGAGTCGCGCCCTATGGCTGCCGTAAGCGGAAAGACAAAAAGAATTTTAATCGTGGATGATGATTTGGAGCTTGCCCGGATGATGGAGGAGATTTTACACAATCACGATTATGAAATCCTGCTCGCCCACGACGGAATCCAGGCGATTGAAAAATCCAAAAAGGAGAAAATAGACCTTATCCTTCTGGATATCCGGATGCCGTTTTTTTCCGGTTTCTGGTTTTGCGATGCCTTCAAGCAGCGGCGCGAGACCAAAGACGTCCCCGTGGTGGTCGTTTCTGCGCTTCAAGAAGAAGAACACGTCCAGAAGGCCTATCATTTGGGCGCCTCCGATTATCTGAAAAAACCCTTCCACGCGGCTGAACTTCTGGCTGTCGTAAAAAAAAATTTGGGCTGAAATAGGGGGGCTGTTTTTTAGGCTTTTATGCCCGGCCGAAAACCCTTGCGGCCTCCAAAATTGACGGAACTTTTTTATTCAAAATAGGTTGCCTTTCATTTTATGTATTTTATAAATTCGCGGAGTAAAATCTAGCAAGACCGAGCAAAAAAACAAATTCTGCAGCCGCTATTTTTTTAATCCTCACCCAGTCCTCACGCAGGTTGTATACTTTATTAAATTTTTCAACTCAACCAACCCATGACGCCAACCCCAAAAGAACAAAAATCATTTCTTATTTTTAAAAGGCTGATCGCTTTTTTTGTCCTCATTAATTTTATCTTTATAAACATACTTAATTTAAATTATGCTCAGCCTGCGGTGCTGCCCGCCTCGCGCCCGCCGGGATCGTTCAACCCTGTGAGGCCGGAGGAAATCTTCCATTCCCTCGCGCTTCCTGAAGAACTCGGCGAGATTCAAGAAATCTACAAGCCGCAAGCTCCGGAAGTCCAACGTGAAGCCTGGAGCTTGCAGCAGTCTTTGGTCATTTATTTGCAAGACGCCCACGCGAGTTATGATTCCGCAAACCATATCCGAAAACTGATCCGATTCTTTCAGGAAAAATACGCTCTCCCTCTTGTGCTTCTCGAAGGAGGAGAGGGGCCGCTCGACAGCCTTTTTTTCAAATCCGTTCCTGACGAGGAATTGAAAGAAAAAATTTTGGATGATTATCTTAAAGCAGGGGAGCTGTCCGCCGGGGAAACGGCCTCGATTCTCCACACGGAATACGAAACGGCTTATTACGGAATTGATCGCCAATCGCTTTACAACAAGAACAGGGAAGCCTTTCTGGCCGCATTGGAAAACGGGGAAGAAATCGACGGCCTGCTTGGGCAAATTGAATCACGGTTGAAAGGAAAAACGGCGCAACTTTCTTCCGGCGCTAAAAATTTCATTGAGAAATATCAGGCCTTTCGCAGCGAATCGCTTGATTTGTTGGCGTACGTCAGATCTCTGGAGTCTATTTTTAGAACACGGCAGCCGAATGTAAGGGCGTATCGCAATACGCCCCTGCGGTTTCATCAAGACGACGATCCTTTCCACACCCATTTCCCCGAGCTTTCGAAACTGCTTACGGCTGAAGATCAAAGGAAGCCCCTGCAGCGCTCAGAGTTGGATCTTCTTACAAACCGCTGGATTACCACAATCAAATCCCGGCCGCTTTCCAAATCGGCCCGGCAAATTTCGATGAAAATAAATCAACGTCTTCAGTCTTATCAGACAGGCGGGATCAGCCGGGGAACTTTGGTAAAACAAATAGAGGATCTGTCGCGCGAAGATCATTTTCCTCTTCCGGTTCCCAAAGCGCTCCATTCTTCCGCTCAACAGGCCCGGACGCTTGCCTCAATCCGAGGGACGAAGATTTTTTCCGAGTTAGGAAAATTAGAAAAAAATTTAATCGAGATGCTTCCGCAATCCGAAAGAGAGCGCAACATTCTGCAAGATTTTATCTTCCTCCGTTTGCTGCAAAGATTCCGCGCGCTTGAACTTTTGAGGGAAGACTGGGAATCACTAATACAAATACGACACCGGCTTGATTTTTGTCATTCCTGCGAAAGCAGGAATCCAGAGAGTGGATTCCCGATAACAACATTCGGGAATGACAATTTTAGATCCGACAGGGTACCGGCAACACAGGGCGGCGTAACCGATGGCTTTAAATCTTTCGAAGATCACGAACTCACGGCTATTGACAGGTTGAATTCGTTGTTTTCAGATCATTTTAAATTTTACCGCTTGGCGATCAAGCGGGATCAGGCCCTTTTCGAGAATTCGACGGCGTTAATGGAAAAGAAAAAATCAAGACTGGCGCTGATCGTCACAGGAGGATTCCACGCCCCGGGCATTACGCAAAAATTAAAAGATTCTCAAATCCCGTTTCTGATGATTACGCCCAAAATCAATCATCTCGACGGCGAGGACAAAACCCGTTACGTGAGCGCGATCCAGGGCAAAAGATCGTTTATGAAATATTTCAAAGGCAGCCTGTGGGACGCCCTGGCCGAGGATTATTCCGCTAGAATTGTTGTAGGGGCGTATCGCAATACGCCCCTACGATCGGTAGAATCGCCAAGGTCCCTTCTCAAACGCTGGCGCGACCGGATCATTCAAGCGAGCCTTGCCGAAGGCCGGATTACGGAAGCGGGCGCTTACACGAAATACGTCGACGCGCTTGCGGCGGCGCTTCGGAAGGAAAACGATCCGCAGCCCATCTCCTCCTCTGATGAGCTGCGAAGAAAAATCGAAGCCGAACTCGATTCCTTCCTTTCCGTTTATTTCGGAAAATTGAAATCGCAGGTCCGCCGGAAACTCGAAATTTTCGATTCCGAATTAAAGGAAATGTGGCGGAGCGGCCCAATCACTCCTCAGTCGCTCGGAGAAATTTTTGAGCGGATGAATGCTCTGAGCCGGTCTCAATTGGCGGTCGATCTGGTTCTTGCGAGAAATCAT
>JAHFHG010000028.1:0-26158 GCA_023247035.1 Candidatus Omnitrophota bacterium
GCGCGCCTGTAATTATGGATCATCCACAATTTGCGGCAATGCTTACGGAGCTGATTCAGGATGAGCTTGCAAGGCAGGCGGGTTCATTTAAAAATAGGGAAAACGGGTTTTGATTTTGCTAAAAGGAGAAGGGCGATGCCCAACTATTGGCTGATTAAAAGCGAGCCGGGCGTCTATTCGATTGATGATCTGAAACGCGACGGCAAGACGTACTGGGATGGAGTAAGAAATTACCAGGCTCGGAATTTTTTGCGCGACCAGATGAAGCCGGGAGATAAGGCCTTTTTTTATCACAGTAACGCGGATCCTTCGGGGATTGCGGGAATTTGCGAAGCGGCAAGCGAAGGCTATCCCGATCCGAGCGCCTTTGATCCGAAAGATCATCATTATGATTCCAAAAGCGCCAAGGATCATCCGGTCTGGTACGTTGTCGATATTCAATTCGTCAAAAAGTTTAGGCGCCTTTTACCCTTGGAAGAATTGAGAAAAATCCAGGGCCTTGAAAAAATGGCGCTCCTGAAGCGCGGCCAGCGCCTCTCTGTGCAGCCGGTTTCTGCAAAAGAATGGCGGATTATTTCGGAATTTTTTGAGCGGTTTGAGAACCAGGAAGCTTGAGCATGCCTGAAAACGAAAGCCGCTTTCGCGATTTCGCCTCCAGGCTGCTGGCAAAAATTTATGGGAATCTGGAGCACGAACGGATTTATTCTCATCTTTTCAAAAAAGACATAGCCCTGGAACCTGTTTCTGTCGATGCCTTTGGTTTGCACTATCTCGGCGCGTGTCTGGCCTTAGGCGCAGAGGCTTGGTTCAAGGCCTGCCTTGAAAACGGCGTCCGCGATCCCGTCATCCGAAAAATCTTTCTTAAGGCCGTCACGGATTCTTTCCAATCCCCCAAATTTTTGAGTATTGCAGCGGCTTTTAGCGAAGCCTTGCATTGTGAAGACCTCATCAAGGAGGAATCCCCGGCCATTTCACTTGCCCGACACGTATGCCGGAAATGGGGGCTGAAAAGCGCGCGCCGCGCTGGAACGGGGAAGGAAGAATGCCTCGTGGATTTTTTCCGGAATCTCGTTGAAATTTTTGAAGGCTTCCGCTGCCAAATCGAAAATGAGATTTTTGAGTTCATGGCAAACGCCCGCTTCGGCCCGGAAGGTCAAGATTGATTGAGATGCGCTTGCCGGGTATAATGCCCACATTGTGCCCATCCTTTCTTTTTTAATTGGAATTCTCTCCGGCGTTTTTCTTGCCTGCCTTTGGTTTTCTTTGCAGATCCGGATCAAAATCGCCCGGGCCGTCAGCGAATGGATGACGAAAGCCCAGATCACTGAAAACAAGGCCTCCGCATTGCTTGAACAGAATTTAAAAAACGAAAATTCCCTTGAGCAGCTCCGCCGCCTTCTTGGGCTTGAGCGGGAGGCTAAAACCGCGGCAATGACCCGCCTTGAAGAGTCCTTAAAAAATGTGGAAGAGCAGAGAAAGGTCTTTGAGGAATCGCAGGAACAATTTAAGGGCATTTTTGGGGCCCTGAGCGCAGAGGCCTTAAAAAGCAACAATCAGGCCTTCTTAGATCTGGCATCCCGGAGTTTGGAAGGCGTTTTGAAAATCGCCAAAGGGGAAATCGGCGAAAAAACGGGCGAGATCAAAAACGTGATCGCTCCGCTCGAAAAGGCGCTTGAGCATTACGCCGAGCAGGTGAGCGCACTTGAGAAAACCCGCGCCCAAGCCTACGGGAGCCTTGAAAATCAAATTGAATCGCTTGTCCTGACGCAGCAGCTTCTGCAAAAGGAAACCGGGAATTTGGTCTCCGCGCTCCGGACCCCACACGTCCGCGGCCAGTGGGGGCAAATTTCGCTCAGGCGCGTCGTCGAACTGGCGGGAATGACGGAGCACTGCGATTATACGGAGCAAGTCTCGGTCAAGACCGAGGAAGGCCGCCTTCAGCCCGATATGCTGATCCATTTACCCGGCTCAAGAGAGGTGGTCGTGGACAGCAAGGTATCGCTGGCGGCTTACCTGGAATATATCGAGGCCGTTGACGAGAGCGCAAAAAGAGCGGCGCTTCTAAAGCACGGCCAGCAAATCCGCAAGCACATGAATGATCTGGCCTCGAAAGCTTACTGGAGCCAATTCCCGAAGGCTCCCGAATTCGTCATTATGTTTATTCCCGGGGAATCGTTTCTGAGCGCCGCCGTGGAAAATGATCCGGCGCTTATTGAAGATGGAATCTCGAATCGAGTGATTGTCGCCACACCCCTTACGCTTATTACGCTGCTGCGCGCGATTGCCTACGGCTGGCGGCAGGAGCAGGTGGCTAAGAATGCTCAAGCGATCGCGGATCTGGGGCGTCAAGTTTATGAGAGATTCGGGGCCTTTCTCGGGCATTTGTCCAAGATGCGCGAATCCCTTGAGCAAAGCGTCTTTAACTTTAACCGCACGATCGGTTCTTTAGAGGGCCGCATCCTTCCCGGTCTGCGGAAATTCCGGGATCTTGGGGCCACAGGCGCCGATGAGCTTCCTTCCATTGAACCTCTCGAACAAACCCCGCGCACGCTGGAGTTTTCTGAGAATAAAAACGCCGGCGATCACGATCCGCGGGTGAGTTCCCTCTAATAAGTTTTCCCTGATAAAAATTTCAAACTGTGAGTTCGGCGGGCTGGGATTTTGGAATCCTTCGAGGAAGCGCAAGAGAGCAAGCGGAGTTTTTCGGGTTTGTTCAGATCCACTTGATGACTAAGTAGATCCACACGAAAAAAACGCCAAGCAGGACGATCGAAATTTTTATAAACGAGAGAGAAAAAAAGATCGAAAAAAACCCCAAAAGAAATTCGTCGACTTTTGCGGCTATTCCCGTTCCTTCTCTTTTAGCGTCTGAATTTATCATAGGCTGAGGGCTCCTTTTTAATTTTTTTTGAAAACTATCGAACGCGTTTTCTTATCTAAACTTAGCTTTTGGGATTACGAGTTTCAAGAGCTCTTATAAATTTGCTAGCGAGAGAATGACTGTAGCCTTAATTCACAAGCTTTGTTATACAATGATCAATATTTTTATCGCAAGCAAGTTCTGTTTGATGCCCGGGTTCAACAATGAACCGGCTTAATATCCAAGAGCTTCAAAATTCCTCTTTCCTAAGCGGCCTGCCTCGCTGGGATTGGGTGAATTATCAAGGAGATGCGGGGCTGAAAATACAGAGTTTTTTGGCCGTTCAAGGGCAGGAGCAATTTCAATTGTTCGTCGCGACTGTGATCCGCAAAGAAGAGGGGTTTTTATGGAAGTCCTTTTTGGAGCTTTTAGAGCGGACTTTAAAGGCGTGCTCGGCGGGAATCCGGGGATTTTTTGGTTTCGACCTTCTGGGGCTTCAGATTTACGAAGGCCTCCAAAATTTTCAATGGGGAAATTTTCAGCAGCTTGTCGCCAATCACGCCCGGAAGCTTCAGGTCGGAGAGGCCCTGCCCATTGCCTATACGTCTTTGCTGGGCCTGCTCACAAAACGAGTGGACGAGACTTGGGGGAAAATAGAATGCCGGACGTTTGTGGAGGTCTGCTCCGAAGCCCCTCAGAAACCGGATCTTCTATTAAGAAAATTGGCGAAGGCGGGCGGGGATAAATCTAAAACTTTTTTTGCGCTCGTCTTGGACCTAAGCCAAACTCCCATTTTTAATTTTGAAGATGAGATTCAAAAAGAGCGTCTGGTTCGTTTTTTAGAAAAACAAAAAGGCCCATCCGGCGATTTACGGCCGTACTTTTACGTGAAAGATAGAAATGGAACCGTGGAGCTCGGGGCCCGGCTCGGGCTAAGGCAGGGGAGTCATGTATAACATTCAAATTGTCGGGGCGGGGTACGTCGGCGCTGAAATTGCTCGGTTTTTCAAGGCAAAAGGACAGAAGGTTTCGGCAATCATCAAGACGGAAGCGCGGCGGGAGGTCTTTGAAAAAGAAGGGATACTGCCGGTTGCGGCCGATCTTACGCGGATCGAAACGCTCGATAAAATTCCTCCCGCTCACTTTATCGTGCTTTGCCCCGCGCCGTCTGAACGCGATGAGCAGGGCTACCGCAGAATTTACTCGGAAGGCATTGGAAACTTTCTGGAGTCGCAGCGCAAACGGCCTAGGCCGCACTTGATCGTTTACTTATCGAGCGCTTCGGTCTGGGCTGACCGCGGCGGGGATTGGGTGGATGAATCCAGCGCCCCTGATCCGGACAACGTAAAAAGTAAAATTTTGCTCGACGCCGAAGACGAGCTGCTCGGTTCGGGATTTCCCGTCGTCATTTTCAGATTAGCCGGAATTTACGGGCCCGGAAGAAACCGGCTTTCAGCCTTCAAGGAGGCCAGGCAGCCGCCGGCGCGTCAGGACCATTATATGAACATGATTCATCGCGACGACATTGTAAACGCCGTGCCGCTGATTTTTAAAAAGGCAAAAGAGGGCAGTATTTATCTGGGAGTCGACGACGAGCCGGTTTTGCATTCCGAATTCTCGGGCTGGCTGAGTAAGAGACTGGGCAGGACGGATCCTTTTTTAAGAGAGGAACAGGGGCCTCCCGCGGGAAAACGCTGCAGCAACCGGCGCCTTAAAGAATTGGATTTTAAATTTCAATACCCGACTTATCGCGAAGGCTACGAAGCGCTGATCCGCCAAGAGCTCTAAAGCGGAGTCTCGCCGGGCGGCAGAGGTTACAGGATTCAAAGAGGGCTCGAAAGAAAAAAGGCTTGCCCCTCGGCTTAAATTGGATTTGAATACAAGGATGAAACATTTTACGGATTTCGAGGAAATTTTTTTTCACCGGCGCCGTGAATACTTTTTCGGAAAGCTGGACGAAAACGCCGCCGCTGCCGATCCCTTTATTCAGTTCGGAAAATGGTTTCGCGAGGCTTTCAGGAAAAAAATCCCGAGCCGGAATGCCGTCACCCTGGCTACGGCAACGAAAACCGGGAAACCTTCCGCGCGCGTTGTTCTCCTGAAGGGATTTGACGAGCGGGGATTTGTCTTTTGCACGAATTATCAAAGCCAAAAGGGAAGGGAGATTGCGGAAAATCCTCAAGGGGAACTTGTCGTTTACTGGCCTGAGATGGAGAGGCAGATCAGGGTTGCAGGAAGGATCCAAAAAACCTCGAAGGAAGAATCCGCGCAATATTTCCAGGCCCGTCCCCGGGATTCCCAGATCGCGGCGTGGATTTCGGATCAAAGTAAAATCATCAGAAACCGCGCGGCCCTTGAGGTGAATTTTCTGAAGTGGAGAAAAAAATATCAGGGCAAGGCAATTCCGCTTCCTCCTTTTTGGGGAGGCTACCGTCTTAGACCGCAGGTTTTTGAATTTTGGCAGGGACGGGAAAACCGCTTAAACGACAGGCTCCGCTACGTACTTCGCGGCGGAAAGTGGCGGATCGAGAGGCTGCAGCCCTGATTTCCGTTTCCAGTCAGCGTTTGGATTCTTTATCCGTGGTTCCGGCATTTGCAGGCGAGGCGGCCGTCTGTGGCGCTGTCGTTGCGGGAGCCGCTGGAGGAAGGGGAGAAGCTTGGGCTGCCAAATCGACGACTTTTGCCCCTGCCGGCACCTGGAATGTTTCTTCCGCGATTTTTGGATCCAGATTAATATTAAACAACTCGACAAGCGTCACACCTTCCGGGGCTTTGACCTCAATTTTAACCGGAAATTCTTTTTCTTTCCAAACCCAGGCTTTCGCTTCTTTTTTGAGCGTGGGTTCGGTAAAGGAATAGACCTCCGTGTTTTTACCGTCAAGGACTTCCGAGCCGATTTTCTTGCCTTCATTTTTCTGAAGGAATTCCATAAACCGGGGAAGGTCGCGGGTGAGGTTGGGCCGGTCCATGGAAGCGGGAATTTTGGTGGCGACATTTTGGGCCGGCAGATAGCTGTAAATGCCTGTTTTGTTGCGGAACATCACGGCAGTCACGCCGCCGAAATTAGACTCCGCTTTCATTTGGTCATCTTGGGAGGCAACTTTTATGTTTGCAATCACATTGCCTTCGACAGTGACTTTTTGATCATACGTTACGGAGGAAAATCCCCATCCGAGGCTTTGAAAAATAAATAGGGCGGCGATAAAAAGGAACAGCGCGCAAAAACTCTTATATTTTTTCATCTTATATCTCCCAAGGTTAAAGATTGGCGGATTATAACAGATAAATTTCAATAAGCTTCAAAATAAATTTTCTTGCAAACACGGCTTCGCAGAGCTGAAGCGAGTCCTTATAGTGAAGGCCGTTTGAGGCAAAAGCAAGTTTTTACGCCTTTAAAAGACCCGCCGAAATAATCAGCCGGCTCCAAACCAGCTATACCCAACGAACTTGAGCCTGCGAAAGTTGGAGGCGCCTCTTTAGAGAAGGAATCACCGCGAAAAGTCCGCAATCCTGATCTCGTTGGGTATAGTTCAGAACCAGCCAAGACAGCCAAGGGAATTTTGCTCACCCTGTTGAAACTAAATTTTTACTTCATCGCCTGAGAAACGAGTTGCAAAAACTTTTCAAATCTATTTCTTTAAAAGTTTAGTACGAACAAACTGCTTAACGTTAGTGATTGCCATAAAGTTTAAGTTGTCCTTGGGGCTTGAAAATGGGATATTTTCCAGCACGCAATCGGAGGGGCGAAAAGAAAGTGATCAAGGTCGGGCAATTCGAGGTGGGTTCGCGGGTTTATGTTCAGGAATGCCGCAAATGCGGTGCGAGGCATGAAAGCACGCGCGTGCTTTTTCTGTGTCAAAACCGGGATGTCCATTGCAATGGGGCCATGACTCCGGTGCAGGATTCTTATGACGTGGAGTCCGTGACGTGAAAGAAGGAAAAGGGGTCGGCGAGGGAAAATCCGCTCCAGGTAGATTTTTGTATTTATTAATAGATTTTTTGCAAAAAACTTCACAATTTTTCTTGCGGCGTGTGATTTCGCAGGATAAATTTGAGGGCGTAACGTCCGAGAAATCATTTCGCATCAATTTAAGGAGCCAAAACTTCTAGTGAAAGCCGGAAAGGGAATTCAATCCTTGCCCCAGCATTTATGCCAGCGCTTATGTAGAAAATTCCGCGCACAGAAGACGGTGGCGGCGCTGCTGGTCTTTATCTTTTCGTGGAATCAGGTATTGGGAGCTGCCGGCTATGAGCTTTTGGAAAGGGGCGGTTATCAGGGTCGAAGCCTGCCTCACCGACAGACAGGCGAGCCAGGCGAGGCGGGCGAGCTTGAAAAGGACGCGAAAGCCGGCGCATTTGCCGGGGGTTCCCGCGAGCTCCGCGAGATCCGCGAGCTTCGCGATATCCGAACGCCTGTTTCTTCCCAAGAATTTCTCACCGATCCCTCTCCGCTGAGCCCTGCCGAAAAGAAATTGGCCGGGGTGAGCTTATCCCCATCCCTTAAAACCCCCGCGCCGGAGGATGAATCTGAATCTAAGTCTTCTCACCGATATCCCCACGCCAAGAGCAAGGATCAGGTCAAAGGAGGGAATCGCGAAGTCTCGGAAAAAATTCATGCCCGCTTCGGCTACGAGCCGGAGAGGTATTCCTTTGAAGAGGCGCTGGATCAGTTCAGGCCGGAATACGCCACGGCCGTAATCGTCGAATCCCTCACCAAAGAAAATCTCGAAGCGCTTCAGAAACTTCCCTTCGAGGTGGCGATTGTCGTGCTGCACGGAGAGTTTGTGCTTTTCAGCACGGGAAACGAGGAGGAGATTCGAGTTTTGCGCCCTGCCCAGGAATTACTAAAGAAGGCAAGTTTTATTACGCACACGCACGTTCACGAACACGCATTGCAAGGCCCCTCGAAAGACGATCTTCGGCTTGCCGTGGAAGCTCCGCAGGTGGAATACGTGATTACCCGCACCGGCGTTTACGGCTACAACAAGAATGGAGTCGTGAATAACGGGAATCCTTATTCGCTGGAGGACTATCTTAAATTTCTCAATGCAGCACGCCTGCCCGCCGGCTTGTCCGCCGAAGATTCAGTGGCGGGCCAAAAATCTGAAGTCAAAGATCAGGTTGAAGCACACCACACTGAAGGCGTGCAAACGCGCCGTGACTTGAACCAATTCATCCAACAGATGGATTTAGTGAACGAGCGGAGGGATGAATCGGTGCTTTTCCGCGCTGACGATCCGTACACGGAGACGTTCGAAGCGGAGCAGATGCAGATTACACCGGACAGTGGAATGGCGCTTGAAGACGGCGCTTATCTCTGGGCGAATGGAGAAGTTTTTGAGACACGTAATCTTCAGCAGTCCGGGATTTACGAGCTGGAGATTTGGGCCACGGGTCCGGGCCAGCCGCGGCTGCAGGCGAAGGTGGACAACCGGCTGGTCGGGGATCCTGCGATTGTTGATCTTAATAATTGGCAGTATCGGGCATATCTTTTTAGATCGATTGAGCTTGAATCCGGCTCGCATAAATTTGCGGCGGCCTTTGTGAACGATTCGGGCGAGGACCGGGACCTTTACATTGACAAGATCATCCTGCGCAAAGTCGGGGAGATCCCGCAGACGCCTGTTCGGATCCAGGTAGAAGCCGAGGAGATGGAGCGCACGGAATCCACTTGGCACAATGAAGAAAACGGAACGGTCTGGCTGTGGACGAACGGGTCCGTATTCAAGGACGTAGAATTTTCCCAGTCCGGCGTGTACGAAATCGAGGTGGTTGCAATGGGCGTGGAAGACGGCGCGCCGCCTTTGATGCAGGTGAAAGTCGACAACCGTCAGGTGGCCGGTCCTGTGTCCGTGACGCGCAGCGACTGGGCGCTTACAAGTTACGTTTTTTCCGGAATCGAGATCGAAGCGGGCGTGCGCAATCTCGCGGCGGCGTTTGTGAATGCCGCAGGAGAGCAGAGACTTGTGATTGACAAGATCATCATCCGCAAGCGCGGGGAATTTTTGATTTCGCCGCCCCGGCGGTTTGCGATTGAGGCCGAAGAAATGCAGGCCACAGGGGCCGGGGGCTTGAGTGAAGACGGCCGGGGCTGGCAGTTCTGGGAAAACGGGGAACTTTTCAAAATACTGAATGTCGCCGAATCGGGCCGTTACGAAATTGAGGTTGTGGCGAGCGGCAAGGAGGCGCAGGGAATTCTTCCCTTGATGCAGGCGAAGGTGGACAACCGCCAGGTTGGGGATGTGGTGAGTGTCACGAATAATTTTTGGAGCTACCGGAGTTTTGTGTTTCGCGGAGTTGAGCTTGAGGCCGGCGCGCATAAATTTTCGGTTGCATTTCTAAACAGTTACTTTGGCGGAGACTGGGAGATGTGGCGGTATTTGACGGTCGACCGGATCATCGTGAGAAAGCTTGAAGATCTTCCACCCGCCGCCGAACGGTTCGTGATGCAGGCAGAGCAAATGGCCGTGCGTCCCCGCGGGGAGCCGACCTACGATGGAGACGGCTGGTTTTTTCACGAGAACGGAGAGCTGCGGGAGACAAGAGCTGTTTTGGAGGCCGGAGTTTATCAGATTGAGGTTTCGGTCTTCGGCAAACGCGCTGAGGGTTCGTCAGCGGATCCGTTGATTGACGTGAAGGTGGACGGGGTGCGAGTGGCTGCTGACATTGCTGTGGGGAATCATTCGTGGGCTTACGGGACCTACGTGATTTCGAACGTTCGGATTCCGTCGGGCAGTCATGAGTTTGCGGTTGCGCTTACGAATTTTCAGACGGACGGGACGTTTGGGGGTATCCGTTCGATCTGGGTGGACAGCGTGACGGTGAGGAAGGCGGCAAATCTTCTGACGGGTTTCGGTTCTCAGGTGAACGGGGGAGCGGGTTTCACAAGTTCGCGGAACATAACGGTGAATCTGACGGCGCCTGGACAGGTGAGGCCTCCTTTAGAGATGAGTTTTGCGGTAAACGGGATAAGGGACTCGGAATATTCGGCGTGGGAGGCGTTTTCCGCCGCACGAGCGCTCACGCTTCCCGACGTTCAGGGCCCGCACGTGGTGAACATCCGCGTGCGCGACGCGGCGGGCAATATCGCCTGGCTTTCGAATACGATCACACTCGATACGATAGCTCCGACAGGTTCGGTGAGGATCAATAACGACGCTGCGTACACGGCTTCCCGCAGCGTCACGCTGGCGCTCACCGGCTCGGATGCGCTCTCGGGCCTTGACGGCATGAGATTTTCCACGGACGCGGGTACGACGTGGACGGCGTGGGAGAATTTCGCGGCAACGAAAACGCTCACGCTTCCCGCCGGCGATGGCACAAAGGAAGTGCGTTATCAGCTTCGCGACCGGGCTGGACTTGTGGCCGTGTTTACAGACACAATTATTCTTGATGAACTCCCGCCAACGGGTGCGATCCGTTCGGCGCGATTCATAGACCTTACGCCAAATCAAGCCCGGCTGGAGCTTGGTCTTGAAGCGGTTGACCTCGGCTCCGGAATTGAACGGTGGAGTTATTCGATTGATGGCGGGACTTTTTCAACGCCCGAGGCTTACGCCCCCATGAGAACGATCGCGCTGAGCGAAGGTTCGGGCCGCCGGACGATCGACGTGAGATTTTACGACCGGGCGGGAAGCGTCTCCGAAGTCTACCGGGAAGAAGTCAACCTTGAGGCGATCCGCGCGATTGGGGTTTTTGATCCGGCTTCCGCGGCGAAACCGATTCGCGAGTTGGTTCAGGAAGGGATGCTCCGAACGGACAATCGGGGAAATTTTCTTCCAGCTTACGACCGCGATCTTTTGGTTGAGAGAACGAGTTTTCCTCAGGGCGCGTTTCGCCTTGATGCTCCGGCTCATGGAGCCACGCTTCCCAGCCTCTCGGCGGAATTTGAAATCACATCAGGCCCGCCCGCGCTTCTTTTCGAGACCGGATTTGTGGCGCCGGATCAATTTGTGCGCGGCCGTCCGGCGGAAGGAAAGGTTCAGCTTGTGATTGAGGGCGGTTTTTTCAAATTGAAAGTCAAGAGGCCTAGTGAGGAAACCGTTGACGGCGTCTCTTTTTTGGTGGACCGGGAAGAAGTGATTATTTCGAAACACGCGCCTCAAGCCGGCAAGCGCTACGAGCTTCAATACAACTTCACCCTCGATGGGCTTGTTGTTTATCTGGATTCCGGGAAGCGCGGGATTGCTTCGGAGCCATTTTTTGAGCTGGCGGGCGTTCAGGCAAACGCGTATTTGCAGGTTGACACTGCGAACGTGAGCATGAAATCGTTACAGATTTACGGAAACACGAGGAAGATTTTGACAGCCTCGGATGAGCTTCACGAATTCACTTACACACGTGACGGGAGCGGGAATTTGACGGAGGTTCGCGAGGCGGTTCGTTGGTCTCGCTTTGGAACAAGCGGCCTGGCCGGCGTGGCCTATGAAATCCGGAAGACTTTTGATGCGGCGGGGAGGCTTGTGAGTTCGACGGACAAGAATGGAGAAAGAATTCAGCGGACCTACAATGCCCAGGGCCGTCTGGGCTTGCGTGAAGAACTTGCCAATGGACGCCGGCAAAGCGCGGTTTACACCGAGGACGCAAGCGGACTTAGCGCGGCCACAACGCTCACTTACACGGACGGCTTTCAGAATTCCATTTCCGCGGTCACGACGGAACGATTCGATCCCTCGGGCCGCCGAACAAGCTTGGAAACTCCTTCGGGAAAAAGAATGACTTACACGTACTCTCTAACGGATCCGACGGTCACGGCCGCGGTGACGGAAGGGACTTTCAGTTATTCCATTTCTTTCAAGCCCGACAGCCGCGGGCGGGTGGTTGAATCCCGGGATCGTGACGGGGTGGCGGAGCGGAGGACTTATGCGCTCCGGGCGGACGGGGTGGAGGAAGTTTTGATCCAGCGTGAGATTCCGGATCGGGACCGGCTCGGAAATCCCGTGATTTACCGGACTGAGGAGCGGGTGGTGACGGACCGGGAGGGGAGGATCCTTGAAACGCAGGACACGCGGGGCCGCATTGCGAGATTCACGTACGACGCTGAGGGAGATCCGCTTCGTTTTGTAGACGGTTTGGGCCGTGTCACGGCGTGGACTTACGTGAAGGACCGTTTTGGGAATATCCGCCGCGCGATCGAACGGACCGCGTTCACGGATGATTTCAACAACGTGATTGAGGCGGTCACACACCGGGAATTCGATCTTTACGGAAATCTGATTAGCGAAGTGGATCCTGACGGCCGCGGGAGTGTTCATGTTTATGAATTTTTTGCCTACAACCGCAAGCTGAAGAGCAGCGCCACGTATTTTTACAAAAATATTTCTTCTCTCGACGAGCTTGCAAGCCGGCATTCTCAGGCCCGCTCCCCGGTGATCTCGAGAAGGGTATGGGATGAAACCGGCGAGGAGACGCTTGAGGTTCAGGAGAATTCTTTGGAGACTCGAACTGTGCCGGGCCGCGACGCGAGGGGGAATCTTACGAACCGCTCGATCACCACGGCTTACACAATTGACGGCACTTCGACTGCCCGTACGGAAAGGGTGGATTACGACCTTCACGGCAACGTGACGAGGCAGACGGATTTTCTGGGCAATGAAACGCGTTACGCCTACGACGCCTTTGACCAGCTGCTTTCGATTCGCCGGCACTTAGCAGCCGACACGCAGTCTGTCTTTGACCACGTGACTACTTTTGTTGAGAGGCGCACGAGCGCCGGGACACTTCTCAGCCGGGAGCGGAGAGAACAATTCCGGGACGGCTTCAACAATGCGGTGGATCAGCGGAGTCTGGAGGTCTACGACGTTTTTGGAAATCTCACGCACCGGATTGGACCGGCAGGCGAGGCCGAGGTCATTGAAAGAGATTTCCGCCCCACGGGGCGGATATTGTCCGAAACGGTTTATCGCTATTTTGAAGTTTCCAGCTTGACGGCCCTCCAGGACAGGCACCGGACAGCGAGGTCTTCTTTAAAAGAGAAGACCGTCTACGGCCTTTTGGGAGAGGTACAGAGGCGGGAAACGTTTGATGAGAGAATTCTGACTTTCGAAAGAGACCGGGATTCGGCAGGCCGGGAGAGAAGAATCACCACTCGAACCCGCTGGACGACCGAAGACAGCCGCGACCTCACGGTTTCGGACCTCGTCGAATTTGACTTGGCCGGCCGGCCGACACGCCAGGTTTCAGCAAACGGCGATGAACTCACGCACACCTACGGAAATCTTGGCAGCCGGACTTTGACGAGGAAGCGAATCCGTTTTGGCGAAAGTTTTTTTGAGGAGCGCACGGCGTTCCGTGAGGTTCGGGCAAGATCGGGTCTTTTGGTGAGCGCAAGCGAAACGATTCAAGGGGCGGATAGTTTCAGCAATTCTTTCGAGTACGAAACCGTTTCGAAATACGATGAATTCGGAGACGAAATAGCTTCGATTGACGACAAAGGGAAGGGAAGGATCACGGAGATCGTCCGATTTGCGTGGGACAGCCCCAGTGAAATTCGTATTTATGAATACGAGGGCGTGCTGGATTTGGCGGATCTGGTGCGAAAGCACCGGGACACCCCCAAACTTATTTCACGAACCAAATTCAATTTTCTGGGCGAGACGATCGAGACCGAAACCTCCGCCAGAAACGGATCCACTTCCGGCGGAAATGACCGGGTCCTCACGATTTTTGAGCGCGTGAGGCGCGCCAATGGAAGCGTGGAACGCCAGAGGCGCCGGCTTCGGATTCCGGGAGAGCCCGAGAAAGTATTTGTCGACACCTTCACCCCTGAGGGAAGAATCTCTGAGTCGACCGACGATCAGGGAATTGTGACCACTTACACTTACGCCCTCACCGGGGAATTAATTTCCAGGCGCGAGAGGGGAAGCGGGAATCATCTTCTCGAAACGACCTCAAACGTGATTCGCTATTCTAATGGATCGGAGAAGGTCAGTACCCAGGCGACGGCTGGAACCGATCGCTTCGGCCGTCAAGTGGACCTGGCCCAGGTCCGGGAATCGAGCGCCCGCGCTGATTTAGCTTACGAGGTGACGGAGGCTGAGAAAGGACGGGTTGTTTTAACCGAACGCGACGCGCAGGACAGGATCCGCAAACTTACAACTTACGAGCTTGAAGACGGTGAAGGTTTCCTGGCCTATGCCAAAGCTTTCTTAAGCGAACCGCCGGCGACCAAACACCTGACTCTCGCGCTTCTGAAAAGATGGTTTGAACTTCTTTCCAATCCGCAGTCCGACGTCCGGACCAGATTTCCAGCCCGGATTAAGGTTCAGGAATGGGATCGGCTCGGCAATGAAACAGTAAACCAGAGTCCGGAAGAAAGGCTTGAGGAAACGATCCTCACCAATGATTTAGGCGAGCCCCGAGAGATTCGCAAAGTAACTTATTTCGCTTTGGGTGAGAAGGGGCCGATCGTGCGCGTTCCAATCGAAGCCAGGGCCTTTGCGCCCGACGTGCTGCCGCAAATCAAGGTCAACGGAAACGCGGTCAATCTTTCCGGCCTCACCACGCGAGGCGTGGTGGCGATTATCCTGGAAGGCGGAGATCCTGCAAGAATTTCAATACGGACTTACACGGCTTCCCAACTTGCGAACCTGACCTCAGATCTTAACGGCCGAAGGCCGGGCGATGTTTTAATTTTTGCCACGCGCGGAGACATTGGAAGAGATTTCAGCGAGGCGCTCCTCGCGGCGCTTGAAAATTTTGGCGGCACGAAAGCCCGCGGCGCAAGATTAGGCGGAGCTTTTTCAATGATTGGAATCAAAGGAGGGGCGCGGGGCCAGGGGATTGAAGATTATCGGGAGAAACCGGGGGAGACGGCCTTGGCCACGAATTTCAGGAAGACCCTTGAGACTTACGATCTGCGCGGCTCGCTTCTTCATTATGAAGACGGGTTTGGAGCGGTGATGGATTACAACCGCGGCTTTGATGGCGAGGCCCTTCGACTGGTTGAGAGGCGCGAAGAAGGAGCGTGGGAGAAGACAACCGTTTTTCAAAAAGTCCGGGACGTAAAAGGCCGGGTCATTTCCACAAACGAGGAAGGCTTGGAGACGAACCGCCAGAATTTTGACGGGCCGGTTGCTTTCTTCCGGGACTGGAAGGTTTCTGGCGCGGGAGGCGTGGTTCGTGACGGAAAACTGCTCGTGGATCCTGGCCAGGCAAAATGGCAGGCCTCGATCTTGGCTGAGGCTCCGGATTCCCATGAGCTTGAAGGAAAGTTGACGCTCGTGGCGTCGCGGAACGCCAAAATTCTCTTCGGCCTTCGGCACGCCTCGGAGGCGCTTTATTTAGGGCTTCGCTTGACCTTTGACCGGCTCCAGGTGGTCCTGCGTGAAAATTCGAATGAAACGGTCTTGAGAGAAGTTCCGCTCGCTTCCCCGCTCAGTCAGGATACCGAGTATTCGTTTCGGGCCGCGCTTGTGGGACGGCGTCTGCTTTTTAGTTTGAATGGAGCCTCTGTCCTGGACTGGCAGGTTCCGGAGGCAACGGTTATCCCGCCCGCGGGAGCGCTTGCGCTTGCCGTGGAGAACGGGAAGGCGGCTTTTGATGACCTGGCTGCGCTGCGGCGTTTCGTGAAAGGCCGCAGCTTCGGGGCTTCCGAGACTCTCACGCGCCGCACGGATCAATCCGGAGTCATCACCTTCTTTAATAGGGAAGGGGACGTGGTAAGAGTGGAGGATCCTGCCAATCAGACGGTCAAGACTTATGAAATCGAGAACTATGCGACGGGCGCTCTCAAACGCAAAAAAGAGGTGATTACGATTACGGCGAGAAATGTCGACGGCCAAAATGTCACCACCACCCTTTCAACCGAAAGCCATTACGATGTCAATGGCCGGCTCATTCGATTCATCGACCCGAAAGGCGAGGAGACGCTGACCACTTACACCCCGGCCGGTGAAACGGAATCCGTGGTTTATTCCGACGGCAAAAAGATTCAGTATCAATATACCTCCGAGCCTGCGACAGGCAGCCGCACCACGCGGGAGATCAATTTAAAAGTCAGGCGCAATCCTCAAGGCGAACCGCTGAGGGACGGCCAGGGCAATCTGATTTATGACGAAGAGTCGCGCGTTGAGAAAAAACACAATCGGGACGGCGACCTCATTTTCCTTCTGGAGCACTTGACGGGAGATCCGGTGCGCGAGGAGGTGAGCTATAGCTACGAGCGCTTCCCGGGCCCGGATCGAAAATTGAGGAGAAAGGAAGGTCTCCACCGTTTTGTTGACATCAACACGGGCGCAGAGGTTGTTCGCAGCCAAACGTTTGAAGAATGGGACGAAGAGGGAAACGTTTTGAGGAGCCGGGACCGTGAGGGCGTGGAAAAGGAATATCAATATCGTGAAATCACCCGCCCGGGCCGGGAGAAGAATTCCAAAAGGATCACGAGAATCCGCGAAGTTCGGGCCGGTGACGTCACCATGCATTATTATTTTTACCGCGCCGGAGAAACTCACACCGGCCTCGCGCATACACTTCCCGAATATGTTGATTTGGACCGAGACGAAACCGGCGAGGACGCCGATGATCTGGACTTTGTGCTTCAGGTGAGGGATCGGGGAACGCCTGAGCGCGCGGATGATGAAATTCAGGCGGTCTACTACACGGGCAGCTTCGAGAAAGAGCGCATCGAACGCAAGATTCTGTATCATCTCGGCGGGACTGCGAATCCGGACCGGGAATCCGCTTACGTCTATCACTTTGACGGTTCCCTCGACCAGATCGCCGATTACCGTTACGACTACCTTTACAACCGCTCAACCGCTCAACTGGAACGCCAGCCCAAGCGGCTTGCTTCCGCCATTACCTATAAGAGCGACGCTGCGACCGGAGAACCCCGGATCGACAAGGTCACCGACTCCTTCACGATCAAAAATTACTTTTATACTGCAACCGGCCGTCTTGAACGCGTGGAGGAAACAAACGGCGCCTTTCCGGACCGCGTCACCACGAGCCGTTACGGGCCGACCGGCGACATTATTTCGGTCACGGATTTTTACGGCCGCGTGAGCCGTTTCGATTACGTCAAAGACACGAACGGCCGCACGATCGCGCTTTTTGAGACCAATAACCAGGACAATGGAAAGATTTTCAAGATGGTCAATGAAGAGGGTGAGACGACGCTTGAGCTGGATCGGAACGGCCGGATTGTTCTTTTCGATTCCCAGCCGCATCCGACAAGGCTGGGTAAAATCGTGACGGAGACAGAATATTTCATTCAGGATTCGAACGGCTGGCTTGCGCCCTGGTTTCACGGCGCGCCCGGAACTTACGCTCAGATTCTCGCCCGTTTTGACAGAAATTCCAACGGCAAAATTGAGGATTCTGACCTGCAAACGCTTTTTAACCAGTCGGGATTTCCGCCGGGAAGCGTGCTTCGCCGGGATAAAACAGCCAAGGTTTTGAATCGTGAAGGGGATATGGTTCTTTCTCTTAAGGCCGGCGAAGGCGAACTTACGATTTATGATTACGCCAAAGATATTTTTGAAGCGAAGCGTCAGAGCGAGTGGCGCTTTTACAAGGCTGATCCTGAACTTGGGTTTCGCAGAATCGACCTTGACGATTATGACACCTCTTCTCCGGCTTGGATCACTTTAGCGGAGAGACTGCTCAAGGCCGGGGGACGTGATTATGAAGAGCTCACGGCGCAGGAAAGAACGCAGGCGGATCAGGACCGGCAGGCGGCCGTCGCGGAATTTCTCGTCGGTATCGGAAAGATTTCTCGAGCCTCTGATCTCGTGGCGGCCAAGACCGTGCGCCGTCACAATTCGAATGGAGAACTCATTGAGGAGATCGAACCTACGGCCTTGACGCGCTCGCTTGCGTACAACCGAGATCGTTTTGGTGTTCCCACGGAAAGCCTGGCCGCCAACTCGCGGGACGGCGCGGTCACAAAGCAAGTTTTTAATCGCGAGGGTGAAGTCACCCGCCAGGAACTCACGAGCGGCCTTGTCAAGGAATTCGTCTATGAAAAAGACAGTCTGGGAAATACCCTGCGCGTGAGGGAGCGCACGTTTTATCCCCACGATCCGGCCGGCGCGGGGTCGCTTGAAATCCGCGAGCTGAATCTCGCGGGCCAGATTGTGAAGGTCACGGATCGAAATGGCGTGGTCACGGATCTTACGACGCGCGAGAATGCGCGGGGGGAGAAGGAGATCACGAGGCGCACGCGTTTTCAGGACACGTTCGGAAACTCGATTGATTTCAGTGAAACCGAGAGGCAGGATCGTTACGGCAGCGTGATCCTGAGACGGGACAAGAACGGCCGCGAGACGAGAATCGTTCTTCGTTACGACGCGATCGGACGGGTGAGTGAATCCCGGGAGAGCGTGGACTATGTTTCCGAAGAAGGTCAGAGAATCCGCTGGGAGGAAACGTTTCGTTTCAACAGCGAGGGCGAGCAGATTTATTCTCGTGACAAAAACGGCAGGGTCGTCACTTTTGAGTATGCCAAAGACGCTTACGGAAATACGGCGGTGGTGACGGAAAAAGATTGGGGAATCGGCGGGACGCGGCAAGCGCCGATTGTGACCGTAAAGAAGCTTTCGCCGTTGGGAGAGACCCTCGCGGTCACGGATAAAAATGGATTCACGACCGCGTACGCCTACGACAAGGACGCCCTGGGAAACGTCACGGCCTCCTACGAGATTGTAAAACTCCGCAATGATTTCACCGGCGACCGTCAGGTCGACGACCGGGATTTGGCCGCGCTTACGGCTGCTTACGGAAGAACGGACCAAGACAGTCTCAAGCGTTTTGATCTTACGGGCGACGGGAGAATCGATCGCGAGGACGCCAACGCCCTCACGCGCTCCAAAGAATACGGCACGCGCGAGGCGGCCGTCACCCGCCGGATGTCTGTCTTTGGAGACCTTACGGCGGTGATTGATCGCAACAACGCCCGGGTCAATTCCCGCTACGAAAAAGATGCGCTGGGCAATCTCGTGCGTTCGCGCGAGCGTTCCGCCGAGTTCCAGGGCGAGACGGTCCGGTTTTTTAACCGCGACGGCCGGCTCCTTCAGATGAAAGATCAAAATGGAAACGAAATTGTTTTCCGTTACACGCTCGATGAAAAAGGCAATGTCCTGGAAAGCCGCGAAGAACAGACTCTTGCTCCCAAGCCGCCCGAGGCGGTGAGCGAGCGTTTTGACGGACGGGGGAGGCGGATTTTCTGGTCGCAGGGCAGGCGCACCATCGATACGACTTACGCGGCGGACAATTCTTTTGTGGAAGTGGAAAGAGACGAGCTCGGATTTTTCCGGGAGTCGCGGTTCAATCCGCAGGGCCGCAAAACGAGCGAGCGCCGGCGCGCGGATCTGGGCCGGAATCTGGCGGCCGCCGCCTCCGTCACGACCAGCGAATCGCTCGACCGGGGAATTTATCCGCCCTCCCGGCTCATTGACGGCCTCCACGATCGCAGCCGTCCCTGGTATTCCAAAAATAAGGCCGAAGGATTTCCGGACACGGAATTTGTCCAGATTGATCTCGGGCGGGTTCAAACGATTGCGGAAGTGAGGGTGGATACCGGCCGGCCCGAGGATTTGTATTTTATCCGCAGTTTTCAGGTGGACACTTCGGAAGACGGAATCACTTGGAGGAAGGCCGGTGAAATATCCAATCTCACGCATCAAGGTGTGATGACGGTTTCGTTTCCTCAAGTTAACGCGCGCTACGTCAAAATCCACGCGCTCCAATCCTGGCAGAACGAGGGCGTGACTTACAACGCGGCCATCAACGAAGTGGAAGTGTTTGGTTTTGCAATGCCTGAGGAGTTTTACACTTACGAAACGGACGGCCAGGGCAACACGACAGTTTCGGTCTGGGATTCGCCGACAGCGCGTGAATCCCGCAATCTCGTCAGCCGCGAGACTAAGGATAATCAGGGCCGTCGCAAATATTTTGGTGAAAGAAAGCCGGAGGACAACAAAGGTTTCGGCCCCGGCATTACGGTTCAGGGAGGCGGCACTCACGTCAGCACGGCCGAGTCCAAATTCGGCCCTGCCTCGGCCCGCTTTCAAGGCGGCGAAGATTCATTGACACTCCCCGATTCCGACGACTGGGATTTCGGGACGCAAGATTTCACGATTGATTTTTGGTTTAATGTAAACACAAATGACGGAGTGACTCAAACAGGGCTGTTTGATTTCGGCTCTTATTACGACAATAAAGGGACTTCTTGTTATTTATCCGGTAATCAAGCGAATCGGCTTATCAATATTTATTTCAATGGCGGCGGGGATGTCTTTGGAGCTCCGGTTTCAACTAGGATCAATGACAATACTTGGTATCACTTTGCTTTAGTCAGGTCCGGGGCTCAGGTGAAGGTATTCATTAACGGCAATCAAGTGGGAGTCACAGCTACAAATAATACCAATATCGATGCGGGAACTTTTGGGGCGAAAATCGCAAAGATGACTGCACGCGGGACGAACGGCTGGATCGATGAGTTTAGAGTCTCGAAAGGCGTTGCCCGCTGGACAAATAATTTCCCGCCGCCCACAGACGAATACGCAATTGATCCTCAGGCCAAGTTGCTGCTTCATTTCAACGGGCTTCGCTTCAGCGAAGAATGGACGACTTACGAGACGGATGCTCAAGCGAACGTCACCACGACGGTTTGGGATTCCGCGACCGCGCGCCAGAGGGAAAATATTCTGCGCCGCGGGATTAAGGATAATCTGGGCCGAGAGACGTATCGTGCAGAACGCAAAGCGGAAGGAACGGGCTGGCGTTTGAATGAAGAATGGGTGACTTACGAGCCTCCGGACGCGCAGGGCAATAGTGTGACCAAGGTGTGGGATTCACAGGCGTCCCGCGAGCTGAAGGATCTCGTTCGTGAAGAAACCCGTAACCGGGATGGCCGTTTGACGAAAGTCAAAGAGCGCGCAAGCGAACCCAACCGCGGCTTCGGAAGCCAGATCACAGTGAATGGCGACACAGGCATTGACAGGACCCAATCCAAATTCGGGGGCGCCTCGGCCGCCTTTGACGGCGCTGGGGATTATTTATCCGTTCCCTCCAGCCGTGAAGACGTCAGCTTCGGCACCCAGGATTTCACCGTTGATTTCTGGTTTCAAATAGATCCGAATATGTCTGCTACTACTTGGCACACACTTCTGGATGCCAGCGTCTGGCAGGGCGGTGGATGGGCAATCCAATATGATAAAGGTTCTCAACAACTGCGGGTAAATGCCGGCGGTGCGACCAATCAATGGCATTACATTCTCCCCGATCCACGGATCAATAGTAATCAGTGGTATCACTTGGCCTGGGCCCGCTCCTCCCAAACCTCCAAGATTTACTTAAACGGGACCGAGATTTACTCTTTCGCCGACACCTTCAACTATCAGCCCACCAGAGACCTTGAAATTGGAGACTGGCTTCATACCTATAATTCAGGTCATTACGACTATTGGCATGGCTCCATAGATGAAGTAAGAATTTCAAAAGGCATCGCGCGCTGGACTTCCAACTTTACGCCTGCGACCACGGAATACACGGCCGATGCCCAGACCAAACTCCTGCTTCATTTGAATGGATACCGGCACGACGAGATTGAGGTGGTAGATGTCCGCGACGTAGAGGGAAGGCTCGTGCGCACGGACCGTAACTACGTGCGTGACGGAAGGACGTATCTTTCGTTAATAGGAGAGCGGCAGGGAGTTTCTGCTTCCAGTGAAGACCTCGGCTCTCCGCTGCCAATCGCGGTTGCCCGAAACGATTCTTTTGATTATGCCGAGCGTGCGATTGACGGAAGATTCGGCCAGTACGCGCGCACGCGGATGGGTGATTGGCTCACGCTTGAGCTTGCCGAACCGATGGCGGTCGGCCGGATCGAAACCTATTTCGCCCGCGATTACGGGATTCAATATCAGATCGAGGCCTCTTTGGACGGCCAGTACTGGCATACGGTGGTGGATAAGTCGCAAAGCTCGGAAAGTTATTCCCGCGGGCTTGTGTCCGATACCTTTGCCGCATTAAAAGCAAAGTGGATTCGCATTCGCGGGACAAGAGCCGACAACGGCGCCCAGGAGTTCCGGCTCGAGGAGGTCAAAATCTACCCGCCCAAAGGCTGGCTTGTCACAAGCGAGGTGACGCGCAAATTCAACGTGCAGGGGGATCTTTTAAATGAAGTCCAGAAAGGAAGCCGCGCTGAATCGTTCTCCTATGAAAAAGATTCCCTTGAGAACGTGACGCGTGTGATCGAGACGCATTACAAATCCGATCGCAAAGCCGAGATCAGGGAGGTCAAGGCGAATACCGGAGCCCGCGTCACCCCGCTCACGGACGGCGATCGGGCCACAACGGCCGAAGTATACCGCTTGAACAACAGAGACGGCTTCTGGGATTTTGAGCTTAAGGAAACAGCGGAAATCAGCGAGGCGCGGATGCTTTTGAGCGATTGCTGCGCCGATTACCGCTATGCTTATTGGATTGATGTTTCTTTGGACGGCACGAACTGGACGCGCGTGTTTGATCATTCTGCGGCCGATGCTCGCAGCTGGCAGCGCGCTGTCTTCAATCCGGTGCGGGCGCGATTTGTGCGGATCGGCGGCCGGGACGATGACCGCGCGGACGGATTTTTCCAGATGCACGAAGTCGAAATTTACGGCACGGCCGCGGGTGTCGTGGATTACACGACAAGCCGGTACCTGGACCAAGAAATCGCGGCGGGTGTTGCCGCGCACGTTGTCACCGCAAATGGCGACGCCCGCGTGAGCACGGCCCAATCCAGATTTGGCGCGGCCTCAGCCGCCTTTGACGGTGCCGGGGATTATCTGACGACCCCGAATAGCAGCGATTTTGATTTTGGGACTGGAGATTTTACTGTAGATTTTCAGGTTAGATTTAACTCAGAGACACCAAGCAATCCTATATTATTTACTGTTGGACAGCACACAAATGGAATTTATATGGCTTGGGATTCCACAAACTTCAATGTTTATATTTCCTCATCGAATTATACGTTTGCCACGGGTGGAAGAAATACGAATCAATGGTATCACCTGGCGTTAGTGCGTCATGGAACTGATTTGTTGATGTTCAAAGATGGAATTCAGGTTGGAGCAACGGGCGCAAACTCAACAAATTTAAATTCTATATCGGATGGAGTCGGAATTGGCAACGCTTATACTCCATTCGCTGGTCTATATTTTAATGGCTGGATGGATGAGGTTCGGATTTCAAAAGGCATTGCCCGCTGGACTTCGAATTTCACGCCTCCGACTCAGGAATACACGCCCGACGCCAACACGAAACTTCTCCTTCACATGAATGGAGAGAATGGCGCAACGAGATTCGAAGCCGCTCTTTTTACCCAAGCTTACGCTCGAAAAGAAGGCCAGGTGACGGCCGCGATCGACCCGCAAGGGCGCCTTACCCGCTACGCCTACGAATACGACGCCCTTGGAAATCAAATCGGCACGTATCAGTTGACCGAGCGCGGCTCAGGTTCAGACCGGCGCACGGAATTTTCCGGCGAGGTGCGCGACGCGCGCGGGCGCGTGATCAAACAGATTTCGGATTCGGGGCAAGTGACTTACTTCAGTTACGACCTGGACGAATTCGGGAATATCAAAAAGGCCTACGTGAGAGACACCGAGCCTGAGACCGTTCAAGTGCGGCGCAATCTCCTTCAGACCGCGTCGGGAGATGTCGTCATCAGCGGCCAGGATTGGGCGAATATCGATCTCAAGAGCGACAAGAAAAATTATCTTTTCGACGGCAATCTTGACACCGGCGGCTCCGTCTATCTTCCCAGCGAGGCGGCAAAACCGCTTGAATTTAATTTCTCCGGCGTTCCTTCCGTTGCTCCCGTCGGCGACGCCCGCGTGAGCACGGCCCAATCCAAATTCGGGGGCGCCTCGGCCGCCTTTGACGGCGCTGGGGATTATTTATCCGTTCCCTCCAGCCGTGAAGACGTCAGCTTCGGCACCGGAGACTTCACCGTGGACTTCTGGTTTCAACGGGACCCGAACTCTTCTGATGCAAGTATTTGGAGAACGTTGCTTGATGCCAGTGTCTATGTGGGCGGGGGATGGTCAATTGCTTATGATAAAGCCTCTAACCAACTTCGGCTCAATGTCGGCGGCGGAAGTTCTCAAAATCGTTACATTTCCGGCCAAAACCTCAATAGAGGCCAATGGTATCATTTCGCCTGGGCCAGGTCCTCTGAAACTTCCAAAATTTACTTAGACGGGATACAAATCGACTCCTTCACAGACACCTTCAACTATCAGCCCACCAGAGACCTTGAAATTGGAGACTGGCTTTATACCTATAATTCAGGTCATTACGACTATTGGCATGGCTCCATAGATGAAGTAAGAATTTCAAAAGGCACCGCCCGCTGGACAGCCAATTTCACGCCGCCAACGCAGGAATACGTTCCTGACGCCCAGACCAAACTCCTTCTTCACGCCAACGGCGCGGACGGCTCAAGGGATTTTCCCGTTCACTCCTTCACGCCGCCCCGCACGGTCGATCTTTCCGGTATCCGGCTTTTTACCAATGAACTCCGGAATTTCAATTACCGCATCGAAGTTTCCAGGGACGGCAGCACGTGGACTGAAGTGGCGAGAAATGAAAAGGGCAAGCTTGAGCGCAAGTGGTACGATCACGAGTTTACGGCTCAGGGTGTGCAGAAACTGAGGATTGTCCCTATGGGCGCGAGCGATACCCTCTACCTTTACGAGGTCCAGATTTTTCAAGCAGGCCGTGAGGAAAAAAATTACCAGACTTTGCGCGAATACGATTTCCGCGGGAATGTGACTAGTGAAAAAAATATTCTTTATACAATTTGGGAAGAATGTGGACGGGTAGGGGCGTATTGTAATACGCCCCTGCACCTGTATTTTCCCGATCCGGGAAAGAAAGGGATTTGGGGACGCTGGAAGGACAAGACGATCGCCGATTGGGCGCGTGAAGAAGGCTGGCGCGAGGATACGAGGCTTCATCAGTACCGGCCGCAGGAAGAATTCGTCACTCCGGAATTAAAAGACGCCTTTGATGCCCGCCGCGATCTTCAGCGGCGGTTCACCGATGAGACCGCGCTCAAGGCTTGGGCCGAGCGCTTCGGATCGGTTTACGATCCGCGTCTCGAGGCCTACAGGACCGGCCGCAGCCAGTCCAGTGCCGCAGCTGCCGGTGTGGATCAGGCCAATGGCAGCACGGCCGCTGCCGGCCGCCGTGAGACCGTTCAGGTGAGGGAATCCCAGGAACTTTCTCTTGGAAAAACAGCCTCAGCGACCACGATTTACGATTCCAATTCTACGGCGCAGCACGCGCTTGACGGAAACCCCGAGACCGCGTGGAAGGCCGTCGGCGCGATCCGTGAGAATTCTTTTGTGGTCGATCTTTGGAACGAAGCCGAGATCAACGAGGTCCGGCTTCTTGCCGCCTCGGGCGCAGATTACCTGAGATCCTTCCGCATTTCGACTTCAAGGGACGGCGTGAATTGGGAAACGGCTTCAGAGCAAAGTGGAGGGACCGCGCCCCGGGAGTGGATCGTTTCTGTCACACCGCGCCTCGGCCGGTACGTTCGTATTGACCGGATTGAAGCAGGGCCTCAAAATGATTTCATCAATGAACTTCGCATTTTCGGAAACTCGCTTGTCACGGTCGAAAGAGAATACGACGCGGCGAACCGCCTGATCCGTGAAACTCGGAAAAGCGGCAGAGACGCGGGCATTATTGAATACAGTTACCACGCGAACGGAAGAGTCTCTGAAATCCGCCGCTTCCTGCCGCCTGTGGAGCAGTGGAAACCGCTTGAGTTTGA
The DNA here is from genome assembly GCA_023247035.1 of Candidatus Omnitrophota bacterium. GTDB lineage: Bacteria > Omnitrophota > Omnitrophia > Omnitrophales > Aquincolibacteriaceae > JAHFHG01. Next base: position 25,635 of record JAHFHG010000028.1, read on the forward strand.
TCCGGCAGGGACTTCTCACGCGACAATCATTGACGGCAATGAAGGCACGGGCGACACGCTTTCCTGGTCAGCAGCCGAATCGCCCAAATCTTTCGTCGTGAAACTCTCCCGTTCCTCTGAAATCGGCCGCATTCGTTTGAAGGTTGGAGGCGACAACGCCGCCGGCCACGCGTATTCGATTGAAACTTCGCGAGACGGCCGGAACTGGTCTCGCGTGGTGGACAAAACCTCACCCGGCGCGGGCGGCTGGCTGGACGATGAATTTCCTCCCCTGGAAGCGCAGTACGTTCGCGTGACCGGGAATTTTGACGGCGCTTGGGGAAGAACCCTTACGCTTTATGAAGTGGAAGCGTACGCACCGGTGGAAAAGGGGACAGGCAGCGGATTATTGCCCTTTTCTCTCGAACGCTTCGACACCGCAGGCAATCCCACGACCCGCGACAACGCGCTATTTTTAATCTGGAAATCGGACGCCGACCTTCGCCGTCTCTTTCCCAATCCCGCTTCGCCCTCTCTTTTGCCTG
>JAHFHG010000028.1:26258-27597 GCA_023247035.1 Candidatus Omnitrophota bacterium
GAACGCTTCGACACCGCAGGCAATCCCACGACCCGCGACAACGCGCTATTTTTAATCTGGAAATCGGACGCCGACCTTCGCCGTCTCTTTCCCAATCCCGCTTCGCCCTCTCTTTTGCCTGGCCGCTGGAACGGCCGCACGCTCGTGGACTGGGCCCGCGAATTCGGATACAAACATTACGCCGCGCTCGCTTCCTACGCGCCTGTAGGTGTGACGGAAATTCTTCCGGGTTTGAGACAAGTCTACGACGAGTCCCGCAGCCTGCAGGAACGATTCGCGAAATGGGGGACGAAAGATTCCGAACTTATCCAATACGCCAGAACCAGAGGTTACCGGGAAGACCGGCGGCTTTTTGCGTACGGCCCTTACAGCCCTTCGCAGGAGACGGCGCGCAAAAATACGTTCGAATCGCATTTTGATTTTTACGGCAATCAATCCCTTTTGATCGCGCGGGATGAAAACGGTGCGCGCACGGCCCGGCGTTTCAATGCCGACGGCCGCGTCGTTGAAGAAAAAGAGGAGCTTGAGCTTCTGTGGGAGGAGCGGCCCGATCTTTACAGGGATTACACCGCTTCAAGCGCGCTCAGAACCTGGGCTGAGAATACCGGCTCGAAGTCTCAAGAACGCATTGTCATTCCCAAAAGCTCTTATTGGGAATCCATCACCCTCGCCCAAGTCCTCTCCGATTATTCTCCTTACGCAATCGGAGGCCCGAAGACCGCTGTTCCGGTCACGCTCCTTCATACCTACGCCGTTGATCCCGCAGGATACCTGAAGGAATCGAAGGAATCTCAAATCCGGCTGGAGGGTTCGGAGCTTAAGAGCGAAAGAACCGTCTACGACGCGGACGGAAACGAAATCCAGATGATTGATTCCGAAAACGGCGCGTTCAACTACGTTCTTTACAAGGATCGTGAAGGCCGGACGCTGCGCCGGACGGGAAGCGGGGGCGATTTCCAATCCACGGACGAGTTGTTCGCCGTAGACGCGGCCGGGCCTTCGCTGCCGGCTCTGGACTATGGGCTGTCCGCTTCAGTCATCCTCCGGAATTTTCTTCTGGCCTTCAACCGCCTTCCCACGAAGGAGGAATTTCAGCAGGAACTTTATTTCATCCAAGAGCAGGGTCATTACGCCTCAAGAACACGTCTTACTCTTACTTCCAGCGTCCAACTTCCAACTTCGACCTCAACCCCCGTCGGCCTGCTCGATCCGGCGCTGGTGAGAAATTACGGTGTGAACGAGGCCGAGCAAGCTGAAATCAACCGCCGCGCCTCCCGGCTTGCCGTGGAACGCGCGAGCGCGGCCGCAGGCGAAGCGGCCCTTGAGACGCGCCACCTCG
>JAHFHG010000029.1 GCA_023247035.1 Candidatus Omnitrophota bacterium
CTTTGGTGATTTTTCCCGCCTGAATGCAGCTGACGCAAACCCAGATACGCCTTACCGTCCCGTTGGGGAATCTCACCTTTACCCGCTGTAAATTAGGAAAAAATCGTCGCCGGGTGATGCCCGTGATTTTTTTGCCGATCCCGCCGGATTTCTTGGCCAAACCACGGCGCGCAATCGAGCGGCCTACAATGGGTTTTTTATCGCATATCTTACAATGTCCCATAGATCGGGCATTATAGCCGCGAGATGAACCTTGGCAAGGTCTTTTTTCTATTATATACTTAATTTTTCTCAAATTTGAAGGAGGGTGAACCTATGGCTTTCGGCATTTCAAAATTAAAGAGCAGATCGGCTGCGAGTGAGAAAAAAGTCGTCTTTGAGTATTTTGCTCCGCAAGCAGAAAAGGTTGAATTGGCGGCCAGTTTTAATGATTGGAAGCCTTCCCGGACTTCTTTAAAAAAAGCCCGCGACGGCAAATGGAAAACCACGGTGGCTCTTCCTCCAGGGCGCTATGAATACCGCTTTCAGGTCGACGGGATATGGCAGAATGATCAAAAGACTGTAGAGTGCGCGCCGAACCCTTTCGGATCCTGGAACTGCATTTTGGAAGTACGCTAAACCGCCCTTAATTTCTGAGAATTTTCCCATGAGAATCGTATTTGCGGCATCGGAAATGGTGCCTTTTGCCAAAACCGGAGGACTGGCGGACGTCATCGGCTCTCTGGCCGCGGAGATCCGGCTTTTAGGCCACGAAGTCGCCGTATTCCTTCCGCGCTATAAAGTGATTGATATCCAAAACTGGCGCTTGCAGTCTGTGGTGGACCGCCTTGAAATTCCTCTCGGCACTGAAAAAGAACCCGGCCGGATATTGACTTCGACCCTTCGAAACGGGGTGAAACTCTATTTTGTCGAGCACCCCGAGTTTTACGCAAGGAACGGTCTTTACGGGACGACGCTCGGCGATTTTGCGGACAATGACAGGCGGTTTATTTTTTTCGGGCGGGCAATGCTCGAGGCCTTAAAAATTTTAGGCCTCAAGCCGGATATGATCCATTGCCACGATTGGCAGACGGGACTCGTGCCGGTTTATTTAAAAACGATCTATGCCCGCGATCCTTTTTATCAAAAAATCCGGACTGTATTTACTATTCATAATCTCGGTTATCAGGGCAATTTTCCTCCGGACTCGCTTCCCTTGACGGGCCTCGGGTGGAATCAGTTCCGTATGGAGAGGCTGGAGTTTTACGGGAAAGTGAGTTTTCTCAAAGCGGCTTTGCTGGACGCCGATTCAGTCACGACGGTCAGTGAGCGTTATGCACGGGAAATCCAAAGCAAAGAATTCGGATGCGGGATGGAAGGCATCTTGAGCAAGCGGCGCGAGAATCTGTACGGGGTTGTCAACGGCATCGACCTTCAGGAGTGGAATCCGGAAACCGATCCGGACCTGGCCGCCTCCTACGGGATCCGGAGCGTTGAAAAAAAACGGATCAACAAGGCCGCGCTTCAAAAGGAAAATAATCTCGCCCTTGATCCGCGTCTTTTGCTTTGCGGCGTGGTCTCGCGGCTTGTCGATCAAAAGGGAATTGATCTTTTGATCCCGGCCCTCGCCCCCGCGCTGGAGCAGGGCATACAGTTTGTGATCTTGGGGACCGGCGAGGAAAAATACCATCAATGGCTCCGCGAGATCGCCAAAAAAAACAAGGGCAAATGCAGTGTGCATATCCTTTTTGATCCCCGGATGGCCAAGCGGATTTACGCAGGCGCCGATACCCTGCTGATGCCATCTTATTACGAGCCCTGCGGATTGGGGCAAATGATCGCGCTCCGGTTCGGCACGATCCCGGTCGTCAGGGCGACGGGCGGGCTTGCCGACACGGTCCAAAATTATGATCCGAGAACGGGTTTGGGAAATGGTTTTTCCTTTCAGGATTACGCCTCAGGAGCGCTTGTCGATGCCCTGGGCCGTGCTTCGGAAGTTTACCGGAACGAAAAAAAATGGCGGGATCTCGTCCAGACGGCAATGACGTGCGATTTTTCGTGGGCCGCTTCCGCAAAAAAATACGTTCAAATTTACGACGTTACCAAGCGCCGGCCCATCGAAGGGGCTGAAAAAAGGCTGGGATGATGAATCGCAGACTCAATCCGGATATTCTCAAAATCGGCCGCTGTGAATTGACGTCCCGCTTGATCTTGGGAACGGGCAAATATGTTTCTATGGATCGGATGGCCGCTGCCTTGGAGGCGTCCGGCGCGCAGATGATCACGGTCGCTGTCGGGCGCATTGATTTTTCTAAACGGGATCAAAAAAATATTTTGGATTTTATCGATCGGCAAAAATATTTGATCCTTCCCAATACGGCGGGCGCGTACACGGCTGAGGACGCCGTCCGGATCGCCCGTTTGGCCCGCGGGGCCTGCGAAAGCGACCTCATCAAGCTCGAAGTGATCGGGGACAAAAAAACTTTGATGCCCGATACCGCGGCTCTTTTAGAGGCGACGCGGATTCTTGTTCAGGAAGGTTTCGTGGTGATGCCCTACACTAATGATGATCCGGTCATGGCCCGCAAACTTGAAGAAGCGGGCGCGGCTTGCGTGATGCCTCTTGCGGCGCCGATCGGCTCCGGGCGAGGAATCCAGAACCGGCTTAATTTGCAATTCATTTTGGAGACCGTTTCGTGTCCCGTGATTGTGGATGCCGGCGTGGGCACCGCCTCCGACGCCGCCCTTTGTATGGAACTTGGAGCGCACGGCATTTTAATGAATACCGCAATCGCAGAAGCCGAGGATCCGGTTTTAATGGCGGAGGCGATGCGCGAAGCCGTTTCCTGCGGCCGGAAGGCCTTTTTCGCCGGAAGGATGCCGGTCAAGGAATACGCCGCCGCATCCAGTCCTCAAGAAGGATTGAGTGTCAGAAAATAATTTTATCTACTCTAAAAATCTATGTACAAAATAGCAGTTTTGCCGGGCGATGGAATTGGCCGGGAGGTTACCGAACAGGCGGTTAAGATGATCCGCAGGCTCGGAGAAGTCTTTCATCTTGTGTTTGAAATGGATGAGGCCCTGGTCGGCGGCGCATCCATTGACCGTTTCGGAGCGCCGATCGTGCCCGAAACGCTGACGCTGGCCCAAAACGCTGACGCGGTTTTTTTAGGGGCTGTCGGCGGGCCGAAATGGGACAGCGTAGAAATCTCTAAACGTCCTGAAAAAGCCCTTCTCGGCTTGCGGCAGTCGCTGGATGTTTTCGCCAATCTAAGGCCGATCCGCGTGTTTCCGGAACTCGCAAGCCAGTCTCCTTTAAAGGCCGAAGTGGTTAAGGATTTGGATTTTCTCATTGTCCGTGAGCTCGTCGGCGGGATTTATTTTGGAACTCCGCGAGGCGTTAAATCGCTCCCGTCCGGAGGAGAAGCCGGCGTGAATACGGAAATTTATACGACCCCGGAAATTGAAAGGATCGCCAAAAAGGCTTTTGAATTCGCAAGGCGCCGTCGCCGCAAAGTGACTTCCGTGGATAAGGCCAATGTCCTTGAATCCAGCCAGCTTTGGCGCAAGGTCGTGAATCAAGTCCGCCAAAGTTTCCCGGATGTGGCTTTGGATCACCGCTACGTGGACGATTGCGCGATGCAGCTGATCCGAAATCCGCGCCAGTTTGACGTGATCGTGACGACCAATTTGTTCGGCGATATCCTAAGCGACGAATCGGCGATGCTGACCGGTTCGATCGGAATGCTGCCCTCCGCTTCCTTGGGCCACTCGCACGCGCTTTATGAACCGGTCCACGGCTCGGCGCCGGATATCGCAGGAAAAGACATTGCCAATCCGCTGGCCGCCATTCTTTCCGTGGCGATGATGATGCAATACAGTTTTAATTTGATCGAGCTGGCGCGCGTTGTGGAGCAGGCCGTGGAAAAAACCCTGGCCGAAGGATACCGGACCCTCGATATTGATCAAGAAGGAATGCAGCGGGTGGGCTGTTCTAAAATGGGCGATCTTGTGGCGCAGCGTATTAAGAATCTATAAGAATTCAAGCGAATGAGTACCCGGTTCAATAAATTCGTTAAAGCTTTGTCATTCCCGCGAAAGCGGGAATCCAGGTTTTTAACTTCTGGATCCCTGATAGAATCATTCAGGGATGACAAGCTGAAAAACCTCAACAACTTATTAAATGGCATCTCAACCTCACAGTAAGAACAAAATGGAGAAAAATTTTCGAGTTGCAATTTTGGGAGTGACGGGAGCGGTCGGCCGGGAACTTTTATCGATCCTGGAGCAGAGAAAATTTCCGATCGCCGGAATTAAATTGCTCGCCTCAAAAAAATCGGCCGGGCAAAAGGTCCGTTTTCGCGGTCAAGACGTTTTGATCGAAGAAGCGACTTCCCAGTCTTTTCGCGGGATCGATTTGGTCCTCTCCAGCGCGGGCGCGTCCGTCAGCAGGGAGCTTGTCCCGCACGCCGTGAAGGCGGGCGCAGTGGTCGTGGACAACACGAGCGCTTTCCGTATGGATCCGCAAGTGCCGCTTGTCGTGCCCGAGATTAATCCGGAAGATATCGCCAAACACAAGGGCGTTATCGCCAATCCGAATTGCTCGACGATTATTATGGTGGTCCCTCTTTTCCCTTTGCACCGCCGGGCGCGGATTCGGCGTATTGTCGCCGCGACTTACCAGGCCGCCAGCGGGGCGGGCGCTAAAGCCATGCGTGAGCTCGAAAGCCAGTCGCGCGAAATATTGGCAGGCAAGGCCCCGACCAAGGAAGTCTTCCCGTATCAGATCGCGTTTAATCTTTTTTCGCATAACAGCCCGATCAAGGAGGGCGGCTACTGCGAAGAGGAAATCAAAATGATGCGCGAGACCAAAAAAATCTTCCACGACGATTCGATCGAGGTTGTCGCCACGACCGTGCGCGTTCCGGTCTTCCGCGCTCATTCCGAGGCCCTTTTTGTAGAATGCGAGCGGCCGATTCCGTTAGACGAGGTGCGCTTAATCCTGTCGAAGGCGCAGGGTATCCGGGTGGTTGACGAACGCGAGAAAAATTATTTTCCGATGCCGGTTGAGGCAACGGGCGGGGATGATATTCTTGTCGGGCGTATCCGCAAAGATCCTGGAAAGGAGAATGCGTTCGCCCTTTTTGTGAGCGGGGACCAGCTCAGGAAGGGAGCGGCGCTGAATGCGGTCCAGATTGCCGAGATTTGGGCCGGTATTTCAAAAGGTGAAGCCGCCCGCCGCTGAATCTCTTCGAAGAGGGCAATCAAGTCGAACCCCAGTACGGAGCTTTCCCATAAAATCAATAGCGTCGAAAGACTAGGATTTTTTCCCTCTTCAGCATTTTTTTCTTCAAATGAGAAATATCAAATTGATCCTGGAATACGACGGCTCTTATTTTTCCGGCTTTCAGAGGCAGCCGAACCGCCTTAGCGTCCAAGAGGCGCTTGAAAGCGCGCTTTCTGAATTCTTTGACCGGCCTATGAAAATTCAGGCCGCAAGCAGCCGGACGGATGCCGGCGTTCACGCGTCTTGCCAGGTCGTCAATTTTAAAACCGAAAGCCGTCGCGATCTCGCGCAAATCCAAAAAGCCCTGAACGCGATTCTTCCGCCCGCAATTGCGGTCAAAGAGATCGAAGAAGTCCCCGGAGATTTTCACTCGCGTTACAGTGTCCGCAGCAAAACGTATGAATACTGGGTTTGGAATCATCCCGTGCGCTCGCCCTTGATTGCGGCCAGGGTTTATCACGTGCCTCACAAACTGGATTTGGTGAAGATGCGCCGGGCCGCCGGGATTTTGACCGGCCGCCACGATTTCAAATCGTTTTGCGCGAGCGGAAGCACGGCGGGGAAAAAGGGCAACACGGTAAGGACGATCCATAAGCTGGAGTTGAAAAAGGAAGGGGCCCTTTTAAAGTTTCGCATTCAGGCCGACGGGTTTCTCTATCGTATGGTCCGGAATATCGTCGGCACGCTCCTTGAAATTGGAGAGGGGAAACGGCCCTCTTCGGAGATCGGGAAAATTATCCAAGCCAAGAACCGGGCAAAGGGGGGAAGGACGGCCCCTGCCCGGGCTTTAACCCTTGTGGGGACAAGCGATAAGCCGTGTTACTGAAGTTTCGGAATCAAATGGATACTTTTTTCCAGAGAAAAAACACGTATCCGTTCATTCCCGAAACCTTGAAGTAACCCGGCCGGGTTTTAAAAGTTTAAAAAGTTTTGACATCCTTAGGAAAGGTTTGCTATACTCACTTCCCTTTTTGCAGGGATATAAAGATGAAGACCTTGATTCCCAAAGAAACAGATTTTGCGCGAACGACTTACCTCATCAACGCTTCGGGTAAAACCCTCGGGCGCCTCGCAACCCGCATTGCGACTCTTCTGATTGGAAAAAATAAGAGGTTTTTCGCTCCCGACCAGCTCTCCGGCGACCAGGTTGTAGTCATTAACGCGCGCCAGGTTTATGTGACCGGCAAAAAGGCAACGCAAAAAATTTATAAACATTATACGGGCTATCCCGGAGGACTGCGCACTTACCGTTTGGAAGAGCTTTTGGCTAAAAAACCGGAAGAAATTTTGAAACGCGCGGTTTCCCGTATGCTCCCTAAAAACAAGTTAGGACGAGAAATGTTAAGACGTTTAAGACTTTATTCAGGAGCCGAGCACTTCCAGCAGGCCCAAAAACCCATTCCTCTCGAGGTTTAAAGTCACTTATGGCAGAGACCGCAGTCTATTACGGAACAGGCAGAAGAAAAAATTCGATCGCGCGAGTCTGGATTTTTTCCGGCCAAAAAGGGATTTCGATCAACGGGGCCGAGGTTATGGATTACCTGAAACGCACCAACCTTCAGGTTTTGGTGGAGCAGCCGCTAAGAGCCACTGAGCTTCTGGAACAGTTTCGTGTCCGTACCAATGTCCACGGCGGCGGTATGGCGGGGCAGGCCGGAGCGATCCGTTTGGGAATCGCAAGAGCCCTTTTGTCTTATGATGAGAAGCTGCGTCCTATTCTTCGTCAGCGCGGATTTTTGACGCGCGACCCGCGCAAAAAAGAAAGAAAAAAATTTGGACGCAAAGGCGCCCGCAGAAGCTTCCAGTACACCAAGCGTTAACCGTCCGTTTTGATCATCTAAAATCCATGCGGATCTTCTTATACGCTTTCCTTCTTCTCGTTTTAACTTTAATCGTTTCTGCGTGTCATGGATTTCTTGAGGACTATGATTATCGCCCTCTCGGCGCCTCACAGGGTTCTTATTGACCCGTTTTTAGGTCTATGCCGAAACCGGCCCGGTACTTTCTTTTCATCCTGATAGGTTTTTTCCTCCTCTTGGCCGCCGCCCGGATTTTTTTATTTTTTACCGTGAATTCCAAGACCCTTCAGGAGAGTGTGGTGCAGACGGTTGAGGAAGTCACACGCGGTGAATTTTCATTCCGGGATTTCCGGCTTTCTTTTTTCCCGAGCATTTCCGCAGAGGTCAAAGAGGCCGCGCTGTCTTTCCCCAACGCCCCCGCGCGAATCGTCCGCGCCTCGAAAGTTAAATTTTATTGGACATTTTTTTCTTTTTTATTCCGGCGATCCGGGCTTTCCCGCATTGAGGTCGAAGGGGCGGAAGCGGCTTTGCAAATTCCCCGGGGACTTGTCGAGAATGCGGAGCTGAAAAATATCCGCTTAAAGCTCGGGCCGATCCGCTACGGAAGGCCTTTGAAAATGGAAGTCGCGGGCAATCTGGGCGGGATTCCGGAATCGATATCCGGAACCCTTGTGATTTCTTCTCGGGAAAAAGGCCGGTTGTGGGATTGGGCATCGCTGGGCCTTGAAGGAAAAATAAAACTTGCCCATCTCCCTCTCAGCCCATTGAAACTTGAGCGGCTGGGTTATTTCAAAAATACGGCGATCCGGCAAGGCAAGGCCCAGGCCGAGGTGGAGTTTTTCAAAACTCCCGGCGCTCCCGCAGCCGAGATTCGAGGGAAAATTCGATGCCAGGAATTGAGCTATGAAATCCGTAAGGAGACCAGCAAAGAGATGTCGCCCGCGTTTGACGGGGACTTTGAATTTGAGGCCTCCTGGGATCCTTTATCGAACCTGTTCGCCGTGAAAAAAAGTGTTTTGCAAAACGAGGTCATCGGAAAAATCGAATTCAGCGGGGAGATGTCTCCTCAGTCGAATGAAATCAAAAATGTCCAGGTGAAAGGGACCGGAATATCGCTCGACAGCCTTCCCCAGTATTATCTGGGGATCCGGGCCGCCATTCCCGTGAATATCGGATTCTCGGGCCGCAGCGATCTTGAAATGTCGGTCGGAGGAACTTTCGACGATTTGTCGCTGCACGCCAACTGGGACTTGGGCCCGACGCTTTTGGCTTACGCGCCTTATTTCACCAAGCCCAAAGATGTCGCTTTGAACATCACGTTCGATCTGATTTTGAAGGACAGGAAATTTTTATCGGGAGATTTTTCCGCAAAGATCCAGGAAGCGGTTCTCAAGGGGACGCTTACCGATTTTAATATCCATTCCGGCACAGGGCAGCTGAATATCATTACCAATAAATTCTCTATTGCCGGCTGGGAATCAATGCTCCCGCTGGTGGGGAATTACAAACTGGAAGGGGAAATGAAAGTATTGGCGAATTTCACCGGGGATTTTATCCAGAAGCCCCAGGAAGTCCAGAGGATGCTGAACCTTACGATAGAGAATGGACAGATCCTTTCCAAGAGCGGTTTGGGGATTCACAGCCTCTTTGCGACTTTGGATTACGGCGCGATTGCGATCGAAGCTAGAGATGCCCGATTCGAGGTTGGGGATTCCCCGGTTTCTTTAACGTTCCTTGTTTACAACCCGCTGGGCGACTCCACCCTCAAGATGAAAATAAATTCACCGCGTTTTTCGCCTTACGCTTTCGGAGCCGTTCTCGAGGAGTTTGGCGGCGAGCGCCTGCCCGCCAAGGCAAGAAAATATTCTAAAGACATCCTGAGCGGTCTTAAGACGGTTCTGCCGCCGGATCAATTTCTGGAGAATTTTTCAGCCGAGATTGCCTTCGATTCCAAGGAAGCGAAGATTCCCAATCTCGAATTTGAAGTTTACGGCGGGCAGGGGAAAATCAAAGGGACCTTTCATCCGCACGGCCCTCCGCCCCTTTATGCTTTGGACGCCGAGATCAACCGGATCAGCCTGGCGCAATTTTTTGCCCGCCGGGAAAAAGAAGAAAGAATTTTAGATGGAAATTTTTTTGCGGCCTTGAAGATGGAAGGCGAAAGCCTGGACCCTGCGCAGTGGACAAAGGGCCTGAAAGGGGAAGGGCAGTTTTCCATTACGAACGGGGAATTCCACAGTTTTAATCTCCTGGAGGCCGTTTCAAAGATTAAAGGCTTTTCAAGTATCGGGCCATTTGTTCCGGGAGGCGCCCGCTTTGACGATTTGCGAAGCCATTTTTCGCTTCTGGAGGAGAAGATCAAGACGCCGGATCTTGGGATCATTGCCCGCGACTATTCCATTCAAGCCGACGGTGAAATTACCCAGGACGGCGTTTTAAACTACCGGCTGGACGTATTTTTACCCCTTCCCCTGGTCAGTGAAATCGTCGAAACGCGCGAAACCCAGGAATCCCAGGAAAAAAAACGCTTCGGCCCGATCCCCTTTTTGCTTTCGGGGCGTCTTGAAAAGCCCGATCTGAAGCCCGATCCGGTTTTATTGCCCAAGCTTCAGGACAACCTTGCCAAGAAAAAGACTCAGCGGGTTTTGCGGAACTTTCTTTCGGAGGAATTTTTTTTCAAGCGATCCGCCAGTTCCTGACGGATAAAGCGGACAAGAAGACGCGCCGCCTTTTGTTCGGATTCTTTACGCGTCCGTCCTAAAGCCGAGGCCTCTTTAAAATTTTGTATCGAGACCGTGGTGAGGGAGCCTTGGGAAGTCGATTCCGTTTTATAAATCGGCAGCATTTTCCAGAATTTTTGGGCGAGCTCCTGGAGAGCGCTTTTGGGATTCGGATCAAGGCGCAACAGCCTCTTGGCGTCAAAGTAATCTTTGAAAATTTTTAAGATGAACTGTTCCGTGAAATCAAAACCCCGGTCGAAGTAGAGCGCGGCCAGCAGGGCCTCAAAAGAATCGGCGTAAATTTTTCCCTTTAAAAAGGCCTTTTGCTTTGAAAGGCTCTTGCCGAGCTTGGTAAAATGGGGAAGCCCGATCAAGGAGGCTGCTTTGTAAAGTATTTTGCGCGAGACCAAAATAGAGCGCAGGCGGCTTAAGATCCCCTCATCGGCATCGGGAAAGAGCGCGTAAATTTTTTTGCAAATGACGAAATTTAAAATGGCGTCTCCAAAAAATTCAAGGCGGTCAAAATTCTCAAGTTTAGAAAGGATCGGATTTTCGTGGCGGTAAGAGGGGTGCGTCAGGGCCGCTTCAAACCATTGAGGGTTCTGGAAACGCAGGCGGGAGAGAATCCGCGGAATTTTCTTCCTCGGCTTGGAAGGGGAACGGCCCGGAACGGTTTTTCGTCGTTTTTTCAGCGGCATAGATTAAGGGAAACAAATTCCAGGCTGATATAATACCAAAATTGACAGCAGATAAAAGAGTTACCTATAGCTTGAGTTCTGCCAATTTCCGAATTCATAGAGTATAACTTTTTTGTAAGACAAGCGGTTGTCATTCCCGCGTGCGTCCTCCGGCGGAAAAGCGGCCCTGAGAAATCACTCCGCGATTTCACAGGGGAATCCAAAATCCGGATTCCTGATAAAAACATTCAGGAACGACAGAAAGAAAAGCAAAATTTGCAGAACTCAAGCTATAATACGAAACTTCGATGCTAAATTGCGCGATTGTTGGAGCCACAGGGTATACCGGCGCCGAGCTGGTGAAAATTTTATTGCGGCACCCTCACGTCCGCATCTCGGGGCTTACCACGCGGCAAAAAGAAAAGATTCCGATTGAACAATGGATCCCCGTTCTTCCCCGGGAGATCGATTTGGAGGCGCGCCCTTATTCTTTTTCGGAAATACGCCGCAGTTCCGACGTCGTCTTTCTGTGCCTGCCGCACACCGAGGCGATGGGCACGGCTTCCAAATTTCTGGAGGCGGGTAAAATTGTGATTGATCTGTCCGCCGATTTCCGGCTGCGGGATTGGAAAGAGTACGAGAAGTGGTACGGCGTCAAACATTCGGGCCGGCAAATATTGAAGGAGTCCGTTTACGGCCTGCCGGAGCTCTACCGGGAAAAAATCCGCAAGGGCAGCCTGATTGCCAATCCGGGCTGCTATCCTACGGGCGCGATTTTGGGGATCGCCCCGCTCCTCGGCCGGGGATATATTGAAACCGATTCTATAGTCATCGATTCCAAATCCGGCGTGACCGGCGCGGGCAAGAAACTCAACCCGGCCACGCAATTTTGCGAGATCGATGAAAATTTTTATGCTTATAAAGTGGGACGGCATCAGCACACGCCTGAGATCGAACAAGTTCTTTCCGATGCTGCGGGAGCGGAAATCCGCGTCACTTTTGTCCCGCACTTGCTTCCGCTTGAGCGGGGGATTCTCACGACCGCCTATCTGAGAAGAAAGAAGAATGTAAAGCGGGACGCCGCGGCGGAGGCTTTCAGGAGTGCTTACGCGGAGGAGCCTTTTGTACGGTTAAAACCCGAAGGCATTTTCCCCGCTTTGAAAGATGTCCAGCGCACGAACTATTGCGATATCGGATTCTGGGCCGATCCGGATTCCGATCGGATCATTGTCATTACGGCGATTGATAATTTGATCAAAGGCGCGGCGGGGCAGGCGGTGCAGAATCTCAATGTCCGGGCCGGCTTTGCCGAGGATGAAGGGCTGAAAATATGGTAAAACCTCTTTGGGAGAAAAAAAGAAGGGGGACCGTGACGTCTCCCTTAGGTTTTTATGCCAGCGGAGTCCACGCCGGCATCAAAAAGAAAAAAAAGAGGTTTGATTCCGCGCTCATTGTGTCCCGGACTCCCTGTGTCGCAGCAGGAACATTCACGACCAACCGGGTCAAGGCCTGGCCGGTGCTTCATTCCATGAAAGCGATCCAAGCCCTAAAACACCGGGCGATTCTGGCCTCGAGCGGCAACGCGAATTGCATGAACGGCCCGAACGGCAAAGAAGCGGTTGCCGAATGCGTGCGCGAAGCGGCGAGGCTTTTGAATATCGGAGAGGAAGAAGTCCTGGCGGCTCAGACCGGCCTGATCGGCATTCCCTTTCCGGTGACTCGGTTTAAAAAGGCCATTCCGGCGCTGGTCAGCCGCCTTTCCGAAGAGGGAGGGCACGCGGCCGCAAAAGGGATTTTGACCACGGATCTTTCGACCAAAGAGGTCGCGCTTTCTTTTTATCTCGGAGATAAAAAAGTGACCATCGGCGCAATGGGCAAAGGCGCTGGAATGGTGCATCCGAATATGGCCACGATGCTTTGCTTTATCACGACCGATGTCGCGATTACCAAACCTATTTTGCGGAGGGCGCTCCGGCACGCGGTGGATGATACGTTCAATCAAATGGCGATTGATAATGATATGAGCACCAATGATATGGCGCTGGTGCTGGCCAATGGCGAGGCGGGAAATCCGGCCATCCAGCGGGTCGACCGGGATTACCGGACATTCCGCGAGGCGCTTGAGGAAGTCTGCCGGATCATGGCTTATGAAATGGTCAAGGACGGCGAGGGCGTCACGCACGTTTGCACGCTCAAGGTTTCGGGCGCGAAAAATCCGACCGAGGCTGAAAAGGCCGCGCGCCAGATCGCCAATTCTATGCTCTTTAAGACCATGCTCGCAGGCGCGGATCCGAATTGGGGCCGGATCGCCGCCGCCATCGGCGCAAGCGGTATTGCCTTTGATCCTTTGTCCCTCAATATTGCGTTTGGAAACGCGGTGGTCGTTCACCACGGAAGATTGCGCGTTTTGAATCTTCCCAAGGCCCGGCGCATTTTGCAGCGCAAAGAATATACGATTGATGTGACTCTCGGCAAAGGCAGGGGCCGGGCCCAGTTTGTCACTTCCGACCTGACCACAAAATACGTGATGATCAACGCCTCTTATTCCTAAAAATATGCAAGAACTCGTTGAAAAAGCAAATATCCTGATCGAGGCCCTCCCTTATATTAAGAAGTTCCGGGGCAAAGAGGTCCTGATTAAATACGGCGGCGCGGCCCTGACTTATCAGGATATCCGCGAAAACGTGCTCCAGGATCTGGTGTTCATGAATTATGTCGGCATCAAGCCGATCCTGATCCACGGCGGCGGAAATTTTATTACGGAAAATTTGAAAAAACGCGGCGTGCAGAGCCGTTTTGTGAACGGACTCCGCGTCACGGACCGCGACACGATTCAGGTTGTGGTGGAGACCCTTGCGGATCTCAATAAAAGCATCGTGCACGATATCAATAAATTCGGGGCGCGGGCGATCGGGCTTTCCGGGCACGCGGCCGAGATTTTGAATGTCGTCAAGCACACTTCCGAAGGCGACGTGGGCTACGTCGGCGAGGTTATTTCCGTAAATATCATGCCGATGAAAGAACTGACGGAATTTAATATCATTCCGGTCGTCTACCCGATCGGCATTGACGATAAAGGCGAGGACTATAATGTCAATGCCGACGAGGCCGCGGCGAAAATCGCGATTGCAATGGGAGTGCAAAAGCTCATGATTTTGACCAATGTCAAAGGCATTTTAAGAGACCCTTCCGATGAAGCGTCTTTAATGTCGTCCCTTCGGGTTGAGGAAGTGCAAAATCTGATTGATAAAAAAGTGATTACGAGCGGGATGATCCCGAAAGTGAAGGCTTGTATGACGGCGCTCTTGGGAGGCGTCAAAAAGGCCCACATTATCGACGGGCGCATCAAACATTCTCTCCTTCTTGAAATCTTCACCGACCAGGGTATCGGAACCGAAATCACTCTCTAACCACTTTCGATCGATGAAAACGCGGGATATTGAGCGCCTTTATAAAGAATATATTCTTCCCACTTATACGCGAGCCCCTCTTTGCCTGGTGAAGGGAAAGGGCGCGCGAGTCTGGGACCTTGAAGGAAAAGAGTACCTTGATTTTTTCCCCGGCTGGGGCGTTTCCGGGCTCGGGCATTGCCACCCGACGGTTGTGAATGCGCTTAAAAATCAAGCCCGGAAAATCCTGCACGTTTCCAATAATTTTTTGAATGTCAAACAAGCGTTTTTGGCGCAGGAGATATCAAAAGCCGCTTTCCCCGGCCGCGTTTTTTTCTCCAACAGCGGCGCCGAGGCCAATGAAACGGCCGTCAAGTTTGCCCGGAAATACGGCTCGGAGCAGGGCCGTTACGAAATGATTACGATGCGCCAGTCTTTTCACGGCCGGACTCTGGCCACGCTCACGGCGACGGGACAGGAAAAAATCCAGGAAGGCTTTGCGCCGCTTCCCGAAGGCTTCCGGTATTCGGATTTGAATGATTTGGAGTCCGTCAAAAAACAAGTGACGCATAAAACCGCGGCAATTCTTCTTGAGCTGATTCAAGGCGAGGGGGGAATCCGCGTTGCCGCGCCGGAATTTGTCAGGGAACTGCGGAGGATTTGCGATGCGAAAAATCTGCTGCTTATTTTTGACGAGGTCCAGACCGCGATGGGGCGGACGGGAAAGATGTTCGCTTTTCAGCATTACGGGATTGAGCCGGACCTCCTGACCCTTGCAAAATCTTTAGGCGGCGGCGTCCCGATCGGAGCGTGCCTGGTGAGCCGGAAGATCCAAAAAGAAATTCTCACGCCGGGAACGCACGGGACGACTTACGGAGGGAATCCCTTGGTCTGCGCCGCAGGCCTTGCCGTTTTTAAAGCGATTCAAAGGGAAGGCCTCCTTCAAAATGCCGTAAAAATGGGGGAGTTCCTCGGCCGGCGCCTTGAAGCGATGAAGGCGCGTTTTTCTTTTATCCGCGAGGTCAGGGGAATGGCGCTGATGAGAGGCGTCGAGCTTTTAATCCCCGGCGCTCCGGTGGCGGACAAGGCGCGCGAAAAAGGGCTTTTGATCAACTGCACCCAGGATCACGTATTGCGCATTATGCCTCCGATCAATATTTCGAAAAAGATTTTAACGGCCGGGCTGAAGATTTTGGAGAATACCTTTGAGGAGATCGGGAATGGTTAATGGCTTGCAAGCGATCGGGTTTGTCATTCCCGAATGGTTTTATCGGGAATCCAGGATTTGGATTCCCGCTTTTCCGCCGAAGGACGGATCCGTCCGATTGTTGGCGGACGCGGGAATGACAACCACAGAGCCGAAGCAGTAGGAATAGTCAACATGAAACAATACCTTATCTCAATTGCGGACTTGAGCGCAGAAGAAATCGAAAATATTTTTCAGCTTGCTGCCCGGATAAAAAAGTCTCCTGAGAAATACAGGACTTCTCTGCAAGGGCAAATGTTCGGCCTGATTTTTGAAAAACCTTCCACGCGGACGTGGATTTCCTTTGAGACCGGAATTTTTTCTCTTGGAGGAGGGACGGTTTACTTAGGGCCGGAGGATATCAAACTCGGAGTTCGTGAAGAGGTGCGCGATGTCGCGCGTGTCCTGGACCGCTACTTGGCAGGGATCATCCTGAGGACGTTTTCTCATCAAACGATTACGGAGTTCAGGCGGCACTTCAGTAAAGTCGTTGTCAACGGCTTGAGTGATTTCGAGCACCCCTGCCAGGCCCTCGCCGATTATTTTACCTTGCGCGAGAGGCTTCCCAAAGGCCGCAAGCCGGCGCTGGCCTTTATCGGCGACGGGAATAATGTATTGCATTCGCTGCTCCTTCTGACGGCCTCGCTTGGCGGAGAAATCCATTACGCGACTCCGCGCAATCACGAGCCCTCGGAGGACGTTTTAAAGCGCGCGTCGGCGATTGCGAAAAAAACAAAGGCCGTGATTCAGGGAGGTTATAATCCTGAGGAAGCTGTCGAAGGGGCGGACGCCGTCTACACGGACGTGTGGGTCAGCATGGGAGAGGAAAAACAACGGGAAGAAAAATTAAAGGCCTTCCGCGGAATGCAGGTCAATGAGGCGCTCATGAAAAAGGCCGGGAAGGGCGCTTACGTGATGCACTGCCTCCCTGCCCATCGGGGAGAAGAGATCACCGAAAGCGTGCTTGAAAGCAAAAATTCGATTGTCTTTGATCAGGCAGAAAACCGCCTGCACGTTCAGAAGGCGGTTTTGCTTCATCTGAGCGGAGTTAAGAGAGGATAGAAGGTGGAGAAATGAAAAAAGTGGTTCTGGCTTTTTCCGGAGGATTGGATACTTCGTGCGCGGTGAAATGGCTTCAGGAAAAATACGGTTTCGAGGTGGTTTGTTTTTCCGCATTCATCGGAGAGGTTTCGGATAAAAGCAAGCTTCACAAGCGCGCGAAAGCCGCCGGCGCCAGCAAACTTTATATTGAAGATCTAAAAGAGGAGTTTGCCCGCGATTTTATTTTGCCTGCTCTGCGCGCGCACGCCCGCTACGAGGGCAAATACCCGCTTGCCACCGCACTAGGGCGGCCGCTGATCGCCCAACATCTGGTGAGGATTGCCGAAAAGGAAAAGGCCGAATTCGTGGCGCACGGCTGTACCGGAAAAGGCAATGATCAGGTGAGAATTGAAGTCGGCGTCCGGACGCTCAATCCCTCGTTGAAAATCATCGCTCCTTTACGGGAGTGGGAATTTAAGACCCGCGAAGAAGAGATTGAATACGCGCAGGAAAATAATATTCCGATTGACGCGACAAAGGCGAGCCCGTATTCCATTGATAAAAATATCTGGGGGATCGCGATTGAGGCCGGCATTTTGGAAAATCCGTGGCAGGAGCCTCCCGAAGAGGCTTACGTCATGACGCGCGGGCTCGATCGAGTTCCCAAAAAACCGCGCTACCTTGAGATTGAATTTAAGGACGGAGTTCCCATCAAGTTAAACGGGGCCGCGAAATCCCTTGTGGATATGATCGAATCCCTGAATGAAATCGCGGGGACTTACGGCGTCGGCCGCTTTGATCAGATCGAGAACCGGCTGGTCGGAATCAAAAGCCGGGAAGTTTATGAAGCGCCCGCCGCGGAAGTCCTTCTGAAAGCTCACCAAGAGCTTGAAGGAATGGCGATGGACCGGGATTTTATTCATTATAAGAAGCTCCTTTCGGAAAAATATGCCCAGCTCGTTTATTTCGGGCTCTGGTTTTCGCCGCTCAAAGAGGCCCTCGATGAATTTTTCAAATCCAATCAGAAGCGCGTGAGCGGAAAGGTGAGAATGAAATTGGACCACGGGCACGCGATTTGTGTGGGCCGGAAGTCCGATTACTCGCTTTACTGCGAAAAATTGGCGACGTATTCCAAGGGGGATCTATTTGACCGCACCTCCGCGGAAGGATTCCTCAAAATCTGGGGCCTTCCTTATGAGGGATTGAAGGCCAAGCAACCGCAGGAGTAAATTTGTGGGTCGTAGGGGCGTATTGTCCGCCACTGATTCGTCGGCGGATCCGCCCGTGAGTTGTGGTGGACAATACGCCCCTACCTCCAGGAAACAATAGATGTTACAGGAGGACCTCTTGTGAAAAAACTTTGGGGCGGAAGATTCAAAAAGGAAATGCACCCTTTACTGAAATGCTTCAGCTATTCCCTGGCCACGGACGGCGCATTGCTTGAGTCGGAACTCTCGGTCAACCGGGCGTGGGTGAAAATGCTCGGCCGGATCAAGCTCCTTACAGGGCGGGAAGTCTCAGCTCTTCTGAAAGGTCTTGGCGCGCTCAGCCGTGAATTTTCCGGCAAAGCCGTGTGCGAGTATCTTAAAGATTACGAGGACGTCCACACCCTCATTCAATCGAAACTTGAGGACAGAATCGGCAAGGCTGCAAAGAAACTCCACACCGGCCGGAGCCGCAATGACCTGGTCGTGACCTCAATGCGGCTTTACATTAAGGAAAAGATCAAATCTATTAACGGGCGGCTCGCGGGCCTTGAGCGGGCGCTTATTTCATTATCCGAGAAAGCCGGCGGCGCTGTAATTGCGGGAATGACCCACCTCCGAAAGGCCCAGCCCGTGCTGATGGCCCACCACTTGCTCGCTTACGTGGAAATGCTGGAGGAAGACCGCGCCAGGCTTGGCGACGTTCTTAAAAGGGTTGATGTCCTTCCGCTCGGCTCCGCGGCTTTGGCGGGATCTTCTCTGCCGCTGGATCAATCGTTTCTTGCCCGCGAACTTGGATTTTCCAAGATCGTTTCCAACAGCCTGGCGGGCGTCAGCGACAGGGCTTTCTTGACTGAGCTTTTGAGCGTGCTGGCCATTTTATGGATGCATCTTTCGCGGTTGAGCGAGGATTTCATCCTGTGGAATTCCGAAAACTTCGGTTACATTGAATTGGACGACGCCTTTGCCACAGGTTCGAGCCTGATGCCGCAGAAAAAAAATCCCGATGTCTTTGAACTGATCAGGGGGCGAAGCGGGGTGGTGTTTGGCCAGTTGCAGGCTTTATTGACCGTCCAAAAAGGATTACCGCTTGCGTACAATCGCGACCTTCAGGAAGATAAGCCGGGCGCCTTTGATGCAGTCCGGAAAACGGAGGCCGCGCTTGAACTTTTGGCTTTAACGCTCGGATCCACCGCGTTCAATTTCCAGCGGATGAAAAGTTCCGTGGACGACGACGCCCTTTTCGCCACGGACGTCCTCGAATACCTGGTCCGGAAAAAAGTTCCGTTTACCGAAGCGCACGAGACCGTGGGGAAGGCTGTCCGATATGCCCAAGAAACCGGAAAAAGAATGAGCGATTTTGCGATTCAGGAATGGAAACGATTTTCAAAGGCCTTTGGTCAAGATGTCCGGCAATTATTTAGAGCCGAAGTCTCGGTCAACGCCAAAAAAACAATCGGCAGCACGAATCCGTCTCAGGTAAAAAAACAAATCCAGCGCTGGAAAAAGATTTTAAAGTAGAACGGGCGAAGTTGAGAAAATTTCGACTTTTTGTTTTAACGATTCTGATGATTTTTACGTCAGAGGGTATTATGGCTAATATTATTCCCGATGAGGTTAAAAAAATTGTCTCATTTATTTTTATCCGGAATGAGAATGGAGAGATGTTTCCAAATGGAGCAGGCTTCTTTGTTTCCATTAAAATAGCGAGGCTGACGTAGATATAGCTGTTATCCCGTTTCTACCCGATCCGGATTTGACAAAATATGATCTGCGTTTATTGCAGCAAGATCTTTTGACAACAAAAGAACTGTTCACAAAGGAAAAAATAACGGAAGGTGACGAAGTTTTCTTTATTGGGTTATTTACTCATTATTTAGGCCAACAAAAAAACTATCCCATCACCCGCTTTGGCAGGGTTGCTTTAATTACAGAGGGAAAAATTAAGTGGGACGATAACTATCGTTGATCTCTATCTTGTCGAAAGTCAATCCTTCGGTGGTAATAGCGGTTCACCAGTTTTCTTTTATCTCGATCCAAATCGAATTCCGGGTCAGCTTGTATTTGGCCCGCCGAAACTTTCGTTGGCTGGAATCATGAAAGGTTCTTTTTAGATGCCGAAAAAATACGGGTGATCGATACTCAAACAACCCCAATTTCACTTTCAAACATGGGAATTTCAGCCGTTGTACCAGCCTATAAGCTTCATGAGATATTATTTTCGCCGAGATTAAAAGAGCAAAGGGCAGAAAGAGTTAAAAAATTAAAATCCAAAATAAGTGAACCAACTTCTGAGCGGGCTTAAACGAGTTCGTAAGATCAAAATGAAAGAGAACTTATACCAAGCTGCTAAAGAATACGCGGAAGTCATCGAAAAGATAGAAAAGGCCACAGATCCTAAAAAGCTTCAACTGTTGGAAGAAAAAAGAGTGGAGCTCCACTGGAAATTTATCGATATGCTGAAAAAGCAGGGCATTGAATTCAAAGACAGAGATCACGCCACTCGAATTGCCATCAGAATCGCTCATGGGGAATTATGACGCTAGTTGAAATTGCGCAAATTTATACGGATTTAGTCAAAGCGGAAAATAAAATTCCTGAGGAAGGATATCGCGCTAAAGACCAAATCAATGCTTTGAGGACAAAGTACCATCAGCTTCTTATGGAAAAAATGAAACAAGAAGGAATACCTTTCTGTGATCGATTTGATGCGGCAAACAAGGCTTTTGAGCTTGTTCAGAAAGGACGCTCGTTATGAAAATCGAAACCGGAAAATGGATGAATTCATTGAGATCAACGAGATTTAGTTTAGGGTTGATTTTTGAAAAATTTAGAATTCAAATTTGAAAAGGCCGGGAAGCCGCGAATCGTCAAAAGTAGAAGGTAGAGAAACTTATGCACGATTTCTTTTATAAGGACAACGAACTGTATTGCGAAAAGGTCCGCGTTCGCGACATTGCGGAAAAAACAGGCACGCCGGTTTATATTTACAGTTATAAAACCTTCGTCGAGCACCTCGAGAAAATCCAAAAAGCCTTTCGTCCTATCAAGCCGCTCATCTGCTATTCCATGAAGGCCAATTCCAATCTGGCGATCCTGAAATCCCTTGTTCAAAAGGGCTCAGGGCTGGACATTGTCTCCGGTGGCGAACTTTATCGGGCGAAGAAAGCGGGGTGTCCGCCTGAAAGGATCGTTTATGCCGGCGTCGGAAAAACGGCAGAGGAAATCGAAGAGGCGCTCCGCTCGGGCATTTTGCTTTTCAATGTCGAATCCGTTCCCGAGCTTGAAACGATTAACCGGATCGCCAGGCGCCTTAAAAAAATCGCGAATATTTCCTTAAGAGTCAATCCGGGGATTGATCCCCAAACGCACGATCACATCGCCACGGGCAAGGCCGAAAGCAAATTCGGAATGGATATGGAAACGGCGGAAAAAATCTTTCTCAGCCCCGGCCATTATAAGGCTCTTTGCCTGTGCGGCGTTCACGTTCATATCGGCTCCCAGATTGTGACCGGCCAGCCTTTTATCGAAGCCTTCTGGAAGGTGCTTTCATTTATCGACGAGCTTGCAAAGGAAAAGGTTAAAATTAAATATTTGAATTTGGGCGGCGGGCTCGGCGTGATTTACAGCACCGAAAACCCTCAGACGGCCGATGAGTTCGCGAAGAATGTCCTTCCTCTTTTTAAGGGCAGGCAATACCAAGTCATTTTTGAGCCCGGGAGATTTATTTCCGCAAACGGGGGCATTCTGGTCGGCAAAGTGCTTTATATCAAGCAGACGAAGGTCAAAAATTTTGCGATTGTCGATACGGGAATGCACGACCTGATCCGCCCGACGCTTTACGGGGCGCATCACGAGGTGTGGCCGCTGGCCAAAGATGAAAAGGCGGCGAAATGGGTTTATGATGTCGTGGGGCCGATCTGCGAGAGCGGGGATTTCCTCGCCAAGGACCGTCACATTCAGGAATTGAAGGCGGACGATTATTTGGCTTTTATGACAGCGGGCGCTTACGGCTTTGTGATGTCCTCCAACTACAATTCCCATCCGAGACCGGCCGAGGTCCTCGTCTCCGGCAAACAGTTCGCGGTCGTGCGCAAGCGCGAGACTGTCCCCAGCCTCGTGGCCGGCGAAACCATTCCCGATTTTGTAAGCAAGTAATTTCCAAGCCGGAGCCTAAGATGAAAAATTCCTGCCCGATCCATATCGGCCCCAAGCAGCGCAGGCGGCGGCTGATCGCAGGAATCTTGATGTTCATCGTCAGCTCGGCAATTGCGATTTTTCTTCTCAGTTCCGGACTCTCCCGCGTCCGGCGGCTTTTTCTTTTCTTCCCTTTCTATTTATCGATGCTCGGTTTTTTGCAGGCCAAGGCCAAAACCTGCGTGGCGCCGGCATTTCAAGGCGCTCGCAATCTGGATCAGGAAACGGAAAAAGTGAGCGAGGCCGAATCGTCCGCGCTCCGCTCTCAAGGCCGGAACGTGCTGATCCAAGCCGCGCTTGTCTCGGCCGCGCTGACGGCAATTTGTTTTCTTCTCTAATGCCAGGCCGCCTTCCGGAAATTTTCCTCATCGTATTTTTTCTCACCCTCAGCCCGGCCGTCTCGCTGGAAGCCGCCCGGCCGCTTACGATTGTCGCTCTTGGCGATTCCACGACGGCCGGCGCGCCGGGATTTCGCTCGCCTGCGGAAGCGCCTCCGGACGGCTCGGGAAATAAGGAGAGCCAGTACGCCTATTGGATCATGAAGCTGCGCCCGGAGTGGAAAGTTTTGAACCGCGGCGTGAATGGCGAGCGCAGCGATCAGATCTTAAAACGGTTTCAAAAAGATGCGCTTGCTTACCGTCCCGAGGTATTGATTGTGCTGGCCGGGATCAATGATTTGTATCAGGGGTATCCGATCGATGAGATTAAGCGTAACCTGGCGGACATTTATAGACGCGCGAGAAAAGAAAACATTCGTGTTATTGCCTGTACCGTCCTCCCTTATAATTCCGCAAGTCCGCAAGTCTACAGGAATATCATCAAACTCAACAATTGGATCCGCTCTTACAGTACTCAAAACAAACTTTGGTTTTGCGACACGTCCAAGGCTGTGGAAGATCCCAAACGTCCAGGCACTCTAGCGGGGACTCCGGACGGCCTTCATCCTAACGTTGAAGGTTACCGCAAAATGGGGGATGCCCTTACCGCGGTGCTCGAGCGTGAATTCTCTTCGAAGTAAACTCTCCACTCACCTTCAAGCCTTGGCCGTGGAAATCGGGGAAAGAAATATTTTTCACCCGGACAAACTCAAGGCAGCCGCTACCCGCATTATCACCTGAGCGCCGACACTCCCGACAAATTGAACCTTCCCGCCTTTGCCGAGGTAGTAGAAATTTTAAAAGGGGTCGTCGCACGCCTTTCTTCAGATTGAGGCGAGTGAATCAATTACAATTGGGATACTTTTAAATTTAGGTAATACAAATTTATATTTGACATACTAATAATATAAAGATATACTTTAATTAAATAGGAGCACTATTTTGGGAGGTGAAAACCTATGATGGAAACATCAGTTGTGACAATCAAGGGTCAAATTGTTATTCCTGCTAGACTCAGGAAGAAAACGGGAATGAGAAAAGGAACGAGAGTTTTTCTAGAAGAAAAAGGCGGTGATATTATTGTGCACCCTGCAACGCCTGAATTTTATGAGCGAACTTATGGCATTCTCAAGGGCGGCGGGCTGGTCAAATCTCTCGAGGAGTCACGCCGGAAGGAAAAAGAACACGAGGAGTCCAAATTTGAAGGGCGTTAAGGTTTTGGACAGCTGGGCGCTGCTCGCTTATTTTGAGGGCGAGGAAGGCGGATCTAGAGTAACCGAGATTTTGAAGGAAGCCGCTAATAAAGAAAAGACCCTTCTCATTTCAGTTATCAATTGGGGCGAAGTGCTCTACGTCATCGAAACCCGATATGGGAAAGAGAAGCGGGATGAGATTGATCGTCTGATGAATCAAATGCACCTTGAAATTATTGATGCCGACAAGGAATTAACCCGTCAGGCTGCTCATTTGAAAGCCACTAAAAAGCTTCCCTATGCCGATTGTTTCGCTGCTACTCTTGCCAAAATTCGAAAGGCATCTCTTATTACCGGAGATAAAGATTTCAAACACCTGGACGGTGAATTAAAAATCGATTGGCTATGAAAGAATCTTTTCTCTCTAATTCCATCTTCGATCTCCAGGAAAAGTATCCAAATTGCCCATCAATGAGATACCTAAGTCGGAGACATCCATGACGCCTTCGGCTATCCTTACTTACACCCCTGATGAAGATATTAAGGTGCATGAAGAAGGCGCAATCCGTCTTATCTGTAAGGCATTTCAATCTCACGAAAGCGGCCTTCCCGAATGGCTTAAAAATTCTTCCGATGCCTATGCCAGGGAGGACGCACCTGAAAATAAACGTGTTATTGTCCTCATTTTCGGTCATGGTCACAGAGAAATGACCCCGTCGATTTCGTGTTTAGATTTCTCTGGAATGACAAGTAACATGATCGAACAAAATTTTAGACATTGGGCAGATCCCGAGGCGGCGCGCCGTGGAAGCAAAACGGCCGGTATCCAAGGTGGACATGGCAACGGCGGCAAATGTTACATGACGCAAATGTTTGAGGGACACGCCTTGATTCATACTGTGAAAAAAGGGAAAGGGAATCGCTACGGCGTGGTGGCTGGCTCTATCAGGTTTGGTTATGTGCCTGATCCGCAATGCGGCCGAGATTTTTCTGTGAAGGGATTGCAAGCAGAGTTAGAAAAGGCCTTGGCTCAGTTTAGGTGTCCCCTGGATACATTTCCAAAAACAGCCTTAGAGGCGATGAAATCCGCTGACGGTTTTACATTCATTAGCGGTTTCGGACCAAAAGGTTATGGAAGCAAAATCCCTGTGGATCATTTGGTTGAAAGCTTACGAGAACATCCGCAGATGATTCAGACATTAGAGATGTGTAGGGTCTATATCATTGCAAATGGTAAGTTGATCAATGAAGGAAAAGAAATTGCCCTTCCAGAAATCCCGCCAATGGAAGGTGCCGAAAAGCCCAGGGTTATTCCAATACCGGAAACTTTGAAAGACTTTGTCTCCGAACAGCAAGTCTCGACTACCAACGAAGGATACCTTTCGCAAGGTCAACTAATTCTCAGGACTTCAGATGTTAGTATGAGATGGACTAGGAAGGGACGGCACATCATTAATTACTACAAGCCTCCGAAGGAGTACTTGGGGAATGATTCCGTCTTGGATCTCGATATCCAATCGCCCTACCGTGATCGTATTTACGGTGAGTGTTTTCTAACAGCTCTTGAACCCTATAAACAGAATGAAAGAGGCGTCTTAGCGAAGAGCCCGCTTACTAGAGCGGTGAAGCGCTTTGTATCCCAACAAGTTGAATTATACGCCAAGGAGTTCGAATCTCGCGATCGCCGTCAATATGATTACGAAGCAAAGAATGCGATTAGCAAGATAAACGAGGCGCTGGACAATTGGAAAAACCGTTTTCTTAATGAGCTCATGCAAGGATTGTGGGGACCTGGACCGGTTGGTCCGCCACCTCCGCTACCACCCTTACCAACAGGGAAGCCTGCCAATCTTGAGTTAAGTCTAAGTCACCGGAAAGCAGGGCTAGGGGTTGCGTTTCGACCGACTCTGAAATTTTTTGACGAAAGCGGCCGACGAGTTCGTCCTGTAGCATTCCGATGGGTCAGTGAAGATAATAACGTCGCGATGGTTGATGAGGATTTGATGATCATAAATACCTTTGCGTATGGGAAGACCTCGATTTATGCTGAAACCCTTCACGGTAAATTGAGATCTAATAAAGTACCTTTAGAGGTGGTGCACATTCAGGACATACGGCTGTCGCCCAGTATTGTTGAAGTGCCAGTCGGCAACCGTCAAAAAATCGAAGCCGTTTGTCATCTCGCTAGTGGAGAAGAGACAAGTGACGTTTACCTTGAGTGGACAGAAAACGATCCCAATGTGGCGAGAGTAAGTGCTTCCGGTTTAGTTTTTGGCTTTTCGCCTGGTGAGACTGAAGTAATTGCTGGTGATGACAACTGCGAGTCAGAGAGGCCCGCTTTAATAAAAGTGGGATCCGGTCATGCGGGCGGAAAAGGAAATGAGCGTGGGCAGGGTTATCCCAAAGTGCTAGTTTCTGGGGAGTTCGATCGCGATCCTGATACAAATGATTACGTCCACTTTAGCAAAGACGACGCGCCTGTGTTGTAGCAACCTCGAGATGTCGACCGCAATATTTGGTGGATCAATAGTTCGGCGCCATTAGCAAGACTTTATTTGGATGAGTCCAAAGGTTACGGATATCAGTCAAGAGAATGGCGAATGTATCACCTTGAAAGATTGATTGATGTGATAGTTCAGATTGCTTTGACGCACGGGCCAACAGACAAAGAATCTTTGTCCGTAAATGATTGGATACTAAAATGGGGAGCAAAGGTTGCAGAGATTCAGTCAGCAGTTGTTTCTGATCTTGGTGTATTTATTGCGACGGGAGAGCTCCCGAGAGATTAAAGTATGACCAGAGGGACTACCTTAAGAATTTCTGAGAAGCTTCTGTTAGCTGCCTATCGCTTAGAAGAGAATGGGAAACGCCCGTTTTCGGCAGAAGACCTGACAGTCGCTGCTTGGGAGAACTTCCCTGACGCTTTTGGATTAGCTGGTTATCGGGGTCGAGACGGCAAGCTTTTATATCCTGATTCAGAGAGAGTCACAAAAAAAATTATAAGCACTACGCCTATTCGAAAGCAGGGATTACTCAAAAAGGTTGGACGAAGAGTGTATCAATTAACTGAGGGTGGACGTGATCAAGCCCGCCTACTATTGCGGCGTGGCCAAATTAAATCTCGTGTTGAAAAAATCGCTCTTTCCAGGGAAACAGTGTCGGCATTAAAAAAATTATTTTCTTCAAAAGTGATGGATAAATTCAAAAATAATCTGCTCACGGAAATTACATTTTCCGATGCGTGCAGTTTTTGGGGTATATCACCGCGAAGTTCGGCAGTGGAGTTGGAAGGAGAAATTGCGAACTTCGAAAAGATTGTTCAAACAGCTAAAGAGGCTGCCAAGAATAAAATGGTGTCTTTTGAACATAGCGGGGATGTTTTTGGAGAAAGTGACTTAGAAGCCCTGCTTCGAGTTCATAGGGAGCTTTTGCGAAAGTTTCAGAATGAACTTTTAATTATACAGCAAAGGACTGATGAACGATTGTAAGGAATGCTTTTTCAAGATTCATTTCAAGAAAATCTCACAAGAAAATATCAGCTGAAAGCAACTTGATTTCTCCCTCCCTCGTAGATAAAACTTTAGTGCTATCACGTCAT
Organism: Candidatus Omnitrophota bacterium; assembly: GCA_023247035.1. Lineage (GTDB taxonomy): Bacteria > Omnitrophota > Omnitrophia > Omnitrophales > Aquincolibacteriaceae > JAHFHG01. The sequence continues at coordinate 26,709 of JAHFHG010000029.1, forward strand.
AATTCTTAAAGTTCCGATTAAGAAGCCACCCAAATTTCAAATGACAGAAAAGGGGCGGAGAGGTACAATCAACGCCCCAAATGAACCCTTTACCTTTTATAAAAGCCGTAGCGTCCGGGAACGATTTTGTGATTGTGGACAATCGCAGG
>JAHFHG010000030.1 GCA_023247035.1 Candidatus Omnitrophota bacterium
CCGACGACTGCAACCGTTCTTACGCTCGAGATATTGTCATTGCTGTCTATGCCGCACTCAGACGATGCCTCGGACGATGCCCTCAAACATTCTGGCATCCGTTGTCAAGACGGAAAATCCCTCTGGGCCAGCAAAGCCAAGTAATCTCTTTCCCATACCGGAAAATTTTTCTTCTTGAGGATTCCTCCGTCCGGGAACCCTCCTCTTAACCACATTTCATCCTCATCGTATTTTTTTCCAAGTTCTGTTAAAAATAGAGGATAAAGTTCGCAGATCGCCAATCTCCCCGCCAAAGATTCGGAAACATTTTTCATCAACCCAGGAGCCACTGAACCCAACAAAAGAAAACGGCCGTTTTGTTTTCGTTTTGCGTCGATGGCGCCTCGTCCAGGATGATGCATTCTCCAGAACGGATCAGGGAATCCCATTGCACAATCCAAGTTCAATTGATCCTCCGATTGCTCCAAGTCAAAGTAATGGCGCGAAAGGGTTTTTGCGAGCGTGGTCTTTCCTGACTGGCGCAGGCCCAATAAAGCCACGGCAGGAAATTGTTTCAGCCGGGCTGAAAGCTGGCGGATGAGTATTCTTTTAATCATGTCTTACATTATAGAAATTATTTTCTATTTTGCAAGTTTGCAAGAGGGAACAGAAGAAGGCAGAAAGACTGAAGAAAGGCTGAAAAAAATAGCCCTCAACCTTTTCATTCTATGAATAGAATATTTTTATTCCGTAAGATCGGCTGTGTTGTAATGAAGAGTAGTTCTTTCTCCAGTTCCAGTCGTCCTTTGTTCAGCCCATATAACGGCCATATGAGGCACTTCGTTGGCCATACTGGCGCTAACTGCTTGCATACCATAATTTCCTGGAGGAATGCGGTCTAATCGGCAAGGCTGATCAGGCGGACATTCCCAAGTTTGGCCCTCATCCTTAGAGGTCGTTGCGAACACCATTTTCCAGCCAGGAAAAGTGAAAGAAATGCCTATAGCACCGTTTTCATTAGCAGATGTTTCAACATGATAGATGGTGTCGGCCGCACCACGGGAAGTAAAGATAACCTTTGGCTCCTGCCACTTTCCTCCAATGTTAGAACGAAAATTAATTCTGGTCTCATTAATTGGAGATTGAAGATACCCGTCCCAAACAACATAGAGACGTCCAGAATTGTCCATATGTAACCCGCGTAGGTTAAAAAGGTCCGCATCCCCAGGAGACGCAATTATTTCTGTAGGGAGAAAGGACGCTCCGCTATTGGTAGAAAGTCTCCCAAAAATGGGCTCGACTCCAGTCATGTAAGGAAGGAAATTCCAAGCTATGTAGACATTTTCCTGCTGGGCAACTAATCTGAGTCTCGCCGCATATGTCCAATCAACGTCAATGGGTACGTTTGGTTCCTTCCAGCTTATTCCTCCATCGGTAGAACGCTGAAAATAGACATTGAAGGAGGTAGGATTTTCGCTGCTTTCAGTCCAAGCCATAAAAACATTTGCACCCTCTCCAAGCACGAATCGAACGAGTGGATTACGACTCGCCAATCTAGCTTCTGGGTTGCCAACCCTGACGGGCTCAGACCATGTTTCACCGTTGTTACGCGATCCAGTAAAAAAGAGGGAAGGCCCATGTTGCAACGCAAGCCCAACATTTTCTCCCTTGCAGCTAATATTGTTGGGTATAAGGCGTATAGGGCGCTGATAATCTGTTGACATAAGCAATTGTGGGGCACTCCAAATCCCATCTACGAATTTTACGTGATAGATTTCTTCAATATTAACCAACTCTCCTCGCCGATTAATTTGGCGATAAACCACGTGAATTGGCGCAGAGGAGATGCCAGCGCTTTGGCAGGCTTTAAGGTAGTGAACCTCAGGCAATGTTTTGGGATCGCTGCCATCGACGATAATTACTTCTTTATCCGGGGCACCATTTACAAAAGTTTTGCTTCTCACATGAACGACATAAGGTGATTCCCGTTCCATCCCTGCCCATACCACAGTATCTTTGAAAATTTCTTTTTCATATTCGCTAACGACTGCAAAGCTAGAAAAAGGATGGCTGTCAGCAACCTCTTGGTCTTCGCCGATTACGATTTTCGCAAAAGCAGGTCCTGTGAAGGCGAGAGCTACTGACAGCAAAAGCGCGCTCAAAACTTTTACTCCTTTTTCAAACTTCAAGAATTGTTTTTTCATTTTAGTTTTTCCTTTTATTTTAATTTTTTTAATATTTATTTTGAAGCTTACTTGAGATTTTTATAGCTGTCAAGGGCTGCCTAGTGCGCTCAATGCGAATCATGGACGCCTCATTTCGTTTAGCGGTTGAAATCATGGATTCTTTGCTGAAGAGGGTATCGATCTCAGGATGAAGTGTTGCCTTTACTTTACAAAATCATAATTCTAACGCTTGGTGGGTATAGAATCTCCTAAGTTTAAAACCTTCCTTCAAATAACCAATCTTCGCCGAGCGGTTCACAGGTCAAACGTTTAGGCCGGATCGCTTGGGAAGGCCGTGCGACTCCTCTTCCTTCAACGGAAGTCTTCGCCTGGCTTCCCCCCAAAAACTTCGGCGCGACAATCCAGAAAAATCGATCCACTAATCCGGCTTCAAGAAAAGACCAGGCGGTCTCTCCCCCGCCTTCGACAAGCAGCTTCGCAACACCCAACCCGCCGAGCCGCTTCAAAAGACTCCTTAAATCTAATTTCCCTTGTCGCTCGGGAATGGGCAACAAAATACAAGAGTTTTTGAATTTTTTTGTTTTGGCCGGCAAATTTTTAAAAATTTTTTCGGAAATTGCAATCCCCGTGATTTGCTCTCCGCGGAAAACGCGCGCGGCCGGTGAAATCTTGAGCCGGCGGTCGAGGACGATCCTCCAAGGCTTGCCTTTTTGAATCAAACCGCTGGGATTGAAACGCGGGCTTAGGAACGGATCGTCTTTCAACAGGGTTTGCGTGCCGACGAGAATTGCGTCCTGCTCGGCGCGGAGGCGGTGGACAAAATCGCGCGAGACTCCGGAGGAAATCCACCGGGAAAGACCGCTTCGCGCCGCGATTTTCCCGTCCAGGGACTGGGCCATTTTCAAGGTCACAAAAGGAAGGCCGGTGCGGGCGTATTTAAAAAAAGCCTCGTTTTGCAGTTGGACTTCAGAGGAGAGAATCCCTTTCCTCACTTTGATGCCCGCCTTCGTTAAGGCGAGGATCCCCTTCCCGCTATTTTTCGGATTGGGATCCACCGCAGCGATAAAAACTTCGCGGACTCCTGATTCCAAAATTGCCGCAACGCAGGGCGGCGTTTTTCCCCAGGTCGCGCAAGGCTCGAGCGTAACATAAAGGCTGCCGCCCCGCGCGCGCGGGCCTGCCTTTTTTAAGGCGATCGTTTCCGCGTGAGGACCGCCGTATTTTTCGTGATAACCTTCAGCGATCTGCTTGCCGGCACGCGCGAGAACCGCCCCGACCATGGGATTGGGGCTGGTCGAGAAGCGTCCTTTTTCGCCTAACTCGAGGGCGCGGCGCATCCATTTTTCAGGAGGAAGGAGGCTCATTCGGGGCTGGGGCTGCGTAACGGACCTTTTCCGTGTGATTGATTTTATCCAAAACGCCGTTGACGAATTTTCCAGAATCCTCCTGGGAGAATTTTTTGGCCAGGTTCACGGCCTCATTGATCGTCACCTTGGGGGGGATATCCTGAACAAAAAGAAGTTCGTAGGTAGCAAATCTTAAAATATTGCGGTCGATCACGGCCATTCTGCCGATCTCCCAGTTTTCGGTCGCCTTGGTGACGATCTTATCAATTTCCTCCTGGTGCGTTAACGTGCCCTCCACGAGACTTCCGGCAAATTGGCGGACTTCTTCAGCGGCCTCAGGATTCTGGTTCCAGAAAGAGTTTTTAATTTCCTCCCGCGAGCCTGGATTCATCTCAAGTTGATAAAGGATTTGGAGGGCGAATTCCCGCGCCCGCGTGCGTTTTCTCATTTTGGGTTGAAGTGATTCTCCTTTGGAGTATTGATCTCGAACAGGAAAACGTAGGGACGTATTGCAACCCGCCTGCCCGCCTATGGCAAGCGCGGCAGGTACGCCCTTCTTACATTACTTGAACTGTTTATTAAGATCGGCGATCTCAAGCGCCGCCAGGGCCGCCTGCTTCCCCTTGTTCCCGCTCTTCAGCCCGGCCCGGTCAATGGCCTGTTCGAGATTGTCCGCCGTAATAATCCCCGTCGCAACCGGCGTTCCGGTCTGGATCGCCACCTGTGAAATCCCGCGCGTAATTTCATTCGCCACACATTCATAATGATACGTTTCCCCGCGCAAAATGCAGGCCAAGGCGATGACGGCATCCAACTTTTTCCTTTGGATCAAACGCGAAGCGAAAAAGGGAATCTCAAGCGCGCCCGGCACCCAAACAATATCGATCTTCGATTTTGAAACGCCGGCCTGAGCAAGGGCTTCACACGCGCTTGTAAGAAGCCGCCGGGTAATGAATTCGTTGAACTCCGAAACAAGGATCCCGAATTTTTTTCCGCTTCCGATGAAGCGTCCCCGGTATATGGTCATCGCGGAAGGTTTAAATATTTAAGATATGACCGAGCTTTTCTTTTTTAGCTTTGAGATATTTCGAGTTGTGCAGATGGGGGGGAGTGGAAAGCGCGATACGTTCCGCGACTTTAAGTCCGTGTCCTTCGAGGCCGACAATTTTGCGCGGATTATTGGTCATCAATCGAAGCTGCGACAACCCTAGATCTCTCAAAATTTGGGCGCCGATGCCGTAATGGCGCAGATCCGGTTTAAAACCCAGTTCCTGATTCGCCTCGACCGTATCAAATCCTTGATCCTGCAGGGCATAAGCCTTCAATTTATTGGCCAGTCCGATCCCGCGCCCTTCCTGGCGCATATAAAGGATGACTCCCGCTCCTTCGCGCTCGATCCTTTCCATTGCCGCGAGGAGCTGGTCCTGGCAGTCGCAGCGAAGCGATCCGAGGACGTCTCCGGTAAAACATTCGGAATGAACCCGGACAAGCGTGGGATGCGCCCCGATTTTACCTTTGATGAGCGCGACGTGCTCGCCTCCGTCCACCAGGGAGCGGTAAAGCCGGGCCGTCCACTCGCCAAAAAGAGTCGGAATACGCGCTTCACTTATCTTCTCGATCAGCTTGTCAAAATGCCGCCGGTATTCGATAAGATCCTTGATCGTTCCCAATTTCATTTGATGCAGATCCGCGAACGCCTTAAGATCCGCGAGCTTGGCCATTGTCCCGTCGTCATTGATAATTTCGCAGATCACCCCGGCAGGCGGCAAACCCGCAAGGCGCGCCAAATCGACCGCCGCCTCGGTGTGCCCCGCGCGCGCCAGCACTCCTCCCTTTTTTGCCTTCAAGGGGAAAATATGGCCGGGAGAGACAATATCCGAGGCTCCGGATTTTAGATCGGCAAGAACCTCAATCGTGCGGGCCCTGTCAAAGGCGGAAATGCCTGTGGTGACTCCGAGCCGCGCATCCACAGAGACTGTGAATGCCGTGCCCATCGGATCGCTCGAGGAGACGGTCATCTGTTTCAAATTCAATGCCTCGATCCGCTCTTCGGTCAAGGGAGCGCAGATTAAACCGCGTCCATACTTCATCATGAAATTGATCTTGTCGGGAGTGACCGCCGAAGCCGCGCAGATTAAGTCGCCTTCATTTTCGCGGGCTTCATCGTCTGCAATAATGACCAAGCGCCCTTGGCGGATATCGTTAATGATTTCTTCGATCGTGTGGAAATTCATTTTTTAAACTTTCTCCTTACCCCGATAGGAAAATTTAGTTATCGTAACAGGATCGACATTTTTAGTCAAACATTCCCTCAGCCAGCTTTTTATAACTCCTTGCCCTACAAAATGTTGGGGCTGCTTTTGCCTGGTTTGACAAACCTACCTCGTATGTTATCTTTGAAATTGTAGTGATGTTTTAAAGCTTAGAGATTCTGAAAAAGGCAAACCCTCCGCCAGAAATTTTGGCGGATCCGCAGCGATGTGCGGCGGAGGAGTAATCAGGGGACGCAAAGCCACAGACCCCAGCGCTTCTTGCGAAAGCAAGAGCAGGGGTGGCTGGGTTGCCAAATCTTAAGTGATTTGGCCGAATCAGGACCTCGATTTTCTGAGGAGAGGATTCGGCATGAAGAGAGCCAACGTCGCGGCTTTATGGGTTTTCGCCGCAAGCTTCGTTTTGGTAACTACGATTTTAATGAGCGCTGAAGCGGACGCCCGACTTCTTGACCGAGGCCTCTCCTTGGAAGTTCTCGCCCTCCAGCTCAGGACCCCCGAACAAATTGCCCGTTATATGTGGCGGCACTTTGCTTTTGAAACCGATCAGCGCCAGTTCGGACAGAGCGACCATTGGCAGTCTCCGGAAGAGCTTTTAGCCAATCAAAAAGGAGACTGCGAAGACTTCGCGATTTTTGCCCACAGCCTTTTAAAACTAAACGGGATACCGAGCCTTTTGCTCAATATTTATGGAAGGCGTTTTGCGCATACGGTATGTCTGTTTAAACAAAACGGCAAATACCACGTGATTGACGGCGCCGAGGTGAAACATTTTGAGGCGGAAGATATCAAGGCCTTGAGTTCCGAGCTTTATCCTTTTTGGGAGAAAACCGCGGTCGTCACTCCTTCCCCCGCTCGAAATCGCGGCACGATTCTTACGGAATTCACCCAACGCGTCAAAGCCCGGCAGAAGCTCGCGACATTCGCCTAATCTTTTTCTTTTTCGAAAAATCGGGCCATCACGGTAAAGGCGGTCTTCATCAGAATCGCCAAATCCAAATTAAAGCTGAGATGTTCCACATAATAAAGGTCGTAATCCATATTCTCATGAATCAAAAGTCTCTTCCGATCGCCGCTGATCTGCCAAAGCCCTGTAATGCCCGGCTTGACCCTAAGCCGCTCGCGCTCCAGGGGGCCGTATTTTTCAGCAATAAAAGGCATCTCCGGGCGCGGGCCGATCAGGCTCATTTCTCCTTTGAGGACATTCCATAATTGCGGGAGCTCATCGAGCCCCGTGCGCCGAAGAAATTTTCCTAAAGGAAGAAAATGGGCCCTGGCTCTGCGGAGCTCGGGAGAGATTTCGTCTTTTCTGCCTGCCGATTTCAGCGTCCTGAACTTAAGAACCGTAAATCTCCGCCCGCCCTGGCCGACTCGCGCCTGTCGGAATAAAACGGGCTCGGATGAAATCAAGCGGATCATCAGGGCGATAAAACATAAAAAAGGCGCGGCGATCAAAAAAAGGAAAGAGGCCACGGCAATGTCGAAGATTCTTTTAATCCACAAGTAAGGTCCGCGGCCGAAGCTCCGGCGGAATCCCATCAGAGGGATACCTCCAATATTCGAGAGTTCGGCGCGCTCAATGTGAAACTGATAAAAGGAGGGAATCGCCCAGCATTGAATGTCCAATTCACGGCAAAGCTGAAAAATTTCAACCGTCTTGGCCTCGTCCAGCGTGCGGTGGGCAATAAAAAGAAGGGCGATGTTTCTCGAGCGTGCGATCTTTTTTAATTCCGCGATTCCGCCGAGGTGCTGCGTTTCGGGCCTTTTGATAAGCCTTTCGATTTCATCATCCAGATAACCCACAATGCGGATGCCCAGCTTGGGCGATTGACGCACCCACCTTTCAAGCCGCTGCCCGTGATAGCCCGCGCCGTAAATAATCGCATTCCGCACACCGATCCCTTGCTCGTTAAGCCACCCAAAAATACGGCGGATAAAAAACCGCTCCGCGCTCACCAGCAAGATCGCAAGAAAAATGGAATAAAAGACCGCCAGCCGGGAGAAATGGACGTGGCGGTAAAAAAACGAGATGGCGAAAATAGTAATGTAAAGGATCCAAATCCCTTTTAAAATTAAACTCTGCTCTTCAACGCCCAGGATTCCCCCCTCCGGCTTATAGAGGCCCAGCGACTTGAATACGATGATTCCAATCGGAGGCAGGATCCAAAGGATAAGGGAGAAATCCGAAAAAGGCTGGTAGTTCCCGTGCCAGGGGAAGGTGACCCAAAGCCAATAGCCGGCAAAAAGGACGGCTTCCAGGGATAAAAAATCACAGCAAGCGACCAGGAGAGTTCTAAAATCAATACTCCGGAACGGCCTTTTCATTGGGGCCTTGTCTTTCTTTTCAGGGCCTCGAGAAATATTCTGAGAAAAAAATCGGGAATCTCCAAGGCGTAGCGCCGGAACAACCGCCGGGGTTCCTGAATCAGCCGGTGGAGCCATTCTAAATGAGCGCGGATCACCCAATCCGGAGCCCTCTTCAGATTTCCGGCCGCATAATCAAAAACAGCCCCGCCGGTCAAAAAAATATGCGCGCTCAGACGCTCCCAGTTTTCCGAGAGCCACTTTTCCTGGGAAGGCATTCCAAATCCCACCATAAGAATATCGGCTTCCGAGCGGTTAATCGCGTCGACTACTTTATCATTCTCCAAGCCCTGATGATTAAAAAAACCGTGATGCACGCCTGCGATCCTAAGCTGAGGGCAGGCCTGCTGCAGCCTTTCAGCGGCCTTTTGGGCGACGCCGGGCCGCGCGCCTAAGAAAAAGAGACGGAATTTACGCTGCTCGCAAAATCGGCAAAGATCCCAAATCCATCGGTCATAAGTAATTTTGGGAGGCGGCTTCATCCCCAAAATCCGAATCCCCCACCGGACGCCGTCGCCGTCGCAAAACACTAAAGGAGCTTCGTTCAAAAACCGGCGGAGCCATTCGCGGCGAAGGGCGAGATGGACACAGTGAATATTGAGGTTCAGAATGACCGCTTTTCTTTTTTGAAAAATGTGCCGCGCAATAAAGGCGTGAACCTCCTCGACGCTGGCCGCGTGCACGCCCAGCCCAAGAAATTCCAGCTTCGCGGGCGGGCTTCCGTCCGGAAATACCGGCGGTAAACCCAAATCCTGGTTCTTGGAATTCATCCCGTTCCGCTCTTTCAAGGAATCGATGCTCCTTCCGCCTGATTTGAGGATAAGTCCTCGCTCAAGGCGCTTGGCGCCGGCTCCATCCTCGGCAAAGAAAGAATCGCCGCCGTCACGATAAAGTAACCGTACGCAATGAAGGGAAGGCTGTCGACCGGATCCGTAAAAAACCAGAGGCTTGTCCCCACAAAACTCATCCCCAAATATTTCCACCAAATTTTTTGTTCGGAATTTTTGATATAAAAACTTTGGGAAATCCAGGATCTCAAGACCGCCATTTGGAATAAAATGAAAAGCGATAATCCGAAGACTCCGGTCACGAGAAGAAAACCGACGTAAGTCGAATGGGAACCTACGGCCATCATCGTAAAGCCCTCGCGCGGCCGAACCCCGATCCCGAAAAAAAGGTTTTCCTGAGCGACCAGCCGGAGGGCCTCGATATAAAGATGAAGCCGGCCGGTCGTGCTCACCGATCGCACCTTGAGAAGCCATATGAAAGCATCGTAGAGAAAACCTGAGGTCAGGAAAGAAACGAGCAGCGCGAGGATCGCAATCCATCCCTTGTGCCGCCTCTCAAAAAACCAAACGAAAACGATAGCCGCCAGAAGGCCGCAAATCGATGTTCGTGACAGCGAAAACACCAGGGCGACAAGAGCGGGAAGGAAAGCAAGATAGTAAAGGGGATTTTTTTTTCTTCCTAATTTTAAATAAGCCGCCGCCAAAGGCAGCGTGCCGAGTAAAAATCCTCCCGTCGCCGTGCAGACGCCGCTAAAAATGCTTAATCGCGGAAGCTCCATAAAAAGCCAGTCGGAGCTGATCACGCGGATCACCAAAAACATATAAAAAAAAGGGAACTGCAGAAGGGAGGGTATGAGCTTTCCCAAAAGCGTCGGCATTTCCATTTCGTGATTTCCAAAAATCCAAAGCGCCAGAAAAAAAACCCCCGTCAGCCCTACGAACAGGGAAAGGAAATAGCAAATTTTTGAAAAGGTGAAAAGGAAAGGCCCCAAACGGACGTGGCCGACTGCGACCATAAGGAAAAATCCCATGATTAAAACAAAGTAGTTGTTGATCGAGGCGAAAACCCGCTGCTCCGGATAATGGGTGAAGTTGACGCACAAGGAAATGAAATAGGAGAAAAGAAAAAATAGGAAAATAAGGAGAAGAGGATGAAATTTCAAAGCTTCATTCGAGCGGATGCAGCCGACAAGCAGTTTCAAAAGGACCAGGCCTGCCGTGAACTGATAAACGAAAATATTGAACCCCGTCAGCCACCATAAAGGAGTCAAAAAAAACGTGAGCAAAAGGTCGGTATCCATCCTTGTGGTGAGATAGGGCAGGATCAATTTCATGAAGCGCTCCCTGTTCTCGCTGAGAGATTTTCTTTAGAACGGCGAGCCCTTGCGATGACGCCGTTAAATCCCGTCGTCACTTCGATCCGGTCCAAGCCCGCTTCTTTCATCCACCGGCGGAACGTTTCCGGAGATTGGCACTTGTCGTAGCGCGGGCTCAGCATATCAAAAACATTCAGCGTTTTGATTTCTTTAATTTCAGGCCGCGTCAAATTTTCTTCCGGGGGCTCGTCGATAAACCGTTTTGGAGGAATCCGGTCCGCGATCGATTTCCCTGCGGCCGGAATTTTTTCTACGAGCCATTTGATCTCGCAGACCACGGACATCGCCCAAGACAGGAAAGAAAATAACCGCTCCGGCGGCCACCTGTGAAAAAACGGGCGCAGCCAGTATTTGAGGCTGAAGGCATGTTTCAGGGGCCGGCTCAAATAGCAGTCGACGACCAGTTCCCCGCCCGGTTTTAAAAAAGGAATCAGGCTGAGGTACGCCTTCTTCACATCCGGGCAGTGCTGAAGCACGCCCATGCAAAAGATCTTATCGAACATCCCTTGCGGCAGCGGGATTTCGTAGAGGCTTGCCTGAAAGAGATGATGGCGGTTTTTCCCGGACAGACGTTGGGTATTTTCCAAACAGGCCTCGACGGCTCGGCTGATGTCAAAAGAGTAAAGTTCAGCGCCGGCCGCCAAAACGATCGGGCTAAACCGGCCCGCGCCGCAGCCGGCCTCAAGAATGGTTTGCCCCTCGAGATTTGAGGGCCATCCGGTGGTGCCGTAAAACCTTTCCCTGTTCATTTTCTGAAAGGCGGGCGAACATTGCGTCTCAGCAAATTTTTTCCATTGGTAACCGAAAGAGAAGCCGTAGTTTTTGGCGTCCACAAAACGCGGGATAGAATCCGCAAGGGGAAAAATCATTCCGCAGCTTTCACACCGCAGATTCGCTTCCTTTAATTCATCTAATTCATCGCCCTGAAGATATTCCTTTCCAAGGCCGGAAGGGACGAGACTCAAACGCCCTCGGCATTTTGGACATCTGAAAATCTGAACGTCTGTTTTTTTCATGAGGAGCCGCCGTTTTTTTCGAGCCAGGCCTGAAACATCAGCGCATCCCATAAATAATAATGGTTCCCCTGTTCTCCCGACACGTGTTCTTTCCACATTTTTCTTACAGGCAGAGGATCCAAAAATCCCTGTCGCCGGATCAAATCTTCGCTTAAAAGAGATTCCGCCCAATCACGCAGCGGCCCTTTCAGCCACAGGCCAATCGGGACGTCAAAACCTGCCTTAGGCCGGTCGATTAGATGAGACGGAACGTATTTTTCCAGCAGCCTTCGAAGGATCCATTTGCGCTCTCCCTGCCGGAACTTCATCTTCAGAGGAAGTGTGGCTGCAAATTCTACGAGGCGGTGATCCAGAAACGGCGCGCGGACTTCCAGGCCGACGGCCATGCTCGCGCGGTCGACTTTGGTGAGAAGGGTGTCGGGAAGATTCATCCTTGTTTCAAAATACATCATTTCCTCGAGAAAGGTTTCCGCGTCCGGTTTTTCAGCAGGATCTGTCATCGCAGTGAGCGGCTCTTCACGGACGCCCAATACGAGCGTGCCCGGCGCAGTCCAATGAGAGATCAGCCTGCGGTAAACCTCTTCCGGCCCCCGCGCGGTCAAAATATCGATCATCCGCTGGATCTTGTCGTTCAAATTAAAATGATCGATCTCGTTGGGCAGGAACGGAATGAATGCGGAATAAATTTTTTTCCACGGCCCCAGGACGGCGCGCAGAATCGATGCTGCGGCGGACCTTAAAGGGTAAGGAACCGGACTTAAGCGATTCCATAAATGAAGCGTCCAATAATAACGGTCGTATCCTGCGAGCTGCTCGTCGCCGCCGTCTCCGGACAAACAGACTGTCACGTGACGGCGCGCAAGCCGCGACATCAGGAAGGTCGGGATTTGTGAGGCGTCGGCAAAAGGCTCGTCGTAGAGGGACGGAAGATCCGGGATCACGGACATAGCTTCGCGCGGCGTGACGTAAAATTCCGTGTGCTCGGTCCCCAGCCTTTGGGCCACGGCCTTCGCGTACACCGCCTCATTATATTTCGATTCGTAAAATCCTATCGTAAATGTCTTCACCGGCTTCGACGTTTGCGCCTGCATAAGGGCGGCAATCGAAGCCGAGTCCACGCCTCCGGATAAAAAAACCCCCAGCGGCACATCCGCAATCATCTCCTGCTTCACGCTCCGGGCAAGGAGAAAATGAAACCGCTCCAGGGCCTCTTCATCTGAGAATTCTTTCTCAGATCCTTTCATTAAGATTTGTTTGAATGACCAGTAAGGCTCGGGCGAGGGGCAATTCCCTGCCGGCGTTTCCGGGGTGATGATTAAACAAGTTGCCGGAGGCAGTTTATAAATATTGCGGTAGATGGAATAGGGCGCCGGAATGGAGCTGTGCCGGAAAAACAAGGCCAGCGCGTCGCGGTCAACTTCCCTTGAAAAATGGGGGAATGCGCAAAGCGCCTTCAGCTCTGAGGCGAATAGGAAAACCTCGCCGCTCCAGCCGTAATAAAGCGGTTTCTCCCCCATTCGATCGCGCGCCAAATAGAGCTTTTTTTCCTTGATGTCCCACACCGCAAAAGCGAACATTCCGGCAAACCGTCGAAGCGCCGGTTTCACCCCCCACTGCGCGATCGCTTCAAGAATGACCTCCGTGTCGGAATGCCCTTGAAAATAGGCCCCTTGAGAAATCAGCTCGTCTCTGAGTTCCTGAAAATTGTAAATCTCTCCGTTGTAGATCATGCAGAAACGTTGATTGTGCGACAGCATCGGCTGGCGCCCCTTATCGGACAAATCCAAAATCGAAAGCCGCCGGTGGCCCAAGGCAATTCCGGAATGGGCGTCCAGCCAATAGCCTTCATCATCCGGCCCGCGGTGGCGCAGAGAATCCGCCATTCTTTGGATCACAACCTTGGCCTCTCCTTCATTCATGGAAGGAGAATGCTGAAGAAATCCGGCAATCCCGCACATATTTTCTCTCGCTAACGTTTTGAGGATTTCCCAAAATCCCGGGATAATTTTTGATAAAGCCCGTGGTACTCAAGGAGCATTTGATCGAAAGAAAACAATTCCGCGCTTTTTTGAGCTTCCTTCCCCATCCGCCTTAACTCATCAGGCCGATGGATGAAATCGCAGATTGCTTTTGCAAGCGCGCCGGAATCTTTCGGAGGAACCAAGAGGCCGTTTTGATTGTCCCTGATGATTTCGGCCGTTCCGGATACTTTCGTCGCAAGGACTGCTTTGCCGGCATTCAAGGCCTCCAGCACGGAACGCGGCAATCCTTCCCACAAACTCGGCAAAATTAAAAAATCACAAAGAGCCAGGATCTCGGGAATGCAGGGGCAATAGCCTAAAAAAATAAAATACGGGCCCAGATGAGCGCGCTCAATCTCTGCCTTGAGTTTCGGCTCCCAAGGACCTTCCCCGGCGAGAAAGATCTTAAGCCTCTCTCGATCGGCCTTCGGAAGACGGGCCACGGCCTGAATCAAATAGAGATGGCCCTTCTGCTCTTCAAACCGTCCCGTGCACAGCGCGAACCATTGCTGCTCACGGCGTGGATAACGTTCCCGCAGTTCGGCGACGATCCGGGAATCGGGCGGTCTTGACGGGACAGCGTTTCGCACGGTGGCAACCCGATCGGGCGGGACGTTGTAGCGGGCAATCAAAATCTGCCGCAGGGCGTCAGAAACGGCCGTCACAAAATGTCCGAAGCGAAACAAGAGTTTCTTGTCCGAGGTTTCTACCCGCTGGGTATGAAGAATGGGAATTCCTTTTGACTTAAAAAAAAGATCCAAAAGAAAAGTCGTGTACCGGTGGTGGGAGTGAACGAGGTCGGGCTTGAAAGAGGAAAAAATCCGGCCGAAAGCCCTCAGGGTTTGCAAGGTTTTTATTTTCTTGCGTGAAATTTCCGCCACGGGAATGGATTTCTTTCTCAGCTCCGCGGCCAGCGGCCCCGGATTAAGCACGCAATAAACCTCATCCTGGAATTTTTCTCTGATGCCGGAAATCAAATTGAGGACGCTGTGGTCCGCGCCGCCCATTCCAAACTTTTCCTCGGACAAATGAGCGTAAAGGATCTTCATCGAAAATCCTTTGATGGAACGGCGGCGCGGCTCATCCTTTGAATGTAGAAATGAAGCCAAAGCGCGCTAAGGCTGTAAACGAGGAAAGTTGACAACGCAATCCCTTCAAGCCCGAACCGCCGCGAGAAAATCGAATTTAAAAAAATCTTGACGGCGAAACCGGCCCAGATCTGAAGGCAGTAGAGGCGTGACTTTCTTAAAATAAACAAGACGCGGGCATAGAGAACGCTTAAAACTCCCGGCAGAAATCCCAAAGCAAGCCATCCGAAAACTGCCGTAAGTTCGAGCCTTTCAAGCCGGGAAAATTTACCCAGGAAAAATGTCACCTGGATGATGCCGTAGCGAAAAATCCAAAGCAGGACGGTAAATCCCAGGGCCGCCCAGAACACCACGCGGACATCTTTTTTTACCCTTGCCCAGAAGAGAGGCACGTTTTCCTGATAGCCCTCCGACCAAAAAGGCAAAAAGACTTGAACGATCCCATTGAAGAACAAAAGATAAGGCGCCTGCAAGAGGCGGTCGGCATAATTGATAAGGCTGATTTTCCCCTCTCCGAAAGGCAAGGCAAACCCTTGGTCGACGAGAAACATTAAATTGATTGCCGCAAGAGCGAGCACTTGGAATCCCGCTTGGCGGTAAAAAGCGAAAATCTCCTGAAAATCCGCGGGCGGAATCTTCCACGGCCGGCGCGGCAGCCTCTTCAAAAGAAAAATTGCGATAAGGAACCGCAGGATCTCTCCAGCCAAAAAACCCAGCGTCAGCGCGTGGATTCCCAATGAGGAATGAAAGCCCAGCCAAGACAGGATCATGGCCAGCGAACGGAAAAAAGGTGAAAAGGCGGGAAACCAAAACCTTTTATAGGCCAGAAAAAGACTGTGGCTTTCAGCCACGAGAATGCTGAGCAAGAAAGAAGGGATCATTTCAAATAAAAGAGAAACGATCAACGAAGAGAATTCCGGATTCCGGCCTTGAGTAAAGAGAAATAACACAAGCCCAATGGCGCCGGCCATCAGCAAAGCCGCGGGAAGCGCGAGCCAAAGAATTCCATTCGCAAATGCGGATACCCGCTCCGGGGATGCCTTCCGTTCAACAAGGTACGGGACTAAAGCCGATTCAAAAATGTGGGAAAAAATGTTGATGAGCGATAAAACAATCGCATAAGCAAAAAAAAAGGCGTCCGTCGAGGGGTTGGCGCCATAAACGGCGGCAATGACGAAGGGAATAAGGAAGCCCCCCGAACGCCCCAGAATACTTAGAACGGCTGTAGAAAAAAAAGGGCGTTTTTTACTCACGGCAGATACTCAATCTCAAGGGCCCCAAGTTCGAGGACCGGCCCGCGGCCTGCGGAAGAAGGCTCCATTCCATTTAAGAGTTCAACCTGAAGCAGGCGGTTTCCTCCCGTCGTTTGAATGGGAAATACCGCCGTTTTCCACTGCCTGTGATTGCGGTAACTTTCCGCCGCAAGATAAGGCCGGTCGTGATCCCAAAAACGGACACGGATATACGGATAAACTCCTTGAGGATCCGGAAAAGCCCGCATTGAAATACGAAGCGCCGCGCGGCCCGGCTTCAGGCTGATGAAAACTCCGACGCTGCCGTTCCGGTCCAGACGGGACACGTGGCCGACTCCTTCTCTCCACCAGGCCGTTTCCGGCTTTCCGTTTGTCACCCCCGACTCGATCCTCTTGAGGATCTCCGCGCGGTACGGAGTATCCCATTTTTTGAAGAAGGACAACTCCCTTAAATCAGGATCTTTTTCGTCCAGGGCTTGTCTGACAAGACGGACTGCTTTCTGTTTTTCTCCCAATTGCCAGTAGGAAACCGCCAGATACCGGCGCTGGAATTTATGTTTGAGCTCGGGCCCTGCGATTTCCAATCCATGCCGCGCCGATGCAAAGTCCCCTTGGCGGAAAGAAAAAAGCCCGCGCAGGTAAGGATCCTCAGTCAAGACGACGACTCCTCCGAGAAAATCAAGCAAGCTGCTAAGATCCTCCTCTTCCTCTTCGAGGATTTCCTTGAGTTTAAAATCAATGTCTTCGTCCAAGCCCTCGATCTGTTGACGGCATATAAGGACCCCCGCTTTGGCGCGGACAAAGGCATTATCGATCCAGGAGGCGGCGTGAAATTCAAAAAGGGCGCGCTTAAAGCCGCCTCTCTTTAAAAACTTTTCCGCTTTCTCGCATTGAGGGACATAACCGGCCTTGCTCCACTGGGAAGCCGCGCGCCAGACGGCATCCCGGCCGGCCCACAAATGATGCTGCTCCATGAATCCAAGGAGGCGGTAATAAGAAAGGGCATCGGGAGGAGTCACATACTTCAGGATCGCCGGATCCGAAAATCGCTCCCACAAGAACCGCAGCGCGTGATCTAAATAAGGAGAAGCTTGATGGGAATAATGGAGGCTAAGGCTTTTCTTCATCCAATCCAGGGCCTGCTGTTTTTCTTCAGGAGACAAACGCGGGGCTTCGGAAAGCAGCAAGCGCGATACCATGTACCCCATCCAAGGGCTTCCCCTCTCCGTTTCATAAGCCCTTGCGGCAAAATTTTTTATAGACCGCCACGGATCCGGATCTAGTGTATTGCCGGACAACCGTTCCCGATAAAGAAGGCTCATCGCCCGGTAAAGCCAGGCCCTGCCGAAATAAGGCACGGTGCGGTTAAGCTGCTCGGAAAAAACAGCCGCCTTTTCAAACCAGGCCTTATTTTTGGATTCCACTCCAAGGAACCAGGCATTCCGTATCCACAAATCAAGGATCTCCGGGTTGGACGCATCATATCTTAAAGCTTGGGCAAGCGCGTCCGCGGCCGCGGCGAATTTTTTGTTTTTAAAGGCCCTGTAGCCTTGATAAAAATCAAATCCCGCCCAGCTTTTCTGCGCGGAAAAAAAGAGCAGCCCCGCCGCGCAGAGTTTCAAAATAAGAAGAAGGGCTTTTTTAAATTTTGGCATACTCTTCTTGAAGAAGACGCACGACCATCCCCAAAAGTAAAATGAAAAGGTAATGATTGGCGGGAATGGCCAAGTTAAAATCCGCCAAGCCGTGGATCGCAAAGGCGCTCAATCCCATGAATCCGCCCCAGGCTACGGAAAAAATCCGTTCATTCGATAATCCAAAAAGCCTTTGGATGCAGTAAAACCAAAGCGCCAGGAAACAGAAAATAAGCAGCAGAAAAAGCGGGATGCCCAATTCAATGGCCAGCTCGAGATAATCATTGTGGGCATGTTCCCATCCCATGAGAATTTTTTCGGATTGGTAAACCGGGAAAACCCATTCATAAGTCCCCAGACCTGTCCCCCGCCAAAAATGACTGCCGATTATTTTTAAAGCATCCTGCCAAACCGAAAACCGTCCTTGCAAGGATTCGCCCCGAACATCGAGATCCATCAATCGTGAAAAGAGGATGTCCCGCCCCAGGAAAAAAGCCGCCCCTCCCAGAAAGCCGATCCAGAGGACAAAAACGGAGAGGCCCAAAAGGCCCCGGGATCTGAGAAGAAGCATGGAAGAAAAAATGAAAAGGACCATGAGAACGCTCGTCAATCCCATCAGGGAACCGGTCTTTAAAAGGCCGGTTAAGAGGATCGTCAAACAAAGGCTGAGCCCGAAAAAGCGGCCCCACTTTTGTTCCTCAACGGGAGCGAAGAGGAATCCCAATCCGATCCCCAGAGACATTTCAAGAAAGCCTGCCAAATGGTTGCGGTTGATATAGGTTCCCGTAACAAATCCGCGATAAGCTTCTTTGGCCTGCCAAAGGACGTGCTCGCGGCCTGAAAAGACTTCCGCCATTCCGTAAAGAGACTCTGCCGCGCCCAAAAGGAAAAAAAATCCCATCAGCCGGCAGACGGATTCCTTTTCAAGCCCTTGGACGATCACAAACCCGCAGACGCAGGCCAGCCACTTCACCAGCTCTATTGCCGTAATGTAACGGCCGGCCGGACTCAAAAAAAATTCGACGGCGAGCGCCAAAAAGATAAACAGAATGCCTACGGTAAAAAAGCCGGGAAGATCAAGAAGGGCGGCCGGAGGGTCCGGAAAAAAAATAAAAAGGAAGAAAAGAAGGGCGGCAAGGGACATTGCGCCCCAGGGATAAACGGCGCCGAATGAAAGAGGGGCCAGAAGGATAAAAACAAAAAGGCCGGCTTCGAGAAAAAATTCGCGGCCCGGCTTCATTTTTCCGGTTTGGAGTTGCCGTACCCGTAATAGTAATACTGGTGGTAGTAATAATCCTTTTCCCGCACGCTCACCTGATTAATGACGACGCCCAGGACTTTGCCGTCGTTATTGCCGAAGCGGCGTTTGAGATCTTTCAAATGCCGTTTGTCGGTGCAGTGATACCGGGCAATCACAATTATGGCCTGGGCATATTCACTCAATACGGCAACGTCGGCAACGGCAAGGTAAGGCGGGCTGTCCATGAGAATAATGTCGTAGGATTTTTTTAGATTTTCCAAAAGGTCTTTCATTTCTTTGGAACCCAGAATTTCCGTCGGATGATGCGACGCCGATCCGCAGCTTAAAAAATCAAACCCTAACCCGCCTATGTCGGCGTGGAGAACCTGCTGAAAGGGCGTTTGTTTTTCAAGCAAATCCGTCAAACCTCCGTCTGAATTTACTCCCAGCGCTTTGTGGATCTTGGGCTTGCGCAAATCCGCATCGATCAGCGCCACTTTGAGATGGTTTTGCGCAAAAGCAGCCGCTAAATTGAGGGCAATGGTCGTTTTTCCTTCATCAGGATTGGGGCTGGTGATCAAAAGGGCCCTGCATCCGGGACTATGCCGGAGTTTGAAAAGAAGCGCGGTCCGCAGCGCGCGCACCGACTCGGCGGCCGGCGAGCGCTGGGCCGGATCAAAAAAGAGTTCTTTGTTCTTGCTATTGCGCAGCTCACGCATCCCGGCTTGCGGGATCACGCCGAAGAGGTCCAGCCCCAGGCCTTTTTCCACATCCTCGGGAATTTTCACCGAGGAATCCAAATACTCCAGAAAAAAAGCCAGACACACGCCGCCGACAGCGCCGATGAAAATAGCCATGAGAAGATTGACGACCGGCTTGGGCTTGTAAGGCCGCGGAGGCGGGCCGGCGCGATCCACGACAATCACATTGCTGGCCTGAGTTTTGGCCTCGCTGGCCGTCTCCTGAAGACGCTTGAGGAGCGATTTATAAATCTGCTGGGCGCTCTCCGCTTCCCGTTCGAGCTCCTGGTATTGAAGGGCCGCCCGGCTCGACGCAAGAATCCTCTTTTCCTCCGATTCGAGTTTCGTCCGCAAGCCCTCGATTTGGGAATTAATATGAATGCGCTTGGGATGCTCGGGAAGATAACGCTTGGCAAGCTTCGCCTCCTCCGCCTGGCTCTTTAGAAGTTCGAGTTTAGCGTCCTGCAAAAATTTGTTGTCTTCGTGAATGGAGGGGATATTGACCAGCCCCTGCTCTTCTTTGTATTTTTGAAGATTGCGCTCCGCCGCCCCAACCCGGTCTTTCAATTCCACAAGCTGGTTGGAAATGAGCCCTGTGGCCTGTTTGGAAATCATAAACCGGTCTTCAAGATTCCGCTGAATAAAAAACGCGACCAGACGGTTGGTAAGCTCTGCCGAACGTTTCGGATCCGGATGCAGCACGCTCACTTCGACCAGGCGCGAGTTTCTTATCGGATCGACTTTCAGCATCTTCCGGATGAAAATATCCTCCAGCGCGGGGGCTGCTAAAAAAGTCCGGAGACGCGGCAGGCTGGAAATCAGAAATTGATCTTTAAGCCAATCCCTTAACTTCCCCTTTTCGAGCGACGCCAGATAAGGATCCGCCGCCAATCCTTCCTGCTTGATGAGATTGCGGATCAGGGACCGGCTTTTCAGCATTTGATATTGGGTCTGGTAATATTCCGTCTCCGAAGCGTCAAGGGCCATGACCTCTTTAAAGTCCACGACATTGGGATTTTCTTTTTCGATCAAAATGGCGGATGTGGCGCGGTAAAGGACTTTCTCGAATAAGGTGAGGCTAATTCCCGCGGCCAGCGCGGAAAGGAAAAAAAAGGCGATCGCCAAACGGCGCTTGCGCAGGACGTAAAGGTAATCGCGAAGATGGACCTCGTAATCAGGGGGGGCGGCTACAGCCATAAAATCAAAAAAACCTCCGGGGCACGATAATCCGGTCATTGGCCTCAAGTTCGCGGTCCTGGGAAATATCGCCTTTCTTGGTCAGCCGTTCAATATTGACTTCAAAAGAAACCTCCCGGCCTTCTTCGTTCTGGCGGATCACTTTGACTTTGGAGGGATTGGCGACTTCCGTAAATCCGCCCGCCAGGGTAATGGCCTCAAACACCGTCATTTTCCCGTAAAGAGGAAAGGAACCCGGATTTTTAATTTCTCCCAAAATAAAAATGTTGCTGAATTCTTTGACGAATACGGTGACCTGGGGATTGACGAGATACTTCGCAGCCAAAAGGTCGGTGATCATCTTCTCAAGACGGCTTACGGTAACTCCGGCGGCTTTGATGGAACCGATCAGAGGAAAAGAAATAGTCCCGTCGGTCAAGACACGCACTTCGCGGGTGAGCTCGGGTTCGTCATAAACCTCGACCTCGATCAAATCGCCGATCCCGATGCGGTAGCTTTGGGTCTGCTGCGGGTCTTCACTCAGGCCTTGCGGAATGCCGCAAAGGTTTAAAGACACAAACCCAAGGAGCAAAAAAATCCATTTTTCCATGTGAAAGTTAACGGCTGTTTTGAGCTAAAAATAAAGAAGGCCGGCGCGGCGGATTACTATGAACCCGCTTTTCTCATCGCTCACCTTAAGATAAGCGGCACATTGCGGGCTTACCCCGATAGCCGGATTCAATCGCCGGCGATTGAATCTGGCTATCGGCCCTTCGGGTGGATATTTCATGGGAAGCATGAAATATCCAAGTTAAGCCAAAGCGCAAAATTCGAATCAGGAATTTTTCGATTTTGAGATTCAAATTTAGTGTTGTTAATAAGCCAAAGCCGACGTCAGGGAGAATAAATGATCGGTATAATCGAAGGTTGAAAAATTAGAATCGCGGCGGAGGTATTCATAAGCCAGCTCAAGCTCCCACCACTCCAGAAGAAGGTATCGAACCCCCGCTTTCCACCCCAGGTGGTGATCCCGGCGGAAACCCGTTCTGCCCCCCAGGCTCGCGCGCTCGGCGTAAGAATGCCGGTAATACCGGATTTCTGAAAAGCCCGTCCACTGAGGACGGAATTTATATTCCGCGCCGAATTGATAAAGGTGCTCCTTAAAAAAATTGACGTCCAGAAACGTAGCCTCCACAGGCTCGCGGGAAAATTTCGCGTTCAGCTTAAAGCCCTTCCGGAATTCATAGTCCAGGCGGAAATCTCCCACCCACGAATTAAAATCAGGCTTTGAAGAAGTATAATAATTACGGAGGTGGGGCCCCGCCCTGACTTTCAAAAATAAATTCGGCAGGATCTCGCCCTCAAGTCCCACTCGGGCCTGCTGAAATGTCCCATTCCTGCGGAAATCATCGTCGTAATCAATCTGCGCCCATTTATATTCCGCAAGAAGTTTGAGCCGCGCAAAAAGATCATAAAAAAACACGCCGGTCCATTCTACAAGCTGAAAATCCAAAGCATCATCGATTTGGCGCCTGAAATCCCTGACCGAATGACGGAAACCGGCTTCGAAGACCGCCCTTCGCCAGCGGTATCCTAATTTGGGATGAATGGACTGGTCAATCCTGGGAATGCGGTCTGTAAACGTCGTCCCCGAGCGCCCTGAAGTTTCGCTCAGCCGTTCCAGAAGATTGATGTACCAGGAAGGGAAATGGATATCGGCCAGCGCAAAAAAATTCTGATTCTGATCATTTTGCCTGAAATCGCGGGATTTGGAAAAGATTTCAAAATCCGCTTCATAACCCACGGCGATCTGGTGGGTGCTGAAAGGGAGCTCCACAATCGCGCCGGGCTGGATATTGAAGACCACGTCTTCCCGCTTGTCCTGGCTCTCAAGGAGAATATTGTTATCGTAAGCGGCCTTTTTTCTCAAGCTGGGATGGATGCGGAACGGGCCTGTTTTGATGCGGGCAGGCGAGGTTTTTAAAAAACGTTTTTCACCGAACTCCTGAATCGCGTCCACGAGTTTGAAATCCGCGAAAAGAGGGAGCGCTTGGAATACGAAAAAGGTTAAGGAAGAAAAGAGAAATAGAAATCGCGAAAATTTTCCCGCTCTGGGCATTTATCGAGAAGGGCTTGCTTCAATACTTCGACTGTCAGGAGGAGGCAAATCGGCAGGAACGGGAGTTCCCGGGCCGGCGCCTTCAGCCGTCGGAGGAGCTTCTGTGGCTGAGCCCGGCTTTATCGGATATTCCCGGCCTTCCGGAATCGTATGCTCTTTCCCTTGGGCATCAGTGAGAAGCACCGAACCCTTCAAGACTTTAAGGATTCCGGATTCTTCTTCACAAGCCAGCTTAGCAGAGGCGCCTCCGCTTACGGTCATTTTGTGATTAAGACAGGCGCAGGTCACGGAATCTCCGGCTTCTGTGGTTACCGTAAAGTTTCCTCCAAAGACCTCGATCGCTGAATTGGACACGATCGGGGAAACGGCCTCGCCTTCGTCAAACATATCAATTTTCCCGTCAGGCGCAGTGACGAGCAAAGTGCCCTGAAAATCCGGCTGCGCGGTCACTTTGGCATAACCCAAGGGATTGCAAATGAGGAGAACAAAAAGGCCGACAAATAACGAAAGACAGAAAAGATTTTTTCGCCGCACGGAGCTGCCTCCTTTTTTTACGGGAATCGAAGCCCGCCGAATTCCACGAAGAGACTGCCGGTTTCACCGCCCGTCCTAATAGAACTTCGATCGACCACGAAGTTGATCTTCTTGACGCGCCTCAGATTAATACTTGAAGCCACAAGCGATGTCAAGAACTCATAGTAACGGCGCGTCGAATCAATCCCCGGCGGGACAAAAAGAACCGCCTTATTTCCGTCCGTATCTTCAATTTCTAACTTAAGGGATGTGACGGTTTGGGAATTCACCCCGAAAACGATCCGGTTTAATCCCGAAAGGTCCGCGCTGCTACCGGTACCGGTAGGATCGAAATTAACCGAGATTCCGGAAAAACTGCCCGGCGTTGCCGAAATGTCGTAATTAAGCCTCGTCTCCCTTGAGGAGATCTGCTGAAGCGAATTCCCCGGCGGATTGCTGGCAATAAGCTGGGCAGGCGGCGTATTAGGAAGGATCGTGACATCGCCGGCTCCCAAATTGGGATTCAAGGTTATCCGCTGCGAAGACGGCACATGCTGAAAGTTGATCGCGCGGAGGGTGAAGTCTCCCGTGGCATCTGAAGGCAAGGTGCCGGGCGGAGAATCGGGCGCCACGCCATTTTGATCAATCAAAATAACCACTTCAGTGATGTCATTGAAAATAGTCCGGTTCGGAATATCAATCAGAAGGCGCTGATCCGAAGCGCTCGCCACAAGATTGCGCGTCGTTGAAAGAAGTGTCGCGCCTGCGGCATTTTTCAGTTCAATCTTAATGGAACGGGGGCTGTCGATCGTAGAATATTGAATCGCAAGCTGATTCGCTGCCGCATTATAACTCTGAGGCATTACCCATGCTTGGCCGACAAAACCTCCCCGCAGCGTCGTTTGGCCGGGAGCAGGATAAACCATCCGGATTCCTGCTGAGCCGGCCGGAGAATTTGTGGTAAAGACCGGATTCGGCGGATTCGTGCCTCCGCCATTGACGGTCACCTCCGAAGAAAAACGATTCAAGACGGAAAGCGAGCGGTCAGCGAACTCGGGCGCCGGCGCGATCGGTGTTGAAGTCCGGGCAATATTGATCCGCTGGCTCACGCTGTCGTAAAGAAGATTGTGAGCAAGTTCAAGGTTTCTATTCCTTAGAAAAGCCTCAAAGGCTTGAGCGCCGCCGTCGGCCAGCGCAAGAACCGTAGAACCAATGTCAATTCCAAGGTAGTGTCTGGCAATCTCAGAATTGGAGCGGGCCGCGTCAAAAAATCCTCTCGGGCCGTTGAGATCCGGCAATTGGTCCGCAATCGCACGCAGCCACGAAAGCACCGCCAGCGGATTGATCTGGTAAGCGCTGGCCAGCGCGTAAGTCGAACCCACGTCGATACGGAATTCATTGGCATGTGAAGTATTCGCTTCGGAAATGTCACGGATTCCAGTCCTTCCCCAATAAGCGCCGCCGACGGTATTATTCGGATTCTGGGAGGCCGAGACAAAACCCGGGATCCGGTTGCGGTTCGACCAATCGGCAAAGGTGGCAAGGGCGTTGTCCAGCGCGTTGCGGAAGCCGATAAAATCCCGCTCGTTATTGTGAAGAAGCGGCCAGAAGGCTTGGAACGCTCCGCCGTCATAATAAGCCAGATTGCGAATGATTTGGTTGTTGCTGTCCGTGTAATCGCGGTAGACAATCGATAAATTCGTGAATACGGTTGCAGGAATATCGTTCGGGAAAAGCGTTCTCAATAAGGCAATCGCGCCGCGCGATTCCTGGGCCAGCCGGTCGATGCGGCTGCCGTCAAAATTTCCGGTCAGGCTTGTCGGAGTGGTCCGGATAAACAATCCCCGGAAAACGCCCATCCCGGAATCCACAAAGTTTGCGTAACCCGGCTGCTGGGCATTAATGAATTGATTGACCTTGGCAATGACCTGTGCGGCCGCGCTCCGCTGGGCAGGAGTCAAATTAGCCAGTTCGAGCGAACCGGCCAAGGTCGCGAGGCTTTGCGTCAGATTGGCGTTGTCGATCAAACTGATCCGCGCATTCAGCGGACTCGGACTCGGCGGATTGAGATTCATCCAGGGGAGCAGTCCGTTCCAGCCAAAATTGGTTTGGTAAGTCAAAAGATTGGTCATCACCGTGTTCAATTCCGTGAGGTATTGATCCACGGTTTCACCGGCCGCAAGGGAAATTTTTGCGCCCACTTTTTGCCCGTAAATTTCCAGCTGCTGACCGATCACCGTCGGCTGCGTGAAAGTCGCGCGGACCCCGTTCACATCCACGCTGTCGACCGCAAGCCGCGTCGCAGGATCAACGCCGACTCCTACGGTGTAGTAAGAAGCCCCTTTGGCGATCGTCTCATTTCTAATTTGCGTAAGGGGAACGGGCGGGGCCGTCGGGGTAAAGGACAGCCCCTTCATTTTGATCTTGACCAAATCGTTAGTAATTGGGCCGGCGAGATTGCGATCTGAAACAAAGCGGATCGCAACCCTCGATCGATCAAATCCTGGCGAAACAAAATCCGGATTCGTCAGATCCAAAACAAAGTTCTGGTCAACGGGACGCAAATTGAGAATAAAATCGGCGACGAGGCCGTTGATATCTACGATTTCGACCCTCATTTTTCCATTTTCGCGGCCGCGCGCCGACAAAGTCAGCGTGGGAGGAAGCGAAGTAAGGCTGCTCGTCACGGTCACAAAACTATTGTCATTGGGCAAATTATAAACGTATTCCAGATCCATCGAACTTAATGTGCTGACCGTCACCAGCCCGCTGTTAAATCCGGAAGCGATAAAGGTCGGGTTCCCGGGGATCGTCGTCAGGGCTGTCTCATTAAAGGAAGAACCACTCAAGACGGGAATGAAATTAAGCTCACGCGTCTCAACCTCAACAGTCCCGCTCGCTCCCATTCCAGCCAAATCAGCCGTCAAAAAAACTCCCGTCACCGCTCGGCTCAAAAATCCAGCCGGAACATTATCAGGATTGGACACATCAAATAAATAGTTCTGTCGCGCTCCTGTCCCAACAGCACGGAACGCCGCCGTCAACCCATTCGCATCTTTAAACTCTACCTTCAACTCTCTCCCGGCTGGAATTGTCAGCGCAAGGGTCAGCCGCTGCGGATCACGAAATCCATTCGGAATCATGCTCGCAAAAATAAATTGCCCAGGCGTCAAACTATTGTACCCAATCGTGAAAAAATTACGCCCACTCTGAGTCACACTCACCTGGTTCGGATTCGCACCCCCTCCTACTCCACTCCCAACTACAGGAAATCCTCCCAACGCCGTCAATTCCCCGGGCACATACGCGGTCCCAGTCACCAATGGACGAGGCAGTAACTCAGGCGTTGTCACAACCTCAACAGTCCCGTTCGCTCCCATTCCAGCCAAATCAGCCGTCAAAAAAACTCCCGTCACCGCTCGGCTCAAAAATCCAGCCGGAACATTATCAGGATTGGACACATCAAATAAATAGTTCTGTCGCGCTCCTGT
>JAHFHG010000031.1 GCA_023247035.1 Candidatus Omnitrophota bacterium
CTTTACTCTGCCGCCTTCGATGCGGAACCGGTTTCTACGCGGACGGCCAAGGCCGAGGCTTCCGGAATGCCGAAAATCCAGAGGTGGTCGCGCAGGGCTTGAATCTGTTTTGCGGCATCTCCTCCTAAAATATCCTGAACCGGCGACTGGCCTTCGGGAAAAAAAGTAGGCATCATCGTACCCGGCTGCAGGACCTGAGGATCTTTAAGCCACTCCAGAACCCAGTCCGGCCTCAACCTTTCTTTAGACATCTCAAGATTGGGGGCTAAAAACGAAGAAGAAAGTCCCGGCTCCGGATTGGATTTGTGGCATTTAATGCACTGAAAACTTTCGAAAAGTTTCCGCCCCGCCTGCGGTTCTTCATGAGAAGGATGAGAAATTTTTCCTTCCGTAAAATGGGGAGGGACGCGGTCCAACTGATTGAAATACTGGACAAGGTCCGTAAGCTCTTTTTCTTTAAAGCCGAATGTGGGCATTCGGTAAGTCAGCCAGGGCCGTATCGTGCTTGGACTTTCGAGGAAATGATAAAGCCAGCCCGGCTGAACTTTTTTTCCTTCTCCGTCGAGGATGGGCGGGGCATTGCCTTTGTCGTCTCCGCCCGAGCCGCCTTGGGCGGAAAAAAGCGCCCGAGCCGCGCCTTCTTTTCCGTCCAGCGTGTGGCAGCCCTGGCAGTTAAACTTGGATACAA
Source organism: Candidatus Omnitrophota bacterium (assembly GCA_023247035.1). Lineage (GTDB taxonomy): Bacteria > Omnitrophota > Omnitrophia > Omnitrophales > Aquincolibacteriaceae > JAHFHG01. The sequence goes on from JAHFHG010000031.1 coordinate 689, forward strand.
GAAGCCGGCCCGCCTCGATTTGTTCTTCTCTCATATTCAAACGCTTCCGCATTTCAAGCGGAATAGCGGCCTTCTGAAGGCTTAAGAGAAATGTCGTCAAGGCCTCGGCCTCGCCGTCCGTAAAGTCAAACTGCGGCATTTTAAGTTTTTCAAGATAAGAAACCGACTTGCCCTGGTCAAAGACTCTCGGTTCTTTGAGTTTTTGGAAAAACCAGGCCTGACGCGTATGTTCAAGCGGCACAAAACCAAAATAAAATTTCTCGACATCCTTGGAGCCTTCCTCCGTAAGCTCCGTGCCGATAGGCTTAGCCTCTTCGAAACCTTTAATCGTGTGGCAGCCAAAGCACCCTTGGTGGCCGATGGCTTTTTTCCCGATCCATTCAAGGCGCTCGTCCGGCGTCATCTTCTCAAGCGCGGAGGCCGCCTCCTCAAAACGCATCCCTCCGCGCAAAAATTCCATCGCCGTTTCATCCACGGCTTTAGGGGCGACCGGCGGGACCTGAAGGCTTTCGAATTTTTCATTTTTTTGCGCTAAAAGAAAACTGACGATATGCGAGGCCTCTTCGTCGCTCAACCGGAGATTGGGCATCCGGGTCTCGGGAGAATAATGTTTGGGATTTTTAAGCCAGGTATAAAGCCAGTCCTCTTTGACTTTGCTTCCGAGTCCCGAAAGCTCGGGCCCGTAGTTATTGGCCTTGGCCTCTCCGGACGTGTGGCAGCCAAGGCAGCCCCGCTCCTTAACAAGTTTTTCTCCTGCTTTGGGATCCCCTTTTTGCGGCGGGCTCTGGAGCGAGACGGGATCGGAATTCTTTATAAGATACGCCGCGATTCCGGCAATGACGGTATTGCTCTTTTCAACGTCGGCCGGATCCGAGGTATTGGATAAATGAAAAATCCGCGGCATCTTCGTCGAGGCGCGAAACTCCCGCGGATTGTGAAGCCAGCGGACAATCCAGTCCTGCTCCAGCTTGCTTTGAACGTGTTCCAGGCTCGGCGCCACCTTCCAGCTTTCGTGCCCGCCAGAGGCGGAGAATCCCTCAACTTTATGACATCCGAAACAGCCGAATGTCTGAGCAATACGGCGGCCCTCGTTGAGCTTCAGGGCCTGGGGCACTTCGCCGACTCCGGAATGGCACTTCGCGCACGAGGCCTGAACGTGATTCAGAGGGAGCATTTTCTCCGCCCAATGCTTCATCGGATGCCAGTGATATTCCTTTTCCCACGCCACGGCCTGCTCTTTATTTTGAGGCGTGTGCGCGGCCGTCACGAAGCTTACGGAATGCCCGCTTCCCCCGTGGCAGACCGTACAGCCGAATGTTTCCATCGGGTGCGGAGAATCCGCGGAAAGAAAAAGATCCAGGCGCGGGTGAGATTTAAAAGGCGCGGGCGTGTCTTTTCCGCCCGAGGCGGACAATTCTTTTTGATCAATGCCGAGATGACAGGTAATGCAGCGGTCGACTTTTTGCGGCTTGCTGAAGTAGTAATCGTCGTACAAATGTTCCACCACGATCTGCTGGATCTGAAGCGAGGGGCGGATAAAATCCAGCATCGGCGCATTCAAGACCGCGTTCACCCAGTTTTGTCTGAATTTCTTGACCTTCTTTTCTAAAAGACCGGGGTCCTGCCGGATCTTCCCGATTTCTTTTTCGAGTTTTCGCTGCGCCTCGTTAAATTGAAAAAGCCGGGCGGTTTCCGCCTCGCGCTTGGCTTCAAGCTGTTCCAATTGCCGTTTCGCGTTTTCAAGCTCGGGCGCCCGTTTTTCGAGCCTTTGCTTGTATTTCTCCGCCTTTTCTTTCTGGTGATGAGCTTGGTATTCTTCGAAAAAATAACGGTCGGAATCCTGCTCCTGTTTTAAATTCTGCGGGCGGGTTTTGGCCTTGGCAAGCTCAATATCAATTTGCGCCAGTTTTTTTTGGGTCTTCTCGGTTTCACCTGCCTGGGCCGACTGTTGGGCTTTGGCGGAATCCAGCCGGAATTTCAATTCTTGAATTTTTTTTTCATCCACCGCTTTGCGGGCCTTATCGAGATCGGCCTCGGCCTTCAGACGGTTGTATTCCATAAACCTCCGCTGCCACGATTTCCACTCCCGGCTCGAATCCTGAAGAACCATGACGACAAGTCCTATGAAAAGCAAAAGGGAGGCGATTGAAAAGGCGATGGTCGTCTTTTTCAGATCGTAAAGTTTGGGAGGAAGCGGCGGCATGGGGGCGGCTAGATATTGAAAAAGTATTCCGGAATGGCCACGAGGTATTTCAAATTAAAGGCCCACCGCAGATACATTTTGACGGGTAAAGCAACCATCGTGAGTAAAAGAATCATATAAATGCTGAAGCGGACAGCTCCGAAAGTCCCGACGAATTTCTTAAAAACCGTTCCGGCTAATACAAAAATAGGAAGCGCAAAGTAAATCAGAACCAGAACGATGCCGGGCAATTCGCGGAGATACCATTCCTTCGGAAGGCCGGCGCCGAGCCATTTGATAAAGACAAATTCCGAAAGGTTGACGTTGACCAGCGGGACCAGCTTGTGGACATCCCATTCCTCGAAAGGGCCGAAAAAATTCCAGTTCGGGCCCCTCAGGAAAGTCCCCATCATGATCAAAAGCACCCAGAGAATCCAGAAACCAAAAAGAAAAATCACAATGCCGTGCCGCCTTCGTTGATAAGAGTAAAAGCCGGAGGACTTGGGATCATTGTCGATATAAGGGATCGCGCAAAGGCCAAGAATAATCAGGGTCGGCAGAAGCACGCCCGCAATCCAGGGATCAAAGTAAACGAGCATCTCCTGCAAACCCAGGAAATACCAAGGAGCCTTGGAGGGATTGGGAGAAACGCTGGGGTTGGCGGGATCTTCGAGAGGCGCTTTAAGGAAGATCGACCACAGCACCAGCATAATGGAATAAAAAAGAGCGGCCACGAATTCGATATAAATAAGGTAAGGGAAAACCATCACCTTCTCTTCGGCCTCTTCCTTTTCGCGCGCGGGTTTTCCTGCGGCAAGGCGCTCGTCGTTCTCCACCGCTTTTCTTAACGCGAACCACGTGAAGTAGCCAAAGATAAAAAGCATCCCGACGATCGGGACATTATCCGGGGTAGAAACAATGGCGCGGAAATGGTCGTCGGTCAAACCGATGCCGAAAAAAACGAGGATGATCAAAAGGATCGAGGAAGCCACGGGAGTGGAAGTGAAAAATTTCGGGAAGGCGGCCAAAAGCGCGAAAAAAATAACGGCTCCGGTGAAAATGGTCATCGGTGAGGAAAAGGCATTGACCGCTTCTTTGAACGTTTCAATCATAAAGGCGCGCTGATTCCGCCGTCTTTTCGGATCCGCCAAAAATGGACGGCCATAAGAATGACCACGACTACGGGAATGGCCACGCAGTGCAAAATGTAAAATCGCAGGAGCGCGGCCGCGCCTACAAAATTCCCGCCGAGCAGGGCGAACCGCACGTCGCTTCCGGAATGAATAAGCTGGATATCTCCCAATTTAAGGAGGGCGGCGCCCGGCCCCTCGTGCCCGAGAAACGGCGTGGCCCGGGCCATATTGCTTCCCACGGTAATCGCCCAAATCGCAAGCTGATCCCACGGCAAAAGATAACCTGTAAAACTCAAAAGCATCGTCAGGACCAGGAGGATGACGCCGATGACCCAGTTAAATTCACGGGGCGGCTTGTAAGATCCCGTCATAAACACGCGGAACATATGGAGCCACACGGTAATGATCATCGCGTGCGCTCCCCAGCGGTGGAGTTCGCGCATAATCCCGAAAGGCACGTGCTCTCTCATCGCGATAATATCGTTGTAAGCGTATTCCACCGTCGGGCGATAGTAAAACATCAACAGAATGCCGCTCACGACAAGCGTCAGGAAGACAAAAAAAGAAAGGCCGCCCGCGCACCAGGTAAATCCAAAACGCGCTCCGGATTTTCGCACCTTGACCGGATGAAGGTGAAAGAAAACGTTGGTCAAAACCGTCAGGGCCCGATCGCGCTCGTCATCCGAATACCCGTGCCGGAAGATGGATTTGCCGACCTGAGTTTTAAGACGGAAGTCCTTAAAACTGAAAGAAGGCATTTTGAAACCTGACGGAAATAAATGAAAAGGAAATCTCTTTTTTGTTTCGGGGGAGTCGCTCATCGTCTCGCTCGTGTCCTTTAAGGCGTTAGAAAACTTTCAGGGTCATTCCATTCCCCTTTTTCCTGTTGGAACTTTTTACTTTTATCAACCAGGACCTGCCCGTCGTCGGCAAGAGAAATTCGGAGTCTCTCAAGAGGCCGCGGCGCCGGGCCTTCAAAATTGATCCCGGTCTTGTAAAATCCGCTCCCGTGGCAGGGGCATTTAAATTTTTGTTCTCCCTCCAGCCAGTTGGGCGTGCAGCCCAAATGCGTGCAAACGACAGACAAGGCGTAGATTCCCTCCAGCGTGCGGACAATCCAGACGCCGTATTTTTCTTTCCACCGCTCATCCACTTTTCCGATTTCATAATCATCCGGACGGCCGGCCTTAAAAGAGGTCTTGGGCTCAAAAAGGACGTTAGGAAACATAAAACGCAAAACCGTGGAGAGCGCCGTTCCCGTGGCCAGGGCAAACGCGGTCCACGCAAGGCCGAGCCAGGTGAAAATAAACTGGCGTCTTTCCTGAGAGACTGCGTTGCCGGCGGCGGGCTTCGGAGGGATTACAGGTTTAGGATTAGGCGCCGGCGGCGCAGGAGGAAGAACCGGCGCGTCACTCATTGGGGGCGCTCGGCTCTCTAAACTGCTTTTGATATTCCAAGGCCTGAATAGCGGCCTGACGCACTTTAAGGCTTTTATCTTCATTCGAAAGCCTGGCCAGGAGAGGCCGGGATTCCGTCCGATTCAAAAGGGTTACTCCCTTGATTGCATTCACCATAATTTCTTCGACTTTTTCTTCAGGCAGCCCGTGATACGAGGCCAGCGTCCGGCGGTCAAGCATCTTCAAGAGTTCTCCGTATCCCGATCCACTCCCCAAACGCGCCAGGCTCAAGGCCGCATTCCAGCGGACATCCCGCGAGCTGTCTCCCAGCAAAGCCTCCAAAGCGCCCACGGCTTTTTTATCTCCCAAAGTCCCGCTTACATAAGCTGCCATTTTCTTTAAATCTTCCTCGGGACTTTTAAGAAAAGGAAGAATCTGATCGACCGCTTCCTTGGCCCGCTTGATTCCCAATGCCCAGATCAAATAAATCTGCGCCGCCGGCTCTTCTTCAGCGCTTAATGCCGCTCGCAGCGCCGCGACAGCCTCCGGCTCTTCAAAACGGGCCAGCGCAATCGCCATATAAGACCGGGTCTTCGCGTCGTATTGCCGGCGATCATTCAAAATATGAATCACTTCCTTCATCACTCCGGACTGGCGGATAAGCCCGCGGCCCTGGTTCAGTTCGTTGGACAGTTCAAATGCTTTCTGCCAGCGCTTGCTGGGCGAGCCGGTCTTAATCGCTGTGATCAAGGATTCGGGAGTCTCGCTTTCCCGCGTCAAAAGCACGACCGTGCACAAAAGGATCGCCATTCCGACGGCAATTAAAAGCGGGAAAACGAAAAGCCCGTAAAAAAGTTTTCTGCCCGAACCTTCTTTGGATTGGGAATTTATCATTTTCTTTTCGCGCAATCAATCCTTTAAAGTAAAGAACGGGCGCGCATCTTCCCTGCCCTCATGTCACGAGAGAACAATAAAAATTTGCAGAACTCAAGTTATAACACAGTTTAAAAAGAGGGGACCGCTTTTTGATTTCGTTTATAACTGAACGCCGCGAGAGCGATAAGCAAAAGATCCGCGCCTGCGACGGCAAACACATAAGGCGCCCCGCCGCCGCCGAAACCGTAACTGTGAAGGCCGGCCGCAAGCACAAAATTCACGCCGTACCACGCCATGATAACTCCTAGAAAGGCAGCGACCGAGCCGACGGCGATTCCGAAATTCCCAAGCCACCCCGCGAATCTTCCGTGCAGCACGAGCAAATATCCAAGAAGCGCGATGACCGCCCACGTCTCCTTGGGATCCCAGCCCCAGAAACGCCCCCAGGAATAATTGGCCCAGACGCCGCCGAGCACGGTCCCGGAAGCCAAAAGAATCACCCCGATCTGCATTGCGCGGTAAAGGAACCGGGACAACTTTTGGTGGGCTTGAATAGGATCACGGGAAAAGACAAAAGAAAAAATGACGCCGTGTCCCAATCCCCAGGCAAGGGCAAATGCCGCGTAACTGAGCGTAATCGTAAGGACGTGGATCGTCAGCCAAAAATTGCTGCGCAGGACCGGCACAAGGGGCGAAAGAGAGGCGTCCAGGACGACGGGAAAACTTTCCGCAATAATCAGCGCAAAACCGGCCACGCAGCCCGCCGTCAAAGGGATGAAAAGCGTTCTGTAAACCCCGAAAAGGATCAAAGAAAAAAGCGCAACGCCCCACGAAACCCAAATCACGGATTCGTACATATTCGTCACCGGAGGCCGGCCGGCAATGAGACAGCGGAGAAAAAATCCATAAAAGTGAACGGCGAATCCCGCGAGAAACGAAACAAGCCCGGCCGCGGCGGCGCCCTGTTTTAATCCGGAGCTTTGAAAGATAAAAGAAGCCGTCACCTTTTTTTCAAAAAGCAAAAGGCCGGTCAAAAACAGCGCGCTTAAAAGATAAAGTTTCCACGCCCACTTAAACGGCCGCAGGCGATTGTAGGCGAGTTCGCGCTTCAGCGTTTCATGATCCAAAATGATCCCGCGGGATTCAAAAAGATTTTCGAGAGAAAGGGCATAATCTGAGGCGGCCTCAAACAACTCTTCGGAGGCGCCCTCTTTGCGCAGGAGGAAAAGGAGCTTCTGAAAATTTCCGCTCACCTGCGCGGCCTTTTCCGGAGGAAAAAATTGCGCGAGTAATTCTCCCCCTTCTGCGCCGGCGAACGCCTTTAAAGGAAGCCACCCGGCCTTGGGATCGTCCGGATGCGCGATCCAGCCGGGCAGGCTGCCGTTGGCGATTTCCTGAAAAAACAGGGCGCGATCATAAATCTCGATCCTTTTTTGATCTTCAAAAGAGAGTTTTTCTTTTCGATCCTTCCTCATGATCGCGTGCTGCGTTTTTTCGATAAAGGCCCTGTGGTGAAGAACCGTTTCCGGAGAAACGCGGCCCCGGATCAACATCAGCGAAAACTCTTCTTGAAGGGTTTTGAGCGCCACGGGAATCATCGGCTCCGGGGCCCATTTTTCAGGCTTCGCGATCCAGTTCCAGACAAGCCGCGTCGGCGGGATACCTTGAAAATTATTTTTTCCGGTAACCGTCAGTGCGGCTTCCCGGGAAAAACTTTCGAACGGTTTGATCCGCCCGTTGTGCTGAACCGGCATTTCGGCCAGGATGTCATAAGCAGACTGAGCCGACGCTGAAGGAGGAACGGAAAGGATCAACGCCGCGATAAGAAAAATTTTTCGCGGTAAAATTTTCATGGGATTGAACGGCCTCCGATTTCGGGCGAAGACGAAAAACGCTTTGTGTAAAACATCAGAAGAATTCCCAGAACCATAATCAACGCGCCCAGGTATTTCAAGGGCACGCCGGGATCCTTGCCGACCGCGAAAATGGAAACCTCCGGCCGGCCTTCTTCCAGGCTGTATCCGGACTGATAAATATGAAATCCGCGGTAAACCAAGGGCTTATTCATAGAAATCGTCGCGTCGCGAATTACGCCGCGGCTGTCGTCCTTGAGGGTCACGTCGCTTTCAAAACTCGCCGGCCGGGAGGTGCCCGGATAATAATCCACTCGAAAATCCCGCAGTTTTAATTTAAAACCGGCAGGGGCCTTCTTTTGGCCATAAATCAATTGGTAGGACGCCCCGCTCCAATCCACGCTTTGACGGACTCCCTCTTCCAGCCAAACGGATTTTTTTTGCCCGTCTTTTTCAAGCAACATCTGAACAGCCGAAATATGCTTCGGATTCTCCGAGGTATTCGCCTGGGGTTCAAAAATTTTCCGCGCGCGCGAAGAAGGATAAAAGGTATCGACGCTGAATTTCAAATCCATCCAGCCCAGATCAATTTCTTTGGATAATTCCACCTTGCCGCTTTGGATGCGCGGGCCTTTTTGGATCTGATACAGGAACTCATTTCCCTTTTTGACAAATCGAAGTTCATTGTTTTTTTCACCCGCGCCGTGTTCGGGAAGGCGGTAAAAAATCCTTGCCCCGGCCGCGCTCGGCTTCATCCCGTGAAGGGTCGGAAAATCAGGGAACTTGGCGAAGACGGTGTGTTTTTCGAGTAAGTCCGGCCCCTCCAGCTCCAATTCAATCGCAGGATTGGATTCTCCCCCTGAAGCGGCGCTTTGATCCACAAGCTTTCCTTCCGCCACGGCGGCGCTCTTCAACAGCCTCAAAATTTTAATCTTATAGGGAGTGTCTTCCAGAGAAAAGTCCCGCGGCAGTTTCAGATCCGACGGAATGTTAAGGCGGAGCGTTTTTTTTTCAAACTTGAATTCCAAATGACCCTGCGCCGCGGCCGGATCGGATTTTATTTCTTCTATTTCTTGATCCGTAAATCGAAGGATTGCGGGGCCAAGCCGAACCTCTCCCAGCCTCGGATCCTTTTCCACAAGCCACTGATCGTGATTCACAAAAGAACCGCGCAGGGCAACCTTGAGAGCCGCCGGGCCCGCTTCCGCGCGTTCGATTTTTTCCGTCACGCCGGCTTTCGGAAAATAAGCCGTCTGCTTGAGGCTAAAAGGAGCCTGCCCCCCGGCAATCACGGCCTCGCCCTGCCAGGGAAATGCCTTTTTTTGTAGAGAAAAAATCCAATCGCGGCCCGCGGCTTCTGAGTAAATATAAAGGATAGGCTGAGGAAGCGTGATCCGGAATTCCGTTTCATTTTCACCGATCGCCATTTGGCCGTCGATCATTTTGGCTTTGGTGACCAGGGAGCCCGCCAAAATGACGAGAATGCCGAGATGGGTAATCACAAATCCGGAATGTTTTCTCTTCCAAGGCAAGCGGTCCAAAGCTGCGGCAGCCACGTTCACGCCCAGAAGCAGCAGGACAAACGTGAACCACGAAGAATCGTAAATGAGAATCCGGGAGGCCTCGGTCCCGTGAAGAGACTCGATGAAGGTCCCTGCCGCTAAAATAAGAATCAAAGCGCTCAATACAAAAATTGCGAGCTGAAGAGAGGCGAAAAATTTAAAAATCCCGAGAAAAAATGCCGGGAGATACTCCTTGAGGCCCTGCTCGGTTTTTGCAGGCGCTTCAAGAGTAGAAATAACCGTATTGCGGGCGTCCAGTGTCTTTAAATTCAAGTATTAGCTCCGGGCGGGAACGTTCGTTTGTCCAAGTAAATATGAATCCATAGTATAACAAGTCGGCTTAATTGGAAAAGAACATTTTCGCGGCCAGAAAAAGGAGGAAAATTCCAAAAAGCCGTTTGAGCAGAATGGGGCTCAGCTGAAGCGAAATCGAGGCCCCGATCCAGGCGCCCAAAAGAGCCAGCGCTAATAACCAGGGAACCGTCGGCCAATCGATCATTCCGGCCTTGGAATATTGGATTGCACTAACCAGGGCGGTGGGAACAATCACGGCAAGAGAGGTCCCCACTGCAACGTGCGGATTAAAATTCTTCAGCAGAATCAAAAAAGGGACGAAGATCACGCCTCCCCCGACCCCGAAAAGGCCGCTGACCAGCCCTCCCGCTAAACCAATGACTGCCGTCAGGATAGAAAACATAAATCCTCCCCAAAATCAAAAGGAAAAACGGAAAAGGTAAAAGTGCGGTGTTTCTTCGGGATTTTTGAACATCGCGAAGGGCCGCCAGGATTTTTCCTTTTACTTTTTTCCTTGCTTTAGTGTCCCGCCAAATCAAGCGCCAGATTGACGAGCTTATCGGCCCGGCTAATGCCTTCATTTGTGCGCGGAACCTGCTGGAATTTCACGCGATCAAAGGACTTCTCTCTTTCTTTGACTTGGCGGCAAAGCGTCTGAATATGAGGGGTTTTGATCCGGTACTTGCCGGTCAACTGGCTGGCCACAAGCTGGCTGTCGACGAAATAATGAATCTCGCGGGCGCCTAATTTTTTGGCCAGTTCCAAGCCCACAAGAACGGCCGTGTATTCCGCAATATTATTGGTCGCTTCGCCGATCACTTCGTGATGCTCTTGCAGGGCATTTCCTTTTTCATCGCAGATGAAAACGCCGATCGCCGCAGGGCCGGGATTGCCCCGCGCGCCTCCGTCGGAATAAATGATGACTTTGGAATGCGTCATACGAGGGAGTGTAAAAACAACGCAAAGGGATGTCAATAAAGAAGAATAAAGTTCAGCGGGCGAGCAGCGGGCGAGGCCGGAAACGAGAGTTCCCGGCCTCCAACCCATCACGAGATTCGGTTAGCCCGCTTTTCTCATCGCTCACCTTAAGATAAGCGAGACATTGCGGGCTTACCCCGATTAGCGGGCCTTCACGTAACGGAGCAGGTAAATCACACCCAGCACCAGAAAAATCGGCATAAACGAGCTGAGTGACACCCCGTAATGAAGACCTATCGTGATTCCTATAAATAACCCCGCCAAAAGATTGTCATCGAATTTCACGCCAATCACCTCCTCTGTCAAATCCGTACGTTCGGCTTTTTATGTACGAATCGTTTTCAGCATCAAAATCAGGGCTCCCACCGTTAAAAGCGGCATATAGTGGACGAGGGCGCCGTGATAATGCAGCCCCAGCACCATGCCGACCAGGGACCCTGTAAGTAACCGGATATCCAGTTTCATACTTCCCACCTCCCTTTTTGTTGCTGCAATAAAAAAACGCAATGCCTAAAGCACTTCCGCTTCCAAGCTAAAGCTATAAAAAAGTATAAAAGCTAAATTTCTGTGCTTCAGCTCAGAACTGGTCATGCTTTATGCATTGCGCTTAACGTATTTCAAGTCCCACTACTGCAGCAATAAAGACAACAAACGCCGTACTAACGGTAGCACATCCTAGGGGGAGCGTCAAAAGCAGGGAGGGGTGGAATTGTTATAACAGAAGGCAAATACTAAAGTTAAGAAGGATCATTTTTTCTGATCCCGGCGCTTTTCATCTGTTCCTCTAAAACCTCGATCTCCTTTTGCAGGGCGCGTATCCGGTTCTTCAGGGTCTTCACAGGGTCCGGCAAATCCCCGTGATCCAGATTGATCTCTAAAACCTTCCGGCCTTCCTTTTTGACGATTTCTGCAGGGATCCCCACGACGGTGCAGTTGTCAGGAACGGAGTGGATCACGACGGAGCCGGCTCCTATCTTCACGTGATTGCCGATTTTAATATTGCCCAATACTTTCGCCCCGGCCCCGACCACGACATTGTCTCCCAGCGTCGGATGCCGCTTTCCCCGCTCCGTGCCGGTTCCGCCCAGCGTCACTCCCTGATAAAGCGTGACGTTCGAGCCGATCTCCGTAGTTTCGCCGATCACCACGCCCATTCCGTGATCGATAAAAAATCCCGGCCCGATGCCCGCGCCTGGATGAATTTCAATCCCCGTGAAGAAACGGACAAGCTGGGAGAACAGCCGGGGCAGAAGCGGAATACGGCATTGGTGAAGAAGATGGTTGAATCGGTGGATCAGAATCGCGTGAAAGCCGGAATAAAGAAGCAGGACTTCGACAACACCGAAAGGCGTGCGAGCCGCGGGATCTCTTTCAAAACAGGCCTTGAAATCGCGGTAAATGGCGTAAAAAGGGTTCATGGAAGAGGTCATTCTTTCACCAATCTGTTTTTTTGTCAACGTGAGGAAAGGCAGGAAATTCAAGCCGAGGCAAGCGGAATTACGCCATTTGCTTCGTATAAGATTCAATGCGGTATCTCTGAGCAATGGCCTCAAGGGCCTTCATCGTAATGGAAAGCGAGGTCCCGTTGAAGGCCGCGACGCCGGCCGGAAGAATCTCGGGAATCTTCAAAAGCGTTTCCGCCGTAATCTCGATTCCGTCCCGGGCAAGCCAATTGGAAATATCCACGGCGAATGGGAATACGGTTTCAAGAGCGGGCTCTGAAACCACAATCCTCGATTCAAACTCCTTATCCCGCGCCACAACAGGAAACCCGGATTCGCCCAGGCCGTAGACAAGCGCAGCATTCTCCCTTAAATATTTTTCAAGTTCACCCACGGCTCTAGGGCTGTCCGTGAGGATTATCTTAGCGACGCCTGAGGCTTCGACCCTTCGGACAAATTCAGGAAGCAATTCTTTCTCAGTCTGCGCCATTAAAATTCGAATGTTCCCTTCGATTTTCGCTTGCGGATATTTTTCTTTCATCTTTTCTTTTAGATTTCGAATCGCCTCGATATATTCCAAAATCCACTCCTGAACCTGTGGGTTCGACTTCACCACAGGAAACGCAAAGGCAAAATTGAGTTCCGCGTTGGGATGAGTTTTCAAATAATCTTCCGTGACACGGGCCGTTTGTTCAATCCCATCTCGGACGGCGGCATCGAGGCTTCCGCTGTAATCCGGATGCCGGAGCCGGAAGGCGAGCTCGTCGGGCGCGAAATATTTCGGGTCCTCAGCCTGACGGTTGATTGCAAAAATCAAGCGGGGAAATCGGGAGGAAGATCCGGTGTCCGAGATATCCCGCGCCAAGGCCCGCGGAAGTTCCCAATCGTTTTTTAAAGAATCCAAAACTCCTCTCGCAACCGCATGAACTTTGCGCAGCTCCGAGCGCGGTCTGGACCTTGCCCTTGCCGGCAAAGCGCCTTTCAAAGGACTTTTTCCTTGCGACAGCAGCAACCTTTTATGTTTGGCTTCCAATGCTCTCTTCCTCTCGGAGCTAAGAATAAACTCTGCGTTCTCGTGCACGAATCCCACAGATTGAAGAACGGCTTGCCTTTTGGAGGGATCGGCGGCGTACGCTTTCAGAAGGGAATGATAAACCAGCGGCAGACGAATCATTGCCTCCCCCTCAACGTCTTTTTCTTGAATGTATTTCCATAAAATTTCTAACCCCGCCTGCAAGATTTTAAAACCGCGGTCAGGATTCCCGTTTTTCGCCAGGGCATCCGCCAAAGCCAAGTGATTGGTAAGCACCCACGAGGCTTGGGCTGGGATTTGAGGCAGGAGTTCGCCGGCGCGCGTCATAAATTCGAGCGCCCGTTCGGCGTCCGCCTCGTCTCGAGACTTTCTGAAACGCGTAATCCAGGCCAGCGTCAGTTTGTTCGCCAAACCGATTTGGTAAGGCAGCTCTTTTCCCGGTTGGGAGACGTAGGGATTCCCTAGGATTTCCTCATAAAACTTGAAATATCCCTGGCGCGTATCCAAAATTTCCTGGTTGGCCTGCTCGCGGATTTGCTCACGCAAGCTTCTGGCAATATCGACCAGGGTTCCGCCAAAATTCTCGATATCGTCCGCCGAAAACGCCGGCAGCGGGCCGGAATGGCGGGATTCCACTTCTTTGAATAACGCCGCAGCATCGGCAATCGCGCCGGCTGAAAGGGCACTGTTTTGGATTGAGCCGGCTTTGTCCAGAAGATGTATTAAAGGGAGATATCCTCTAAATATGAACTTCTTTATTTGTTCTTCAACGTTCTCTTCCTCAAAGTATCTCAACGCAATTTCCGCGCCCGCGCGCAGCACTCCAAGAGCCTCCCCGAAACGTCCGACCTGCCCCAGTTCCGCGCCTAAAATCCGGAAATTGGGAAGCGTCCATTGAATTTGATCTGCGGCCTGCGGCAAAAACTCCGCGGCTCGAAGCGTCAGCCGTAAAGCCCGATTGGAATCCTCGGGATTGTGGGTATCTCGAAAATGCATCATCCATGCCAAGGCCGTCTTATTCATCAAACCCAAGCGGAACCCAAGCTGGCCGCGCGATATCCCGGAAGTCTGGATATATTCGTTGCGGTCGAGCAATTGTTCATAAAGATTCAAATACCCCTGAGCCTCGAGGACATCCTGCTTCTTCGCTCGAGAAAGGGTATAAGCGTGCAGCCTTGCCAGAAGACTACGGATGAGCCCGTGAACCGTTGTTATAAGTTCCGGCCAGAATGACAACCGGTCCCGGTCAGAACTTGACTCCATCCACAAGAGCACGGGGGAAAGAGCCGTGAGTTTTTCCGCTAAAGATTCGAACTTTTCCAGCCCGGTTTGATCTTCACGAATCCCGCCCATTTCTTCGAATGTTTCCGCGATTACCAGCAATCGGCTTTGATCGTCATTCCTCAGGTGTCCGGCAAAATTTCGAATTTTTTTTGCGGTTTCCTGTTCGGCGTTCGTGTGATTCGCCCGCGCTTCAGAGCGGCTGGGCCTGGCTATTTCGGGGCGCTTTTCTTTTACAGAGACATCAAAAAGAACAGGTCTGCCATTCAAATGTCCATCAGTCCATTCCGTTATAAAATAGGAATCCTCGTCAGGAACATAAGACAACTCGATACGATTCTCTTCAGGCAATGTCGCATTTTCGATTTGCCGTGGCATATCGGAAATTCGCAGTTGAAATTTGAAGCTTTTGCCGCCGACTCTCTCCCAAAAGGACTCGGTCCTAGGAGGAATTTTCCGTTCAAGCGTTCCCGTGTAAGAGCGGGGGATTTGAGAATCGGGACTGCGGCGGACGATTTGAGCGCGAAGCGGTTCGAAAAATTCGCGCAGCCTTTGATTCAACGCAGCGGCAAGTTGTTCCGGCTCCACGGACTGGCCCATAACTTTTCTAATAAATTCCGCATCCACCCGGGGAAATACAGCCTCACCATTTGCCGGCGTTTCCTCGCCCCGCGCCTCGGAGCGGGCGGAGGGATGAGCTTCCAAATTAAAAGCCCCGTCGAACCCGGAGCCGGAGCGTTCCTGGTCCCGCAGCGCGCGGATCGTATCCCAAAGACGGCGGGCGGCTTTTTTATAGCCGCTTTCATCTGTGATCCTATGACGCATCTCAATGACTTCGAGGGGATAATCTAAATGGGACTGGGATTGAAGGGCCGGCAGGAAATTTAAATTTTCCCGGAAGGTTATGGAAGTCGTAAATGCGTTTCCGTGGGTCAAAATTTTCTCCTTCTGATTATTTTTTCCGCGCGTCAAGGCGCGGGCGTGATCCAGGGTAATGACCGTGCGGACGATCCCGATTTGGGGTAGCGTCCTTTTAAGGCGAATGAACCGCTTTTCAGCGTCGCCCACAACATCTGTCTTCCAAGCACGCGCCCGGACCTGGGTGAGTTCATTCATCGAACCCGCTAAGAGATACCCCGGAATCTCAAGCATAAAATAGCCGGAGTCGGATTCCCCGCTCAGTTTGAAACCTTGCCCTTGCATCGCCACGCTGAGAGAGGATTTTCCCGTCTTGGAATCGCCTAAAATCAAAGCGGCCTCTCCTTCCGGGGAAAAAACCAGGTCGGAAAGAGGCGGCGCTGTTTTGATCTGAAGAAAAGGAAGCGCATCTTCGCCGAATTCTTTGTAAAGAGCCCGCGCCCATGCTTGGATCCTGTCCGACGGATAATCATCAAAGTTTAGAGCAAAAGGCAAAAAAGCGCCCGGCTGGAGGTCTTTTAAAATTTGATTCAACCAATGTTTCGGCCTCCGTTCCCAATCCAAAATGTAATAAATCTCATTGAACCTTTGAACAAATTGCCGCGCCCGCTCCGGCGAAACGGGAAGGATCTGTCTTTCAGCAAAAGGTAATCTCCCATTGGGATCACGTATTTTATCCAAAATTTCCCGGTCAATGACTCCGGCGATCGCTGTGGCCAGGAATTTATAAATGTCCCGGTCTTCGGAGAAAAAATCTTTGTTGAGATGGTAAAGGAGCGTTTCAAAAAACCGGACGAGCCCCTTTTTTCTTTCCTCCGTATTTTGGCTGTGAATGGAGTATTCATGATTGCGAAGCGCCGTATTTAACCCTTTTGCCATAGCCTCGAACCCGTACTGCAGACCGTTGCGATCCTTTTCAAAAAATCCCTTCCGAATATCCGCAGACAATAACGCAGGATTTGTGAGTTGTTCTTCCAAGCCCGTGGGGGTAATCGCGCGAACTTCAGAGCGCGGTTTGGAGAATCCGAAAAACCATCCGGCAGGAACAGGGAACCTTTGAACCAGCCCCCCGGCCGCAGCCGGGAATTGAGCGCCCTGGGAATGCAAAAGGCCGGAGCGCGGCCGGCTTAAGGAGATGATATTTTCCGCGGTCAGCCGGTTTTGATTTTTCAAATCGCGCAGGCCCTCGACAAAACGGCCGACTTTTTCAAGCCATTCTTTTTGCTGCGGATAAAACGCGCGCCGGGAATCCGGAGCCGCGGCGCGGTCCAAGAAACGGGTATACTGGCCCGCCTTTTCGAGATTTCCCGCTGCAGCCAGCGTCCTGATGATTTGGTCGCGCCAGGACTTCAGCAGGTGAAAGGCGGAAGGCCGAGGGCCGAAGGAATCGTTTTGAAAAGATTTTCCTTCCGCCTTCCGCCTTCCGGCTTCGGCCTGCCCCAACAGCCGATCCCCCGCCGCCCGCGCGAAGGCCTCGTACAAATCAATTTTTCCATTTTCAACTTTAAAATAATCCCGCCACGACACCTTTCCCTGCATAAAATCCAGGTACGGAATTTTTTCCGGAAGATTTTGAATCGCAGGCGAAATCAAAACATAAGAAATTCCTTTTTCTTTCAAGAGCGCGGTCAGGCCGTGCGTGTGAAATCCTCCCGCGACAAGAAGAGAAACGCTCCGCCTCTTTTGATTCATCAATTCCGTAAGCGCCTTCAAAAATGCCGCGTCGCGTCTCTGGGATATTTCGTAGAATCGCGCGGCGGGTTGAAATTCTTTCTGGAAATTACGGAGGATCTTTTCAATCTCCTTGCCGGTTTTGAAAGGTTCGGAGGCCCGGGGCGGCCCGGCTTGAGACAACAGCTCGTCCCACTCCTCATAAGCCAGCGTTTTTTGGTTCAGCTTATGAAGAAGGGCTAACCTTCGCGCGGCCAAATCAAGCGCGCGCTGTTTTCGATTTTGAAACAGCCCTTCTTTGATCTCGCTTATAAATTGATGGAATTCGCGGAAAAAATCCCCGCCCTTCATTTGCATAAGCAGCGCGCGGCGGGAAATCTGCGTTTCGGATTCCGCAGACAGCGAAACGGGAACTTGATATGTTTCAGCCCGCTTCACGAGAAACGCCGCAAAATGCTCAGCGGAAATTTGTTCGGTTTCGTATTCCTGCAGCTTGCCGTTAAATTCCTTTTGCTCCGATCGCGTTCGGATTTTATTTCGGATTTGTCCGATGAGCGGCCGGATTTCGCGGCGCAATTTTTCTTTGGATCGAACCGGCGCTTTTTGTGCTTCGGAAAGCAGCGCGGAAATTTGGGGGAAGCGGGAGTGAAGCGGGGAACGGCCGTTCCCTGCAAAAGCAAAGAGAAATTCGACCAAATCGATTTTTCTTTTCTCCAAATCCTCAAGCCTGCGGTCGAGTTTTAAAAGGGCGGGAGAATAATATTTTGTTTTAAGTTCGGATAATTTTTGATCCAGACTTTCTAAGTTTTCAGAAAATCTCGCCTCGCCTGCAAGAGATTCCAAAAAAGCATCGATACATTCCTCATAAAGCGAAGGATTTTCAATCCCATAATAATCCGCTTCCCCTGGGTTTAACACCGCCGCCGCAGCGCCTCCTGACAGCTCTCCGAGTTCCAAGTATTTTTGAAACACGCTGCTTAGAATTTTGGAATCCGGAAAGGCGCGGAAAAGAGTCGCGTCCAGCGGCCCGGACGCCCCTTCGAGGCCGATCAACTTGAGCCCGTATTCAGATTGAAAATGCTCAATGATTTTCCGGATATTTTTCTGAGCGTCGGCAATGGCGTGGGCGTCCTGAACCAGGATCACCAGCCGGTTGTGTTGTCCGGAATGGATTTCTTCCAGGGAGCCGAGTTCGGAAGGCAGCGAAAGGCGGCTGAGAATTTCGTGGGGGTTTAAGAGAATTGCCGGCCGGATTTTTTTTGAATCTGCGCAAGCTGCGGGAAGATTGATCTGCTGAAACAAAAAAGAAAAGAGGAGTGTTAAGCTTATGAATCTTCGGATGATAAGCTTTTTTAACCGATGCGGATTCGGCATAGTTAAGAGGTCAGGAATTATAGCATCACTTTGTAAGCGCTACAAATAACTTATTAGAAAGTGGGAATATTGATAAGGATTGATAAAAAGAAATAGTGAATTTTTCGGGGAAGCAGGGGTTTTGAATCGTCTAAGGCGTATTGTAATTCGTCGTTACTGAAAATTCTATGGAATCTGGGGAAGGCTTGTCTACACATTAAACCTGAAAAGCATAATATCGCCGTCGGCAACGGTATAATCCTTGCCTTCGATCCGCAGCAAGCCCTTCTCTTTGACCGCGGCCTGGGAACCTAAGCGGATGAGATCGTTGCAGCTCATGACTTCAGCGCGGATAAAACCGCGTTCGAAATCCGAGTGGATCACGCCCGCGGCCTGAGGCGCTTTCGTGCTGCGCCGAACGGTCCAGGCCCGGACTTCTTTTTCACCCGCCGTAAAATACGTAATCAAATCCAGCAGCCGGTATCCCGCCCGGATCAGGGAGTTCAATCCGGCTTCCTCGAGCCCGAGCGCGCCCAAAAATTCCTGCCGCTCGCTTTCTGATAAATCCGCAAGCTCGGATTCCACTTTGCCGGAGATCACGACGGCCTCCGTCCCTTCTTTGGCGGCAATTTTTTTCACCTCGTCCACCCACGCGTTTCCCTTAGGCAGATCCGATTCCGCAACGTTAGCGCCGTAAAGCACAGGCTTGACCGTTAAAAACGCCAAATCGCGGACTGCCTTTTTTTCTTCATCGTTCAATCCAAGCAGCCGGATCGGCAGCCCTTCTTCCAGCGCCTTTTTGACCTTTTCATAAAGCGGCAGCTTCTCGCGCGCCTCTTTGTCCCCCGAGCGGGCGAGTTTTTCGGTTTTCTCAAACCGCGCGGAAATGGTTTCCAGATCCTTCAAGCAAAGTTCCGTATTGATGACTTCGATATCCCGCGCCGGATCGACGTTTCCCGAAACGTGAATAATATTGGGATCATCAAAACAGCGCACCACATGCAAAATCGCCTCAACTTCCTTAATGTGTCCGAGAAATTGATTGCCCAGGCCCTCGCCTTCCGAGGCTCCTTTGACCAGGCCGGCGATATCGTAAAACTCGATGGTGGTCGGCGTGGTTTTTTGCGGATGATAAAGCCCGGTCAAGGCATCCAGGCGGGGATCGGGAACAGGAACAATGCCTTTATTGGGATCGATCGTACAGAAAGGATAATTCGAGGCCTCGGCCTTCGCCTTTGAGAGCGCATTAAAAATAGTGGACTTTCCTACATTGGGAAGGCCCACGATTCCGCATCTAAAACCCATAAGGAACTCCTCCTTTGAAAAGTGCGGAAATATACCACGAAATTTAATTCAGATGAAAATTTTACTTGACTTATTTATATATATCATAATAATTATGATTAAAATTCATAACAACGAGGTGAAATATGAAATCAAAACGAAACCATCCCTTTAAGTTCCTCCAGCAAAGCAGGGAACAAGCATGTCAGTTCCCTGCCCAAACAAAGCGCCGCTGGGATGGCAATGTTCTGGCAATAATTTCGAGACTTGTTCTTGGTCTTATGCTCTTTGCTTTTTTATCCGCCTTTCAGAATTGGGAAAAACCAGCCCAGCCGCCTGCCTTTCAACAGCTCAAAGAAGTCGTGGCGCACCCGTCAAGTCCGGGCAATGTCCTCGTGGCTTCGGACCATCAAATCTTCGAGAACTTTCTCCCCGGCGGGCAATGGAAAAACGTTCAGGCCGGCGGAGGAACGCTTCAGGCGAAGATTAACCGCCTCGTCTCCTTTAAAGAAATCCCGGACGCGGTTTTTGTGCTCACCCGGGACGGCGCGTTTTCAGTAGATTTAAAAACAAAAAACTGGAAACGGATTTTTGACGGAAAAACGGACGCGGAAAAATCCGCCCTTGCCTTCGAGATCCTGCCGGAGGATCCGGAACACTGGTTTTTGGGCACGAAAGGCGGGCTTTGGGAATCCGACGATCAGGGCAAAACCTGGTTTCGCTTTGAACGCTTCAGGCGCGAGCGGATTTCAATCATCCGTTTTATCCACGACAGGCTTTTTGTCGCCTCGGAGGAACATCTTTATATTTCAAAGGACCTTACGCGGTTCGATACGGTCTTCTCTTTGAACCCGGCTTCCAATCAAATTAAAACGGAACTTTTAGAAGAGGCGCTGAAAGACGCGGAGGATTTCCCGGAAGATTCTTCAGAGCCTGAAAAGGCCTCTGATTTTTACGCCCTTCTGAGCAGCCCGTCCAAAGACCTTCCCTTATTGTGGCTGGCAACGAGAAAAGGGGTTTTTGAAAGCGCCGACGCCGGGCTTTCGTGGCGCGCCCTTTCCACAAGCGGAATGCGTTCGGCCGATTGCCGGCATCTGATTTACTCGCCCAAAAAGCGCCGGCTCTTCGCGGGGACTCCGAAAGGAGTTTATGCCTATCAGCCTCACGAGGACCGCTGGAAGGAGCTCTTTGAAGGCCTCGAGCAAACGGATATCCGCGGGCTTGCGCTCATTGAAGCGGATACGGAAATTCTCGTGGCCGTCACGGGCAGCGGCTTTATTCAATATCCGATCCTGCCGGACCATATTACCTCGCCCAAGCCGGATCTGAATCCCCTCGACCCCGGAAAATTCCGGCTCTTCAAGGAGCTCGTCAAATCCGAGCCTTCAGCCCTTGAAGTCCATAAAGCGGTGATCCGTTATGCCAACGTAAAAAACGGCAAGATCAAGCGGTGGCATACGGCCTCGCGCTTGAGTTCCCTTTTGCCGCGTTTTTCGTTCGGGCGGAATATGTCCATGAACAACAATATCGACATTGACCGCGGCGGCACCACGACGCCTGATGAATTTATTTTCGGGCCGAATGATTTGAAAAAGGCATGGGATATGGACCTGAGCTGGGACTTGTCGGATTTCGTCTGGAGCTCGGCCCAGACGTCCATCGACTCACGGGAAAAATTAATGGTGGAACTCAGAGGCGACCTTCTGGCGGAGGCCACGCGCATTTTTTACGAACGAAGGCGCCTGCAAATGGATATTGTCTTCAGTCCGGCCGGCTCCGAACGCGAATACGTTGAAAAGCTTTTGCGGATGGATGAATTGACCGCCCTGCTTGACGGAATGACGAACGGTTTTTTCTCTAAGAAACTCGGCTTGCTTTATCACGCGCGGCCTGAGCTCGCCAAATTGTGGGATTATAATTTAACGATCGAGGGATGAGTTCGATTTTCCCGGATCAGCCGCAATTGGCCGCAGGCGGCGTGAATGTCCTGGCCCGAGGTCTGGCGCACCGTCACGCGGATTCCGGATTGCTCGATGATTTTACGGAAGGCCTCAACCTGCAAAGGAGAAGGCGTTTTAAAGTCCATTTCCCGGATAGGATTATAAGGGATCAGGTTCACCTTCGCCTGGAGCGGCTTTGCGATTTGGGCAACGCCTTGGGCTTCCCGGCGAGAATCATTCACGTCCGCGATGAGCGTGTACTCAAAGGTGATCTCCCTTTTCAATTGACGGTGGATTTTATTCAGGGTTTGGGTGAGCTCTTTTAAGCCGTACTTTTTATTGACCGGCACAAGCTCCGTCCGCTTGGCGTCAGAACTGGAATGAAGAGAAACCGAAAGCCTGACGCGCCCTTCGCTTCTTTTGACGAAATCCACGATCTTCGGCGTAATGCCGGAAGTCGAGACCGTGATCCGCCGCGCGCCAAGCCCGAATCCCCAGCCGGCTTGAAGAATCTTCAGGGCCTTCATCGTCGCTTCAAAATTATCAAGCGGCTCGCCCATTCCCATAAAAACCACGTTCGTGATTTTCCGGCCGGTTTTTTTTTCGATCCAGGCCGCCTGCTCGACGATTTCTCCCGCGGTCAAATTGCGGCCGAATTTTCCCTTCCCGCTCGCGCAAAAAATGCAGCCGACTTTGCAGCCGATCTGGGTCGAAACGCAAACCGTGCGCCTCCCCCGCTGCTCGATCAAAACGCTTTCCAGAAATTGCCCGTCCCGCGTTTTAAATAAAAACTTTTCCGATTCGCCGTTTTCCGATTTGCGGACCTCCGCAAGGACAAGGCCCGACAATTCCAATGAATCCGAAAGCGCTCCGCAAAATGCCGCGGGCAAATTCCCGGCCTCTTCCCAAGAAAAAATATGTTTTTTGTAAATCCAATCCAGGAGCTGGGCCGCGCGGTAGGCGGGAAGTTTCTTTTTTTGAATGAGGGCCTGAACCTCGGCGAGCTCGAGCCCGTAAAGCGCGGGCTTTAAATCCATTTTTTAAACTTCATCAAAAGCAGCAAGGAAAGGGACGTCAACGCCATTAACCCGAGCGCGAAAAAATAACCGTGCGGCCAGGCCAATTCGGGGATCGATCTAAAATTCATGCCGTAAATGCTGGCAATGATCATCGCGGGCATCGTCAGCGTCGCCAGCAGGGTCATGCGCTGGATGGTTTCATTCAATTGATGGGAGGAATAGGAAAAATAAGCCTGAATGATGCCCGTCATGGCGTCGTGCAAGCCGTCGACGGTGCCGTAAATTTTGAACAGATGATCATAAATATCCCGGAAATAAATCATGTTTTCCGTCTTGATAAAAGGCGTTGGGTTGCGGGTTAAAAAGTTCAGGGTGTCCCGCTGCGGCGCCACGATACGGCGGAACTGAAAAATGTCACGCCGAATTTGCATAATGGTTGAAAGGGCATAACGGTAGCCCTGGCGGCGGGCGGGATTGAATATCTCATCTTCGAGTTTATCGATTCTCTCCTCATACTGCTCCAGCGCGGGAATATAATTGTCGACCAAGTGATCGAGGATAGAATAGGCGAGTCTGTCAGCCCCTCCGTCCATGCCATATTCCATTTTTCGGCGGACCTTTTCGCGAACCCGATCCATACTTTCGACCGGATCCTTGTGGAACGTGACCACGTAATTTTTGCCCAGAAACACGTCAAGTTCAAGGGGTGAAAGGACGTCTTTGGATTTCAATTCCACGGCGTGCATGACAAGAAAAAGATACTCTTCGTAATCGTCCACCTTGGGGTGCGAGACATCCGTGATGCAATCCTCAATGGCCAGGCCGTGAAAATTAAAAATTTCCACCAAACAATCGCTTTCAAATTCATTAGGAGCTTCTAAATCCACCCAAAGAAGCGCGTCTTTTTCGGAGAGCGCGGCCAGCATCTGCGCCCGGGAGACGTTTGTTTCAAGGGGCTTTCCTTTGCGGTATAAAAAGGTTGTCAGCATTGACGTCCTCGCCGTTTGATTTTATTTCCTTAGCTTAAAACCTGTTTTAAAGAGATAGACCGTGATCGAAAAAAGCGCGAGGCAAAAAAATAAAACAACGAACATGCTTTTTTGGACCGGCACGTCGGAAATGCCGAGCATAGAATAGCGCATTCCGTTGATCATATAAAAAATGGGGTTAAAACCGGTCAGCCCTCTCAGCGGCGCGGGCACTAAAGTGATCGAATGAAAAACGCCGCCGAAAAAAATAAGCGGCGTGATCACAAAAGTCGTCACGATCGTCAGGTGTTCAAATTCCTCGGCAAAAAGCGCCACGATCATCCCGACCGAAGAAAAGACAAGGGAGACGAAAATCAAAAAATACAGGACCAGAAAGGGGTGCGCAATCGGGAAACGGGCAAAAAGGAGCGACACCAGGTAAACGCCGAGCGAGATCATAAGGCTCCTGACCAATCCTCCGATCAGAATGGCGAGCACCATTTCAAAATAGGAAAGCGGCGTGACAAGCAGCTCCTCAATATTATTGGCCCAGCGCGAGATGAAAAGCGAGCTGGAGGTGTTGGCGTAGGAGCCCTCGATCACGTACATCATCAGAAGGCCCGGGATCAGGTAGATCAAATAAGGAATGCCCTGGATTTGCTGGATCCGGCCGCCGAGCGAAAACCCGAAGATGAGGATATACAGGAAGCTTGAGACCAGCGGCGGGAAAATGGTCTGTGAAAAGACCGAAAAAAAACGGACAATTTCGCGGCGCACCAAGGTTTGAAAACCAACCCGAGGCTTCATTCCTTTCCCTCTTCCAAGACAAAGGCCTTGTCTTTTTTCCCGACCAGCTTGAGGAACGCGTCCTCCAGTGTGGGCCGGCGGATATCAATCTTTTCAATTTCAATTCCTTCCTGGTGCAAGGCCTTCAAAATTTTAGGGACAGCGTCGTTTTTTTCCTCGAAACGCAGCTTCCGGCCTTCCTCTTCGAGAAAAATCTGAAAACTCTTAAGGGAAACAGGCAAGAAGTCCAGCCTCGCTTTCAGGAAAAGTTCAACCTGATCGCCGCTCATTTTTCGAATCAATGTCTCTGTCGAGTCCAGGGCCACAATAGAACCTTTGTGAATCACGCCGATCCGGCTGCACAGTTTCTCCGCTTCTTCAATATAATGCGTGGTCAATACGACCGTCGTCCCCTCGCGGTTGAGCCGCCGCAAAAAATCCCAAAGCTGGTGTCGGAGTTCGAGATCCACGCCCGCGGTCGGCTCATCGAGAATCAATATTTTAGGCCGGTGCATCAGCGCGCGGGCGATGAGGAGGCGGCGCTTCATGCCTCCCGAAAGACGTTTATAACCTTCGTGGCGTTTTTCAGCCAGATCAAAAAGTTTAAGCAGCTCCTGGGCCCGCTGTTTGGCCTCCCGCCACGGAATGCCGAAATAGCCTCCTTCAAAACTCAGAATTTGCTCGGCGGAAAGAAACGGATCAAAGTTGAATTCCTGGGGCACAAGCCCGATCAAAGCGCGCGTGGTCCTGTAATCCGCGCCCACGTCGCAGCCAAAAACGTGCACGCTTCCTTTTTGATAATTCGCAAGGCCCGTGATCACGCTGATCGTGGTGGTTTTGCCGGCTCCGTTGGGGCCGAGAAAGCCAAAAAATTCGCCTTCCGCGACTTCAAGCGAAACGTCATTCAGGGCTTTAAAATTGCGGTAATATTTTGTGAGGTGTTCGATAGAAATTGCTGAAACCATTCTTTAATTTCCTAATGACCTTCCTCAACTTGAAGGAATTTATTGTGCAAAATAAAACTGGCGGAGAGGGCGAGATTCGAACTCGCGAGACCCTTTCGGGCCTACTCGCTTTCCAAGCGAGCGCACTAGGCCGGGCTATGCGACCTCTCCAATAAATTCGAAAGATCAAAAATCAAAATGCAAAATTTCGAATTTGATTTATCTTCTTTCCTTCCGCAGCGTCCTGAAAAAATTCTGCAAAAAAATTTTCGCCTCGTCCTGCATAAAACCGCCCTGCACCTTGAGGCGGTGATTCAAACGGTCGTCCCGGGTAATGTGATAAAGGCTCTCACACGCGCCGGCCTTGCTGTCGAGCGCGCCGTAAACCAGCCTTTCACATTTATTCAGCACCAGCGCGCCCGCGCACATCGAGCACGGCTCGAGCGTCACGTACATTGTCGTGCCTTCCAGGGAACCGCGGTGGTCTTGAGTGTTCTCGGAAAGAAACGAAGAGGCCTGCGTCATTGCGATCATCTCCGCGTGCGCCGTGGGGTCGCGGAGCATTTCCGTTTGATTGTACGCCCGCGCGATGATTTGATTTTTATAAACCACCACCGCGCCCACCGGGACCTCGCCTTTCCCCAGGGCAAGCTTGGCCTGCTTGAGCGCTTCGCGCATGAAATAATCTTCCACGGTATGGATTATAAAATGAAACCTTGCGCCCGGATGATTTAGCGCTTCCGTCCTCAATTTCTTATTTTGCTGTCGCAAAATAATTCGGACTCTGAGCGGCTCCCTTCAACTCCCGTTTGTGTGTGCTGTGCGACCAAA